>CAYGAO010000025.1:0-21080 GCA_964347715.1 uncultured Acidobacteriota bacterium
GGGGATCCCGCCGGCGGGGCCGAGGAACAGGTGGTGCGAGTCCGCCGGGTCGATCCAGAGGGCGTGGTGGTCGCCGTGGATCCGCTGGACCATGTCGGTGACGAAGGTGCGCCCCCCGTCCTCCGAGTTGTACATCCGGGCGCCGAGCACCCAGATGCGCTGGTCGTTGTTCGGGTCGATGTGGATGTGGCTGTAATACATCGGGCGCGGGTTCGTGTCGCTCATCCGCTCCCAGGTGAGCCCCTTGTCCTCCGAGCGGAAGACGCCGCCGTCGCGGTTCTCGACGATCGCATAGACGATGCGCGGGTCGCGGCGATAGACATCGAGCCCGATCCGGCCGGTGTCGCCGTCGGGCAGGCCGCCGCCGAGCTGCATCCAGGTGTCGCCGCCGTCGGTGGTGCGGTGGATCCCGCTCCCCGGGCCGCCGCCGGCGAAGCCGTAGGCGCGGCGCCGCCGCTGGTAGAGCGCCGCGTAGATCGTGTCCGGGCTCTCGGGATCCATCGCCATCTCCACCGCGCCGGTGTCCTCGTCGTGGTAGAGCACCCGGTCCCAGGTGTCGCCGCCGTCCGTGGTGCGGAAGACGCCGCGCTCCTCGTTCGGCCCCCAGAGGTGGCCGAGCGCCGCGACATACACCGTGCCGGGGTCGGTCGGGTGCACCAGGACGCGGCCGATGTGGTGCGTGTCCTCGAGCCCCTTGTGGGTCCAGGTGGTCCCGCCGTCGGTCGAGACATGGACGCCGTTCCCCCACGAGCTGCTCTGCCGGTTCGCCGGCTCTCCGGTGCCCACCCAGACGACCGAGGGGTCGGAGGGCGCGACCGCGATCGCGCCGATCGAGGAGACCGCTTCGTTCTGGAACTGCGGGATCCAGGTGATCCCGTGGTTCTCGGTCTTCCAGACGCCCGCCGAGGCGGTGGCGACCCACAGGGTGCGCGGGTCCGATTCGACGACCGCCACATCGTCAATGCGGCCCCCCATGATCGCGGGGCCGATATTCCGCCATTCGAGGCGGTTCAGGACCGACTCCACCTGCTCCGGCGTCTGCGCGGCGGACGGGGCCCCGAGCAGCAGCAACGGGAGCGCGAATCGGAGCCCGGCGCGACGCCCGGCGGCGTACCGGAGACCCGGCGACGACGAGAGCCCGGACCGACGCCCGGCCGCAACGCGAAGAATCATGGAACTCGCCTCCCCGCCCCGCCGGACCACCCCGGCTCGCTCGGGCGAAGCGAGGGTACATCAGCCGGTTTGCCCGCCGCACCCGTGACAGCCTGTGGATAAGACGCCCCGCATGGGAATCCGTCCTCGAAGAGATGGGGAACCCCATCGCCCGGGCCGATGCGGGGCGCTTTCCCCACCGGGTGGCGGACCGAATCGCTCCCGCGATCCGGTCCGCCCCCTCTCGCGGGGAGGGAGGACCCTCCCCCGCGGCGCTTCGCGCCGCGTCACCGCACGAGGGACTTTCTCCACAGCCTGGTGACCGCGCCGCAACAGTAAGCTAAGGCCGGTGAACTCGACCGGAGGCTCGCAGATGCGCATCGTGAACATGCACGAAGCGAAGACTCATCTGTCCCGCCTGGTGCGGGAGGCGACCGAAGGAAAACCGTTCATCATCGCCCGGGCCGGGAAGCCGCTCGTCAAGGTCACCCCGGTGGACCGATCGGCGTCGGCGCCCGGGAGTCCCTTCGGGTTCCTCGATGGTCAGATCGAGGTGCCGGACGACTTCGACACGATGTGTGCGGACGAGATCCGGGCCCTGTTCGAGGGCGACCCCGGGGGCGGCCCGGCGCCGGAGTGAGATTCCTTCTGGACACGCATGTCCTGCTCTGGGCGAGCGGGGTACGCAAGCGGCGCTCTCCCGATTTCCAGACCGTCCTCGGAAGTCCGGGGGTGGGCCGGATCTTCAGCGCGGCCTCCATCTGGGAGGTGGCCATCAAGTCCTCGCTCCGCCACCGTCGCCGCCTGGCAGTGAACCCGCACTCGCTGCGTCGAGGATTGCTGGAGCGCGACTACACGGAGCTGTCCGTCAGCAGCGCGCACGCAGCCGCCGTTGTGCACCTGCCGCCGATCCACCAGGATCCGTTCGACCGCCTGCTGATCGCACAGGCGCAGGTCGAAGGGATCACCCTGCTGACGGCGGACCGGGTGGTCGCGAGCTATCCGGGTTCCATCCGTCTGCTCTGACCTCGGAGTGCCTTCGGCCGCCGGTGGCCAGACCCGTCGGCCACCCGACCAGCCATGAGGCGGCATCGGCTCCCGCTGATGTTTCGCGTTCGTCGACGCCGGGATCCTGCCCGGCTCGCAAGCCAGGACCGGTCGCCTCGGCGGGGACCGGCGCGGCGCAAGCGGGATGCGGCCGCGACGAGGTCTCCGCCGGTGATTTCGCGATGGCGCGGGCCGAACCCGACGGCGCCCTCCGCAAGTCCCGGATGACGCTGGCCGGTCGGTCGCGGTCTGGGGGATCGCGCTCTGCGCGGCCGGTTGCGCCGCGCGGGCGGAGCTCCCGCTGCTCGGACCGGCCCCGCCACCCGTGTGGGAGAGCCCCGGACCGACGGACCCGGGGAGCCCGGCGCCGCCGGCGGACTGGTGGACCACCTTCGGCGATCCGGGGCTCGACCGGATCGTGGTCGAGGCGCTCGCCCGGAACCCGACCCTCGAGACGCGCCGCGGCGCGTCTCGAAGCGGCGGTGGCGGATTCGGAGCGGGCGCTGGCCGGGTTCTTCCCGACCGTCGGCGCCTCCGCCCGCCGCGCCGGACGGAGGCAGAACTTCATCGGGCTGCCGCTCCCCGGGCTCGCTCCCGACGAGGTGTCCTCGACGACCTTCACGAACTACGCCGCGTCTCTCGATGTCGCGTGGGAGGCGAACCTGTGGCGGGCGGCGAGCCCCGGGGCGCGGGCGGCGGCGGCGGGGCTGCAGTCCGTGATCGCCGAGACCGCCGGGGCCCGGATCGCGATCGCGGGGCAGGCGGCGAAGGCGTGGTTCGCGGCGGTGAGCGCTTCCGGGCAGGAACGGGTGGCGCGCCGGCTGGCCGAGGGACTCGGGGCGAGCCTCGGCCGGACGCACACCCGCGCGGAGCGCGGACTCCTGCCGCCCGCGGCGGTCCGGAGCGCCGAGGCCGCCCACACCGGGGCGCTCGTCGAGCTCGCGGCGGCGGAGCAAGTGCGGGGCGCCGCGGTTCGACGACTCCGGGCGGTGGTCGGGGCCTAGCCGGGAGGGGGACCGGACCCCGACCTGCCGGAGCGCCTGCCGGCGCTGCCGGCGACGCCTCCCGCGGGGATCCCGGCGGACCTGCTGGCGCGGCGACCCGATGTGGCGGCGGCGGAACGCCGCGCCGCCGCGTCGGTCGAATTCACCCGGATCGCGCGGCGGGCGCGCTGTCCGTCGTTTCCGCTGACCGGCAGCTTCGGGACCTCGACGGCCCGGCTCGGCCAGCTCACCCGATTCATGGAGCGAGAAGGATGGCGATTCTGACCGCCCGCCCGCCAGGACTGCTGCTCGGCGAGCGCTTCGGGAGATGCGGGCCGCCGGCCCGGCACGGTTCCCGCCCGATCGTCCGGACCTGACTTCGAGACCTTCGCCGGACTCCTGCCGCTCATCCCGATGGCGGTCTCGCCCGCCTGGAGCGTCCTCTCCGCCACCGTGGGCACCCTGTCGCTGGGGCCGGTGCTCGATTACCTCGCGCACGGGGCGCGACGGCGATGAGGGTCGGGGCGGGCGGGCCTTCCGAACCGGCGAGGGGACTTTCTTTCAGCGAGGACCCCCAAGAACCGCAACGGAAAATGAAAGATAGTACTAACTTGACATCAGAATCGGGGTCAGGACGCTTTCTCTGCCAAAGATTGCACTATCTTGTTTTCGGGCTCCGCGCCCCGGCGGGCCGGGCGGTCACGGAGCGGATCGGGGGAGGCGGCTCTCGATCCGGTCGAGGAAGGACGGGTCGTGGTCCTCTTCGACATGGTTGCTGTTCCAGAGGCCGGAGCGCCGGACGGGAGACCGGTCGCTCGAGTGGCCGAGCCAGCCGGGCGACGGCGGATCGAGCGCCGGTTCCCGATACCCGCTCAGGAGCGCGATGGCGTTCTGCTCGATGAACCCGCGCTCGCTTTGCGGTCCGGGTTCGTCCGGAACTTCCAGCCAGCGGAAACGCATCCTTCCGAGATGGCCGCTGACCGCCGCTTCGAGCGGTTCTTCCGCCCGCTTCACCTCGGACCGGGTGAGGCCGAAGCGCTTCGCCGCCTCGCCCCGGCTGCCGCCGACGCCCCAGGTCTCCGGGAGGGCGATGTCCCGCCTCCGCCCCAGCGCGGCGCCGACGATCAGGCGGAAGATGGACCCCCGATGGTTCCCGCCGCTGCCGTCGGCCTTGCCGCGATGCTGCGCGAGCCGCTCCCACAGCGTGCTCCGGCTGCCCGGCTTCAGCCCGTGGGTTCCCACCCGCACGACGCGCGGCCCCGCGCCCGACCAGGAGCGGGTTTCGCCGTCCTCGAAGAAGAAATAGACGCCGCGGCGCGGCCAATCCGGTTTCGCCGAGCATTCGGCCAGCCGGCGCGCGCTTCCGAGTCGGTCGAGCAGCCCGTAGAAGCGCTGCGTGTCGGCGAGGCGAGCGAGCATGCGGTCGAGCCACTGGAGTTGCCTGCCGATCCCCAGGCCGCGCATCGGCGCCTCGACGGCGAGACCTCGCCGGCACAGCTTCGGTGCGAGGACCTCCCGATACCGCTCGCTCGCGAGAAAGACGACCGCCTCGACTCCATCGAGGCACGGCTCGAGGCGAGCGAGCACGCCGTCGGCCCAGGCGCACCGCTCCGTTTTCCCCATCCGGTTCAGAGTCTGTTCGTAGGGCGCGATCTCCTGGTCCGGGTGGACGAGGCCGTGCTTCGCCGACAGGATGCGCCACGGGCAACCCGTCCGCTCGACGAAGGCGCTCGCCTTCCGGAACCAGGCCGAGACATAGAGGTCCTTCGCGGGCGCCGGCGCCGACCGTTTCGTCTTCACGCAGGAAACCAGGAACAGCCGGTTTCTCCTCCCCCCGTCGGCGGAGTCCGTCGCGCCGGGGGCGCCCGGGGTTCGGCCGGGATCCACTACCGGTATCTGGCGGAGGCGGGCCGGGTGGAGCCGACCGGGAGAAGCGCGGAGCAGATACCGACCGGGCCATCCCGTAGGGGGAGCCCGGGCGAGGCCGATCGGAAAGGGATCACGCCACCGGGACGGGGACCCCGAGGAACCCCTGGTCTTTCGGGATCCGCCTGAAGCGAGAGCCGGGAGCAGGCGCGCCGGCGGCGCGGCTGGACGGCGGACCCGTGCGGCGGTTCGCCCGGCGCCGTCCGGCCTCGAGCCGGCTCCGCGATCGGCCGTTCGCTGGCGAGGTCGCGGTGGGTTTCGCAGGTCATGGGTCGTCTCGCGCCCCGAGCGGCGCGACGGATGAACATTGTGCCGCAGAAGGATGGCAAGGAGTGTCATCCCCCGGCCATGGGGAATCCGCCGGGCGGTGATCGGCCCCTTTCCCCGCCTCGGCGGAGCGGGGCGGCGAGGCGCGGAGCCGGCTGCCGCGCGCCGGGTAGCCGCGCCGTCGCTGCGGACGGTCCGGCGCGCGGACTTGTTAGGATCGTCCCGTGTTCGTCTGCCTCCGGATCGCGTCGCTGGCCCTCGTCGCCGGCCCGCTTCCCGCCTGGGCGCAGTACGGCTACTTCCCCGAGCAACCCGAGGCGGTCTCGGTCGCCGACCTCTCGCGGCTCCCGGGGCGGTACCACGAGAGCGCGGTCCTGGTGCGGGGGCGGCTCGGCTTCTCCTTCGGGGGCGACCAGCGGGTGTTCGTGCTCGAGGACCCCGACGAGATCGGGCGCGAGATCCTGATGGCCGAGTCGGTGATGAGCATGAGCCGGCTCGCCTTTCTCGGCGCGAGCGACCTCGAGGTCGAGGGCTGGTTCTTCTCGACGCGGATGCTCGACTCCTACACGGTCCGGATGCATCCGATCCTGCGGAACTACCCGTTCGATCCGTCCTGGCTGCAGAGCTCGCTGGACACCCGCACCGAGGGGTTCCTGGCGATCGTCTCCGTCGCCCCGATGAACGCCACCGAGGACCTGGCGTCGAAGCGCGAGCGCGAGGCGCGGGCCGAGATGGAGGCCGGCGACGCGATCGAGATCGCCCCCGGCAGCGCCGCCACCGTCTCCCTCGGGGAGCTCCTCGCCGACCCGGAGCGCTGGCTGAGCCGCCGGGTCGAGGTCGTCGGCAAGTTCCGGGGGAACAACCTGTTCGGCGACCTCTCGATCCGCGACAAGCGCACCCCCCGCGACTTCGTGATCAAGGCCGGGGCCGACGCGATCTGGGTCACCGGGATGCGCCCGGCCGGGAAGGGTTTCCGGCTCGACCCCCGGCGGCGCCGCGACACCGGCAAGTGGCTCCGGGTGTACGGCAGGCCCTGGGAGCGCGACGGCATGCTCTATCTGCGCTCGGAGCGGATCGAGATCGCCGAGGCGCCCGCCGACGAGGCGCTCGAGCCGGTGGACATCCGCGAAGCGGAGCGCGAGGCCCTCGAGCGCGACATCGGGCCGCTGCGGGTGGTCTTCTCGCTCCCGCTCGACGGGGAGCGCGAGATCCCGCTGGACAGCGATTTCCGCGTCCAGTTCTCGAACCGGATGGTCCCCGAGAGTTTCCACGCCGCCGTGGATCTGGTCTATGCGGACGAGCCCGACGACAACCCGTTCCCGGACCTCGAAGTGCTCTACGACGACGGCAGCCGGACGCTGCTCGTCAACCCCCACGCGCCGCTCGCGCCCGAACGGGAGATGGTACTGATCCTCTACCGGGAGATCGCGGACGAACACGGCCAGCACCTCGCGGTCGAACCGCTCGCGGAGGAATGGGGCGAGGACGCGGTCGCCGTCCTCTCGTTCCGGACCGCTTCCTCGTGAAGGGGCGGCCCCGGACCGTCCCGCCGGTAGCCCTCACGATCGCCGGATCCGACTCCGGCGGCGGCGCCGGCATCCAGGCGGACCTGAAGACCTTCGCCGCCCACGGGGTGTACGGGGTCTCGGCGATCACCGCGGTGACGGCGCAGAACACGGTCGCGGTGACCGGCGTCGAGGAGATCGGGCCCGAACTCGTGGCCGCGCAGATCGCGGCGGTCGCGGGGGACTTCCCGGTGGCCGCGGCGAAGACCGGGATGCTCTCCTCGGCGGCGATCGTCGGCGCGGTGGCCCGAGCGGTGGACGAGCACGAGCTCCGGGTCGTGGTGGACCCGGTGATGGTGGCGAAGAGCGGGAAACGGCTGCTCCGGCCCGACGCGGTGCAGACGCTGCTCGAGGACATCGTGCCGCGCGCGGCGCTCCTCACCCCGAACCTCCCGGAGGCGGCGGACCTGACCGGGCTGCCGGTCCGGAACGAGGACGAGATGCGGGCCGCCGGGGAACGGCTGCTCGCGCTCGGAGCGCGGGCGGTGCTCGTGAAGGGAGGCCATCTCGAAGGCGACCGCCTCGTGGATCTCTTCCTCGACGGGCAGCGGGTGCAGGCATTCCGGAGCGATCGGATCGAGACCCGGGCCACCCACGGCACCGGGTGCACGCTCTCGGCGGCGGTGGCGGCGAACCTCGCGCTCGGTTCCGGACTGCCGGACGCGGTGGAGCGGGCGCTCGCCTACCTGCGGAAGGCGATGCGGCGCGCCGCTCCGCTCGGCGCCGGGCGCGGACCGCTCGCCCACCTGACCGGGGTCCCGGCATGACCGACCCGTTCCGGATCACTCCGGACCCGCTCGACGAGGAGGCGATCCGGGAGGGGCTCGCTACCCCGGCGGACGGCGCGGTCGTCGTCTTCGCCGGCATCGTGCGCGCCGAGAACCGCGGGCGGCGGGTGCTGCACCTCGAGTACGAGGCCTACGGCGCGATGGTCGTTCCGGTGTTCCGGCGGATCGCGGCGGAGGTGCGCGACCGCTTCGGCGTCGAGCGGCTCCGGCTCCACCACCGGGTGGGAAGGGTCGAGATCGGAGAGGCGAGCGTCCTCGTCGCCGCGGCGTCGGCGCACCGGGGAGACGCCTTCGCCGCCGCGCGACACGCGATGAACGAGATCAAGCGGATCGCCCCGATCTGGAAGCGCGAGTTCTTCGAGGGAGGCGAGGACTGGGTCGAGGGTCCGAAGGAGCCGATCACCGAATGACCGCGCCCGGATCCGTGACCGTCCTGCTGTTCGCCGCCGCCCGCGAGGCGGCGGGGCGAGGTCGCCTCGCGGTCGCCCACCGGGAGGGGCTCACCGCCGCCGCGGTCTGGGACGACCTCGTGCGCGAGCTCCCCGCGCTGGCGCCGCTCGCGGCTTCGGTCAGCGTCGCCGTGAACCACCGCTTCGTTCCCCGCGACACCGCGCTCGCCGCCGGCGACGAGATCGCATTCCTCCCGCCGGTCAGCGGCGGCTGAGTCACCACCGGAGCCGGGCGCCCCGCCTCTCGGACTCCTCGCCGTAGCGCGGGGCGGTCCCGGAGCCGAGCCCGACGCGCGGCAGGCGCTCCAACCCGTCCTCCGCTCGTTCCCCGCCCGCCGACGAAAACGAGATCGCGTTCCTGCCGCCGGGCAGCGGCGGCCGAGTCACCACCGGAGCCGGGCGCCCCGCCTTTCGAGCTCCTCGCGGTAGCGCGGGGCGGTCCCGGAGCCCAACCAACCCGACGCGCGGCAGACGCTCCAACCCGTCCTCCGCTCATGCGCCGGGACACCGACCGCCGGCGACGAGAGCGCGTTCCTCCCGTCGCGCGGCGGCGGCTGGGTCAGGAGCGGAGCCGGGCGGCCCGCCTTTCGAGCTCCTCGCGGTAGCGCGAGGCGGTCTCGTTGCCCAACCCGACGCGCGGCAGGCGCTCGAGCGCGTCCTCCACGAGCCGCAGCGCCGCCTCGTCGTCGCGCGCCTCGTGTTCTTCGTGCTTCGCCAGCCGGACCAGCGCGTGGAGCGCCTCCCGGGTGTCCGCCGGGCGAACCCGCCGCCAGTAGCGGACGGCGCCGGCGCGGTCGCCGAGCTGCTTGCGCCGCTTGCCGAGGTCGAGGAGGCAGCGGTCGCAGTTCTTCCCCGAGAGCCCGGCGGCGAGCGCGCGTTCGAGCAGCCCGACCGCGAGGTCGCGGTCGCCGCGCTTCCAGAAGTGCTTCCCGGCGCCGTAGAGGTCCTCCGGGTCCTCGCTGTCCCAGTCGTCGGCCATCCGCTCGGCGGCGCGCAGCGAGAGCGCGGCGAGCGTCAGGACATCGTGGCGGTTGTGCGCGAGCACCGAGTCCATCGCCGGGTGCCCGCCGCGGCGCAGGAACTCGAAGAAGACCTGCGGAATCTGCGAACCCGGGATGTCGTCCTCGCGCTCGACGCCGAGCACGGCGCGTTCGAGGACGCCGAGCTTCGCCTCCTCGTGCCGCGGCTTGAAGAGGCGCCGCGCCGGATGGAGGAGATCGAGATGACGCGCTCCGGCGAACGGATCCGGGAGGCCGTTCAGCGTGAACCGGGTGCAGAGGAGCGGCAGGTCGAAGCTCTTCCCGTTGTAGGTGACGAGATCGCGCCGGCCGCCGACGAACGCGGCGAGCTCCTCGAGCATGGCCCGTTCGCCGCCGGGGTCGTGCATCAGGAACTGGACGACCCGGAACCGGTCGCCCTCGACCTGGCCGACGCCGACGAGGAAGACGAGCGTCCCGGTGCCGCCGGCGAGCCCGCTCGTCTCGGTGTCGAGGAAGAGCGCCCGCGACAGGTCCACCACCGGCTCCTCGGGGCGGAGCCGGAGCCGCTCGACCGTCCGGGGCGCCGCCTCGACCAGGCCCCCGAGCGTGGCGCCGCCGTAGGACGCCCCGAGCGGCATCTCGTGCTCCTCCCGGCGGAACGGAGTGTCGGGGCGGCGGGCGCGAGCGGGGAGGAACGCCGCCGACGCCGGGGCCCGGTCGCGGAGACGCCGCTCGGTCCGCCGGAGCAGCGCCCGCGCCCGCGCCAGCCGGGCGGCCCGGCCCTCGCCCTCCGGCGCGGGTGGCGAAGCCGGAGCGGGCGCCGGGAGGACCCGTACCCGGCTCCGACGCAGGCGTTCCCGGAGCGACTCCCGCGAGGCGCTCACACCGGCGCCGGCTCCGCTTCCCGGGCGAGGATTCCCTCGAGGATCGCGAGCGCCGCCTGCTTCCCGCGGCTCCCCACCTCGCCCGCGGGCCCGACGCAGGAGGGGCAGCCGAAGCGGCAGGGGCAGCGCTCGATGAGCCCCCGGGTCTCGGCGAGCAGCGCCGCCCGCGCCTCGTGGAGCGGTTCGGAGAACCCGATGCCGCCCGGATAGTCGTCGTAGATGAAGATCCGGGGGACGGCGCCGGCACCCTCCGGCGGAGCGCCGAACGGGTCCTCGTCCTCGTCGTCGGCGGTTCCGATCGCGGCGCCGATGTCCCGCGGCTCGCACATCAGGAAGGTCGCCGCCACCGCCCGCATCGCGTTCCGGATCCCGCGGATCCCGTCGCGGCGGTCCTCGGGCCCGAAGGGGACGGCCCGGAGGACATCGAGCGGCGCCTCCATCCAGACCGCGGTGGTGTGCATCTCGACCGCCGGCAGGTCGAGCTCGCCGGAGCCCACGTTCTCGTTCGTGAAGAACCTGATCTTCTTGAAGCCGACCACCTGCTTCACGACATGCACCTCGCCGTGCGCGAACGGCGTGGACGGCTCGGGCGCGGCCTCGAACTCCTCGAGCACGCGGACGCGGGTGCGGGTCACGGCGTCCGTGTAGTAGTCGCTCGCGACCCGGCGGACCTCGGCGCGGCGATCCTCGTGGTCGAGCCGTTCGACGAGGTAGGTCTCGCTCTCGACCATGTAGATCGCCTTCTCGTGGATCGTGGAGTGCGCGGACACGAAGTCCACCTCCCCGATGATCCGCCGGGTCTCGTCGTGAACGGTGAAGTTGTCCGAGCTGATGGACCTGAGGCTCACCCCCTGCGCGGGATACGAGTCCGCCGTCCAGAACCAGCGGTCGCCGGTGCGGTAGAGGATCCCCTCTTCCTCGAGAACGCCGAGCAGCGCCTCGAGATCCTCGCCGCCGAAGGTCTCGCCGCGCCGGAACGGCAGCTCGAACGCCGCGCACTTCAGGTGTTCGATCAGGATCGAGAGGTTGTCCGGGTCGATGAGGCCGCGCTCGGGCGTGGCGCCGAAGAAGTAGTCCGGGTGCTGGATCACGAACTGGTTGATCGGGGTGGAGTTCGCGACGAGCACCGTCGCCGCGGCGCCGCCGCGCCGGCCGGCGCGCCCGGCCTGCTGCCAGGTCGAGGCGATCGTGCCCGGATACCCCGCGATCACCGAGACATCGAGTCCGCCGATGTCGATCCCGAGCTCGAGCGCGTTCGTCGAGACGACGCCGAGGACGCTGCCCCGCCTGATCCCGTCCTCGATCTCGCGGCGCCGCCTCGGCAGGTAGCCGCCCCGGTAGCCGCGGATGCGGTCGCGCCGGTCGGGCCTCGTCTCGATGTCCCGTTTCAGGTACTTCACGAGGACTTCGGTCTGGGTTCGGGAGCGGGTGAAGACGATCGTCTGAAGACCTTCGTCCAGGAACCCGCCGGCGATGCGGCGAGCCTCCTGGACGGCCGAGCGGCGGATCCCGAGTTCGGCGTTCACCACCGGAGGGTTGTAGAAGAGGAAGAAGCGCTCCGCCTGGGGCGCCCCGCTCTTCGCGACGAGCGAGACGGCCCGTTCGGTGAGCCGCTCGGCGAGTTCGCGCGGGTTCGCGATCGTGGCGGAGCTCAGGATGTACTGCGGGTCGGAGCCGTAGTGGCGGCAGACCCGGCGGAGGCGACGGAAGAGGTTCGCCAGATGGCTGCCGAAGACGCCCCGGCAGGTGTGCATCTCGTCCACCACCACGAACCGGAGGTTCTCGAAGAGCTTCGCCCAGAGGGTGTGGTGGGGGAGGATCCCGCGATGGAGCATGTCCGGGTTCGTCACCACGATGTGGGCCCGGGAGCGGATGGCGCGACGGGTGTCTGCCGGGGTGTCGCCGTCATAGACATCCACCCGGAGGTCCTGTCCGAGCGCGTCCTTCAGCCGGAAGAGTTCCTTCTGCTGGTCCTGGGAGAGCGCCTTCGTCGGGAACAGGTAGAGCGCCCGGGCGTCCGGCTCGCGCAGGATCCGGTTCAGGACGGGCGCGTTGTAGCAGAGCGTCTTGCCCGAGGCGGTCGGGGTCACGGCGGCGACGTTCTCGCCGGCGGCGACCCGGTCGATGACCTCGCGCTGGTGGGAGTAGAGCCGCTCCACCCCGAGCCGGCGGTAGGCGTCCCGGAGCCTCGGTTCGAGGTGGTCGGGGAAGTCGCGGTAGTCGCCCGGCTCCGCGGGAAAGTGGCGCAGCGCGGTGACGCCCCGGACCCTCGCGCCGGCGTCGAGTTCGGCGACGAGCGCTCGGATCCGGGCGCTCCGCTCCCGGACGGAGAGAGCGAACTCGCCCGAGCCTCGGGTGGGCTTCGGGGTCATCGGGCCCGCGGTTGGATCGGGATCACCTCCGGCGGAAGCGTGTGGGAATCGAACCCACCATCCCGGGGGTCAGCCCGGAATCAACGGATTTGAAGTCCGCGGAGGCCGCCAGACCCCATGCGCTTCCCGGAGAGCGGATCCCGGGCTTCGCGCCCGGAGACCCTGGTGGAGCTGACGGGGATCGAACCCGTGACCTCGTGAATGCCATTCACGCGCGCTCCCAGTTGCGCCACAGCCCCAACCCGGCTTCGAGTGCGGAGCAGCTCGCCCGCACGAGGCCTGGCATTCTACCGAACGCCGCGGCCACCCGGAGCCCGCTTCGCGGGCTGTCGGCCCCGGGAGCGACGGAGGCAGAGCCGGCCGCGGCCGCTCCGGCGAGACCGCGGACTCGCGAGGGTCCACGGCCCGCAACCAGGACCCTGCCGAACGGGAGGGCCGACCCGGGAACCGGGATCGCGGTCCGCGACCAGGGTCCCCGAGACGAATCCCGGCTCCGGCGCGGGCCCCGGCCGGTCGGCGCTTCGTCGCCGGAACGGCCGATCCGCGAGCGGACCGGGCAGACCGAGCGTCGCCCAACGGGGGCGAGGGCATCGGCCGCGTCGGCCGGTTCCGGGGCTCCTCCGGGGGACCGTTCCCGGTGGTCTCGGCATCGTCGTGGTCGGGACCGGGTGAGCGGCCGAACCCCGCCCCCGCTGGTCCCGGCGGAGTCCCGGTCGGGACCGGGCGAGCGGCTGAACCCCGTCCCCGCTGGTCCCGGCGGCGTCGCGGTCGGGACGGTTCCGAACCGGCGGAGGCGCCGATGATCGGCGCCGACCAGCGACCAGTCTCGTCCGGGGCTCCGCGACCAGCCCGGCAGACGGCGCGGGACCAGGATCCTCCGGTCCTCGGGAGCCATTGCCGCGAGGCCGCCCCGTCCGCAGACCCGTCGGGGCGGAGCGATCGGGTGCGGAACCGGGCGGAGGTTCGCCTCGGCAGCCGGTGGATAGAGCGCCCCGCATGGGAATCCGTCCTCGAAGAGATGGGGAACCCCCTCGTCCGGGCGGATGCGGGGCGCTTTTCCCCACCGGGTGGCGGCCCGAATCGCTCGCGCGATCCGTTCCGCCCTCGTTCGCGGGGAGGGAGGACCCTCCCCGTCGGCGCACGATGGACTTTCTCCACGGCCGGTCAGGCGCGGCGGAGCGCCTTCGTGACGAGCGAGCTCGTCGGAACGCTCCCGATCTCGTCGGGACGGACGAAGCGACCGGCGCGAGGGCGGGCCGGGTCGCAACCGGCCTCGACGGGGAACACGGTGAACCGCTTCTCCATCACCGAGTGCCGGAACCCCGGGAGCGCGC
This sequence comes from uncultured Acidobacteriota bacterium, assembly GCA_964347715.1. Classification (GTDB taxonomy): domain Bacteria; phylum Acidobacteriota; class Vicinamibacteria; order Marinacidobacterales; family Marinacidobacteraceae; genus CAYGAO01. Next base: position 13,748 of record CAYGAO010000025.1, read on the forward strand.
GACCGGGGCGCACCCGCACCCCGTAGCGCTTGCCTTCGCGGACGACGGCTTCCCGCGGAGACTCGCCCGGCCGGCAGGGGCCGCCGGGCAGTTCGTAGAGCCCCGAGAGGGGGCGCTGCCGCCGGCGGAAGAGGAGGAGGCGCCCCTCCGGATCCCGGATCAGGGCGCAGGCGAGTCGGACCGACACCGGCGCCGGACGCCGCCGTCGCTCGGGGATCCCGGCGGGGCGCCCGGCCTCCCGGGCGCGACAACCGTCCGCGAGCGGACAGCCGGCGCAGTCCGGGGCGGACGGGCGACAGACCAGCGCCCCGAGCTCCATGAGCGCCTGGTTCCAGTCTCCGGGCGAGACGGCGCCGTCGGCGGCCATCAGGCGGTCGGCCAGCCGCCGGATCTCGCGCTCGAAGGACGCCTCGCCCGGGGCGCCCGGGACGAGGAAGAGGCGCGCGAGTACCCGGCGGATGTTCCCGTCCACCGCTGCGACCGCCTCGCCGCCCGCGATCGAGGCGACCGCGGCGGCAGTGTAGGGGCCGATCCCGGGCAGGTCCCGGAGCCAGGCGGAAGTCGGGGGGGCGTCGGTCTCCGCGAGTCGCCGGGCCGCGAGGCGGAGGTTCCGGGCGCGGCGGTAGTAGCCGAGCCCCGACCAGGCTGCGAGCACCGCGTCCTCCCCGGCGGCGGCGAGGACCCCGGGGTCCGGGAAGCGGGCGAGGAACGCCTCGTAGCGCGGCAGCATCGCCCCGACGCGGGTCTGCTGGAGCATCACCTCGGCGACGAGCACGCGCCAGGGGTCCGGCGACTCGCGGAACGGGAGCGGGCGGCGGTTCTCCCGGAACCAGTCGAGGAGCCGGCGGCGGAGGCGGACTTCACTGGCCTCGGACATCGGGAGCGGGGAATCTTCTCCCCGGAGCGCAGATACACTGCCCGCCGCCGACCGCGCCATGAGTGATTTCCATACCCGCGTCGAGACGAAGTGGCAGGAGCGCTGGGAGGCCGAGGGGGCTTTCCGGGCCCCGGATCTGCCGGAGGGACCGCGGTACTACTGCCTCGAGATGCTGCCCTACCCGTCGGGCCGCATCCACATGGGCCATGTGCGGAACTACTCGATCGGGGATGTCATGGCGCGGTTCTACCGCCGCCGGGGCTTCGCGGTGATGCATCCGATCGGCTGGGACGCGCTCGGCCTCCCGGCGGAGAACGCCGCGCTCGCGCGGGGCGAGCACCCGGCCGACTGGACGAGCCAGAACATCGCCCACATGCGGCGCCAGCTGCGGCGGCTCGGCTTCAGCTACGACTGGCGACGCGAGTTCGCCACCTGCGATCCGGCCTACTACCGGTGGAACCAGTGGTTCTTCCTCAAGATGTGGGAGAAGGGGCTCGCCTACCGGAAGAACGGCGCGGTGAACTGGTGCCCGGGCTGCGAGACGGTGCTCGCGAACGAACAGGTGGAGGCCGGGCGCTGCTGGCGCTGCGAGTCCGAGGTGGGACAGCGCGAGCTGCCGCAGTGGTTCCTCCGGATCACGAACTACGCCGACGAGCTCCTCGACGCGATGGAGCAGCTCCCCGGATGGCCGCAGAAGGTGCTCGTCCTGCAGCGGAACTGGATCGGACGCTCCGAGGGCGCCGAGATCCGTTTCGAGATCCCGGCGCTCGGCGAGGCGGGCCGGGTCCCCGTCTTCACGACCCGGGTGGACACGATCTACGGGGCCACCGCGCTCGTGCTGGCGGCGCAGCATCCGGCGGCGGCCCGGATCGCCGCCGGGAACCGGGCCGTCGCCGGGTTCGTCGAGGCCGACCGCGAACGTCCGAAGACGCATCCCGTCGGCGGCGAGACCGAGAAGGTCGGGGTCGCGACGGGGTTCACCGCCCGCAATCCCTTTTCGGGCGAGGAGATTCCGGTCTTCGTCGCCGACTACGTACTCATGGAGTACGGGACCGGCGCGGTCATGGCGGTCCCGGCGCACGACGAGCGCGACCGCGAGTTCGCCCGGAAGCACGGGCTGGAGGTGCGGACGGTGGTGATCCCGAGCGACCCGGACGCGCCGGAGCCGGAGGGGGCGTTCACCGAGCCCGGCACCGTCGTGGACTCGGGGGAGTTCAGCGGGCTTCCCACCGAGGAGGCGAAGCGGGCGATGGTCGAACACGCCGAGCGCGAAGGTTTCGGCGGGCCGAAGGTGGCCCTTCGCTTCCGCGACTGGGGCATTTCCCGCCAGCGCTACTGGGGCACGCCGATCCCGATGATCCACTGCTCCGACTGCGGCGAGGTGCCGGTGGCCGAGGAGGACCTGCCGGTCGAACTGCCCCGCGAGGTCGAGATCACCGGGATGGGTGGAGCTGCCCTCTCGCGGGTCGAGTCCTGGATCCGGGCGCCCTGTCCGCGCTGCGGCGAAGGCGCCCGGCGCGAGACCGACACCATGGACACCTTCGTGGACTCGTCCTGGTATTTCTACCGCTACCTCGATCCCGGGGAAGACCGGGCTCCGTTCGATTCCGGGAAGGCGCGCGCCTGGTTCCCGATCGATCTCTACATCGGCGGCGTCGAACACGCGATCCTGCACCTCGTCTATTGCCGCTTCTGGACGCGCATGATGCGCGACCTCGGGCTCACCGAGGGCGACGAACCGGTGGTCCGGCAGCTGAGCCAGGGGATGGTCATCAAGGACGGCGCCAAGATGTCGAAGAGCAAGGGGAACATCGTGGACCCCGACGCGGCGATCGAACGCCACGGCGCCGACACGGTGCGGCTCTATGTGCTCTTCGAGGCGCCTCCCGAGAAGGAGATGGACTGGACCGACGAGCGGCTATCGGGTCCGGCGCGCTTCCTGGCGCGGCTCGAGCGAACGATCCCCGGCGAGAGCGGCTGGCTCGCCACGACCCCGCTCCCGACGGGCCGCGAGACGCTCGCGCCGGAAGACACCGCGCTTCGCCGCAAGACGCACCAGACGATCCGGCGGGTCACGCGCGATCTCGGCGAGCGGATCCATCCGAACACGGCCATCGCGGCGATCATGGAGCTGACGACGGCGTTTGCGGCGCGCCTCGGGAAGGCCGAGGAGGAGGGCTCGCGCCGGGTGGTCCGGGAAGCCGCCGAGACGGTGCTCTCCCTCCTGAACCCGATGGCGCCGCACCTCACCGAGGAGCTCTGGGAGCGGCTCGGGGGCGCGGCGACGCTCGTGGAGACCCCGTGGCCGGAGTGCGACGAGGATCTCGCCCGGGAGGAGCAGGTGCTCGTCGTCCTGCAAGTGAACGGGAAGCTCCGGGGCCGCCTCGAAACTCCGCCGGGCCTCGAGGAGGACCGCCTCGTCGAGCTGGCGCGGGAGAACCCCGGCATCCGCCGGCGCCTCGAGGGTCTCTCGGTCCGGCGGGTGGTCACCGTTCCCGACCGGCTCGTGAACTTCGTGGCGGGCTGACGGGCGGTGGGCAGGTTGGCGGGAGCGGTCGGGCGCCCGGCCGGCGAGGGGCGCGACGGCAGAATCCCGCGCGCGAAGCCCGGCGATCCGCGGAGCGATTCGGCCGGGGTCTCGAACGCCGCGAGTCCCGGCCCCGGGGCGGTTCGGGTGCGCACCGCCCCGGCCGTCTTCTCCGGGGGCGGCCGGTTCCCCGGGTCCGTGACCGGCGGTCTCCGGACCGGACGCCGGCTCGTCGGGTGGGTCGCCCTCGGATCGCTCCTCGGCGGCTGCGGCTATCGCCTCGTCGGGCTCGGCGGGGGTTTCCCCGAGCACATCGAGACCGTCGCGATCCTGCCCTTCGAGAACGAGAGCGCCTTCCCCGAGCTCGAAGAGGAGATGACCGCGCAGATCATCGCGGGCTTCAACGAGCGGGGCCGCTTCACGGTCCAGGAGGTCGAAGAAGGCGCCGACGCGGTGATGCGCGGCACGGTGCGGAGCGTGGACTTCTCTCCGGCGCAGCTCGATCCGGACACCGGAACCGCCTCGACCTATCTCGTGATCGTCCGGGCGAGCGTGGAGTTCCACGACGCGGTGAACGATGTCGTCCTGTTCGAGTCCGACGAGTTCACGCTCCGGGACGAGTTCGCGATCGGCGACGACCCGGACGCGGCGTTCGACCGGGAGGGGCTCGCGTTCTCGCGGATCGCGGAGACCTTCGCCGACTCGCTGCTCGTCGCGATCCTCGAGGGCTTCTGACAACCGGTGGATAAGGCGCCCCGCAGGGGAATCCGTCCTCGAAGAGATGGGGAACCCCATCGTCCGGGTGGATGCGGGGCCCTTTCCCCACCGGGTGGCGGCCCGAATCGCTGGCGCGATCCGTTCCGCCCGCTTTCGCGGGGAGGGAGGACCCTCCCCGTCGGCGCGCGAGGGACTTTCTCCACCGCCTGCTGATGGCGATCTTCGGGCGACCCTTCGCCGAGGCCTTTTCGGCGCTTCGCCCGGTCGCCGCGGCGGCGCTCGAAAAGCGGCTGCCCGCCCCGGAAGAGCCCGGGCTCTACTTCGTCGGAGGCGGGGACGGCTGGCTCCGTCAGCGCACGCTGCGGCGGATCGCCGCGCATCATCTCGGTGAGCCGGCCGCCCCGTACCGGCTGCGGCGGCTGAACGGAAAGACCGCCAGCAGGGACCGATTCCGGAGCGCGGTCCAGACGGTGGCGTTCTCCGGCGGCCCCGTCGTCGTCATCGAGACCGCGTTGCGGCTCGCCCAGCCGCAGGGGAAGGGGGCCACCGCGGCCTTCCTCGAGGTCGTGTCCGAGCCGCCGCCCCGAACCGTCCTCGCGGTCGAGTGGGAGGAGAACCCGGACCGGCGGCGGAAGGAATGGGTGCGTCTCGAAGGGGCGATCCGGGCGGCGGTCGCCTCCGGGCGGGCGCTCGTGGTCGATTGCGACGCCCCCCCCGAGGGCCGGATGGCCGCGTGGACCGAACGGGCGGCGCGCGACGCCGGCGTCCGGCTTCCGGAGGGCGGCGCGGCGCTTCTCGTCGAGCGGTTCGGCCGCGATCTCCGCCGGCAGGTCGGCGAGATCGAGAAGCTCGCGCTCTTCGCGGGCGACGACGGCGGCATCTCGCTCGAAGAGATGGGGCGCGTGCTCGGCGGCGGCACGATCCGCGACCGGTTCGCCTTCACGAACGCGCTCCAGGCGGGACGGACCGGAGCGGCGCTCGATGCGCTCCGGCGCCTGCTCCGGGACGGCGAGTCGCCGCAGGCGCTCATGGCGCTCCTGTATCGGCTCGTGACCCAGATCCAGCTGGCCGAAGCGCACCGGGGCCCGGAACCGCTCTCGACGGTTCTCGGCGTGCCCCCGCGGGCGGCGGACGATCTCGCCCGCGCCGCCCGGCGCTTTCGGGCGGCGGACCTCCGGCGAATCCTCCGCCGGGTCGCCGAAACGGACACCCGGATGAAGTCCACGGCTCTCCCCGACCAACCCGCGCTCGCATCGCTCGCGCTGCTGGTCGGCGGGGGGCGGCGCGGGGAGCGATCGGCCCGGTCCGGCGCCCGCTGATCCGCTTTCCGGGGCGCGGGGAGGCGAACGAGCCGCCTCGGGCAAGCCTCACCGCCGCGGGCCGGCGCCCCCCAGGCGGCGCCGCCTCGGGTGAACCTCACCGCCGCGGGCCGGCGCCCCAGGCGGCGGCGGCGGTCGGCGTCGGACTTCTCTGATCCGACCCCCTGCCGGCCGCTCTGGTACGGGCGCTCGGACCACCGCCCGGAAACGTCGTCGGCGGGACCGGTCCGGCGGGCGCGACGGCGCCCACCCGAGCCGCGCGGGCCGGCCGGGGTTCCCGTTGGCGCGCCCCCTTCGCAGCCTGTGGATAAAACGCCCCGCAGGGGAATCCGTCCTCGAAGCGATGGGCAGCCCCACCGTCCGCGCGGATGCGGGGCGCTTTCCCCACAGGGTGGCGGCCCGAATCGCTCGCGCGATCCGGTCCGCCCGCTTTCGCGGGGAGGGCGGACCCTCCCCGCACCCCTCCCCGGCGGCGCTTCGCGCCGCGTCGGCGCATGAGGGACTTTTCCACAGCCTGTTCGAGGCCAGTCCCAGGCCTGCCGGCCCGGTCTCAGCCGCCGAGGACCGCGACGACCCAATCGATGAGCCGAGGCAGAAGGGCCCCGATGAACAGCAGGCCCACCCCCACGACGAAATGCCAGTAGGTGAGCTTGCGGGCCGCCTTCTGCTCGAGCGCGGCCGTGCTTCGCTCGAACGCCTTCGTCGCGACCTCGAAGAGTTTCCGGTTCGCCTCCCGCATCTCGGCGAAGCCCTCCGCCATCTCTCGCCGGATCGCCGCACGGTCCGCAGCGGCCTCCCGGAAACCCTCCAGCATCTCGGTCCGAATCGCCGCGCGGTCCGCAGCAGCCTCGCTGCTGCGCCGCTCCGCGTCGGCCGCAGCCTCGCCACTGCGCCGCTCACGGTCGGCCCTGGCCTCGCTGCTGCGCCGCTCACGGTCGGCCGCAGCCTCCCGAAAGCCCTCCGCCATCTCGCTCCGAATCGCCGCGCGGTCCGTCGCAGCCTCGCCGCTGCGTCGCTCGCGGTCGGCCCCGGCCTCGCCGCTGCGCCGCTCACGGTCGGCGGCGGCATCGGTGCTGCGCCGCTCACGGTCGGCCGCAGCCTCCCGAAAGCCCTCCGCCATCTCGCTCCGAATCGCCGCGCGGTCCGTCGCAGCCTCGCCGCTGCGTCGCTCGCGGTCGGCCCCGGCCTCGCCGCTGCGCCGCTCACGGTCGGCGGCGGCATCGGTGCTGCGCCGCTCACGGTCGGCCGCAGCCTCCCGGAAGCCCTCCACCATCTCGGTCCGAATCGCCGCGCGGTCGGCGGCGGCATCGGCGCTGCGACGCTCACGGTCAGCCGCAGCCGTGCGCGCCGAGCCGGCGAGCTCTTGCCGCAACGCCTCGAGGTTCCTCCGGTTCTCGCGGATGTCCGTCCGCAGCTCCCCGAGCCGGACCTCGATCAGCTCGTCGCCGAGCTCGCGATCGGGCGCCACGGAGCGCTCGGTCCCGGTCTCGACCACTGGGGGAGTGTCCTCGTCAGGGCGAGTGTAGGGCCGCCGCGGCGCTCGGGCAAGGGCGGCTCCGGACCGGCTGCCGGTTTCTTCGGATCGACTCATGAAGCTCCTCCTCGGGATGCGATTCGTCGGTGGTGGCGCGGCGAGGCGCCGCACCCTCTGCTGCAAGGACGAGATTCGGGCCAGATCTGTCCCACTCTTTTTCACCCCCTCGGGAAGACGGCGCGAGCGGGCAACCGGTGGAAAGGGTCGGTTGGCGTTGGAGCCGGCCCCCCATCCCCGGCTGGACGCAGCGGTCGAGCGGCCACACTTCTCTCGGCCATCCCTCGGGCATTCTTCAGGTAACCCTGCTGACAGGCTGTGGAGAAAGTCCCTCGCGCGCCGACGCGGCGCGAAGCGCCGCC
>CAYGAO010000026.1:0-19734 GCA_964347715.1 uncultured Acidobacteriota bacterium
GCTGTTTAGCTGCTGTTCGCTGCTTTTACATCCACCTTCCGCGCCGCGGGGTAACGCGCGGCGGCCCGGCGGAGACGAAACCATGAAGCAAGCGAACCGACCCGCCCCCTGGCCGGAGGTCGTCCGGCTGCGTCCGGAACTCCAGAGCGGCGAACTCACGCTGGCGCAGTTCGCCGCCGACCTCCACGAGGTCTCCCAGGCGGCGGGAAAGCGCCCCGCTTACGAAGACCCGGAGAAGTTCTTCGCGCTCACCTTCCCGACGCACGCCCTGCGCGGACTGGTGCGGGAGGTGGCGCGACGTCTGGCCGGACGAAGCGACAAGGCGGTGCGCCAGCTCGAGCTCACCTACGGCGGCGGCAAGACCCACACCCTGATCACCCTCCACCATCTCTTCCGGGAACCGGGGTCGCTCCCCGACCTTCCGGCGGTGCGCGAGTTCCGCGCCGCGGCCGGGCTCGACCTGCCGCAGGCGTTCGTGGCCTCGCTCTGCTTCGACAAGATCGATGTGGAGCGCGGCATCGAGGGAGTCCGGGGGCCGGGGGGAGAGCGCCGGACGCTCCGGCATCCGTGGAGCGTGCTCGCGTTCCAGCTCGCCGGCGACGACGGGCTCCGCGCCCTCCACGGGGAGGGGCGGGCGGAGGAGCGGGAGACGCCGCCCGCGGAACCGCTGCTGGCGAAGCTGATCGCCCTGCCGCCCGAACGCGGGTTGGGAACGCTGATCCTGGTGGACGAGGTGCTCATGTACGCCCGGCAGAAGGCGGGGCTGAGCGATGTCTGGCGGAACCGCATCCAGGACTTCTTCCAGTACCTGGTGCAGGCGGTGACGAAGGTGGACCGGGCGGTGCTGGTGGCGTCGCTCCTCGCCACCGACCCGTCGAAGCAGCGGGACGCCGACGGGAAGAGGCTGATCGGCGACCTCTTCAATGTCTTCCGCCGACAGAAGGAAGAAGGCGTCCAGCCGGTCGGCAAGGACGATGTGGCGGAGGTTCTCCGGCGCCGCTTCTTCGTTCCCGACGACCTGACGCATCCGGACGGATACCGCGACCGGGTGATCTCGGTGGTGCGGGAGCTGGGGCGGCTGGAAGAACAGACCCGGAAGGCGGCGAAGCGCGAAGAGGGCCGGTTCCTCGCCAGCTATCCGTTCCACCCCGACCTGACGGAGGTCTTCTACAGCCGCTGGACCCAGCTGGAGGGTTTCCAGCGGACGCGCGGCATCCTGCGGACGCTCGCCGTCGGGCTCCGCGAGGCGGAACGGTGGGACCGCTGCCCGCTGATCGGGCCGGCGGCGCTCCTCGGGCCGCCCGGATCGGAGCAGGCCTCCGAGGCGCTGTCGGACCTGGCGACGGTGGCCACCGCCGAAGAGGTGCACGGGAAACGAACCGAGTGGAAGCAGCTGCTCGAGGCGGAACTGGCGCGGGCGCGCCGGGCGCAGGAGGAACTGTCCGCCCTCGGGCCGAAGCGGGAGGTCGAGCAGGCGGTGGTCGCGGTGTTCCTCCATTCCCAGCCGCTCGGGCGCCGCGCGCACACCCCGGATGTGGTCCGGCTCGTCGGGAGCGGCGCCCCGGACCGGATCGAGCTGGAGAAGGGACTCCAGCGCTGGCGGGACATCTCCTGGTTCCTCGACGACGAGGACGAAGCGGCTTCGCCGACGGCGCTGCCGAAGTCGTGGCGGCTCGGCAACCGGCCGAACCTGCGGCAGATGCACGACGAGGCGGTGCGGCAGCGGGTGACCGGCGCGGCGGTGGACGACCGTCTGGAGCGGGCGATCCGCGAGGCGAAGCAGCTCACCGAGGGGGTGAAGGCCGCCGGCGCCGCAGTCCACCTGCTCCCCGCGCGGCCGGCGGACCTGCCCGACGATGTCCGGTTCCGCTTCGCGGTGCTCGGGCCCGGCGCGACTTCGGGATCCGGCAAGCCGAGCGCGCTGGCGAAGCGCTTTCTCCACGAGACCACCGGGCCGGACCGCCCGCGGGTCCATCGGAACGCGGTGGTGCTGGCCGTCCCGTCGCGGGAGGGAATCGAGGCGGCGCGGAGCGCGGCGCGGGCGCTCCTCGGCTGGGAGGAGGTGCAATCGCAGTTGAACCAGGGCCACGCGGTGGACCCGGTGCGACAGGCGCGCCTCGGGAAGTACCTGAAGGACGCGAAGGCCCGGCTGCCGGAAGTGGCGCGGCAGGCTTACGCCATCGTGGTCGCCACCGACGCCCGGGACCGGGTGAGCGCCTTCCGGCTGCGCGAGCAGGATGGACCGCTCTTCCCCCGGATCCAGAAGGACGGGCGATCCCGCGTCCAGACGACCGCGGTGGCGCCGGCCGCGCTTCTTCCGGGCGGGCCGTACGAACTGTGGAAGGAAGACGAACCCTCGCGGCGGGTGGCGGAACTCGCCGACTCCTTCGCGCGCTATTCGCGGCTTCCGAAGCTGCTGCGGCCCGAAGTGGTGCGCGACACCGTGCTCCGGGGGGTCGAGGAAGGGCTGTTCGTCGCGCGACTGGCCCGGCCCGACGGAACCGTCCGCACCTTCTGGCGCGAGGAGCCCGACCAGGAGGCGCGCCGCGATCCGGGGCTCGAAGCGGTGCTGCCGGAAGGGGCGGAGCTCCGCCGGCTGTCCGAGGACCTGCTGGAGCCGGACCTGCTTCCGGAGCTCTGGTCGGAGGGGCGGGTGGCTTTCCCCGAGATCGTGGCCTACTTCGCCGGCGGACGCCGGGTTTCCGTTCCGAGAGAGGATTTCGAGGAGGAGCTGACGGTTCCGGGCGCCGACGGGGAGGTCGTGCGAGAGGCGGTGGCGCGGGCCGTGGAGCGCGGGATCGTCTGGCTGGTCAACGGGCCGACCTCGCTGTGGAAGGAACCGGCCCCGGAGGCGGCGCTCGACGGGAACGCCTGGCTCCGATCCCGGCCGGAACTCGTCCCTCCGCAGGAGCTGACGGCGGACGCGCTGCCGGAGGCCTGGAGCGGCCGCGCCACGAACGGCCACCTGCTGAAAGAGGCGCTGTCGCAGCGGCGCGCGGAGGCGCTTCCGTGGGGCCTCCTCCGGGAGAGCATCCGCGCGGCGGTGAACGCGGGCTGGCTGGTGGTGGCGGACGGCGCGGTGGACTGCGCCTTCGACCAGGCGGGCCAGCTCCGACTCGAAGCGCCGCCGAGGGATCGGACTCGGCCCCCGCCGCCACCCCGGTCCGCAGCGGGCGCGCTGCTCCAGGTCCACGAGCTCCAGGACCTCGCCGAACAGGCGATCGATCTGGTTGCGCTGGCCGCCGGCTGCGACCTGCGGTTTCGGGTGCGGCTCGAAGCGGAGAGCGAGCCCGACCGGGAGACGCGCGCCGAGATGAACCGCCGCGTGACGCGGATTTCCGCGGACCTCGCGCTCGAAGAGCGATAGCCGGTCCGGTCGGCTCCGGGTCCGTCAGCGAAACTCTCCGCGATCATCCCGCCGTCGCCAACGCCAGGAGTCCCACCATGTCTGTCGCCCGTGTCCCATCCGGATCGTCGCGCCGGAACGGCGTTTCCCGCGCCGATCCGGTTGCCTGGCCCCGGGAGTCGCGGGGGATGGACGAGCCGGGGCGACCGTCGGTCGGAACGCCGTCCGGCGTGGCCGCTGCGGCCTTCCTCGTCGCCATGGCGGCCGCCGGCGCGGACGCCCAGCCCGGCTCCTACCTGAAGTTCGCGGTGGGGCGTGATTGGGGATCCGTGACCGGTACCAAGCGGGGCGGGCTCGATGTTCCTCCGGCGAGCGAGGCCTCCGCGAGCGACGAGGCGCCGGGCCGTTTCGGCGCGGTGGCGGGCGCCTTCGGTTACGCGGCCCCGCTGCCCGCGCGGCTGCTGGTCTCGGGCGAGGTCGAAGCAGCGTTCTACTGGAGCGACGGAGTCCGCGGATTCCTCCGGGAGGGGACCGGTCTCGGCGAGCGCGAGGTGTGGCCGGGCGGCTGGAACTTCGAGAAGAACGGGAGGCTCGGCGTCAATGCGAAGGTCGGTCTCGTCCCGGACACGCTGGAACTGTTCGGCCGGGGAGGCTCGGTCTATCTGCTGACCGGCGTCCACCTGCTGTGGGCGACCGTCGGGGGCGAATTCGACAACGGCGTCCTGTCCGGCGCGACCACCTCCGAGCGCGCGCTGCGACCATGGATATTCGGCGGTGGGCTCGAATGGGGCGGGTGGACCTACCGGCTGCAGCTCGAGGCGCGCTACGCGGCCTACGGCCTCGACTTCCGCGACCCGGACTCCGGAGACGGGTCGTCGCTCGGTTCTCCGCGACTGGACCATTCGTTCGACATCACCGAATGGAGCGTCTTCTTCGGAATCGTCACCGGGTTCTGATCCGGGCCGCCCGCCCGAGGGGAAAGCCGCGCGACGCGAACGCCCGGGGCGACGGCGGGCCCCGGACGACCCGGGCCGCGCGCCCGAGGGGAAACGTCCCGGCTCCATTCGCCCGGCCCCGCGGGGTTACCGAGCGCGGCCGCGCCGGAGTTCGTCGCGGGGTGGGCGGACGCGTTCGGCGCGCCGGCGCCGCGCGCGGCATCGCTTCGGAAGCGGCGGCGGCGGGCAAGGCCGGCGGTCACGGGCCGAGAGCGGGATTTCGCTCGACCGAGGACGCCCGGCTCGAAGGTTTCCTGCGCGCCCGGAGCCTCGCGGGCGATTCCCCTGACGGTTTCCCCGGGGCCTCGGGCACCGGTGGGCGCCGTTCCGGATGATCCCGCTCGGTCTCCCGCGAGTCTTCGCCGGGATCGGTGGCGAAGCCGTTTCGCTCCGGGGAGTCCCCGACGCGCAGCCGCGCCCGTTCCGCAGGACTTCCGCACGGACTCCGGGCCCGAGCAGCGGGAGCAACGCGGGCGGTCCGCGGGGCGGCTACCGACCCTCCACGATGGCTTCGACGAGCGCCGGGTCCACCCGGGGCCCGGCGTTCCGCCAGACCCGGCGCGCCAGCCGCATCAGCGCCTTGCGGTCGGGGCTCGCGAAGCGGACCCCCGCCTCCCGCAGCTTCCCGAGCGCCTCCCGGTCCTGCCGCCGGTACTCCTCGCGCTCCCCGGCCACGGCCTTCCGCGCCGCCGCGCGAACCGCCCGCCGATCCGCCTCGGCCAGGGACGAAAAGACCCGTTCGCTCATCACGAGCGGAGCAACCAGATACATCCAGCCGATCTCCGACCAGTTCGGGGCCACCTCGAAGAAGCGCTTCGAGAAATAGTTCGAGCGCGCCGCCTCCGCTCCGTCGATCACGCCCTGCTCCAGGGCGGTGTACACCTCGCCGTAGGCCATCGGGAGCGGGCTCGCCCCGAAGGCTTCGAAGGCGCGCAGGTGCAGCGGGTTCTCCATGGTGCGGATCTTGAGCCCCTCGAGGTCTTCCGTCCGCTCGACCAGCCGGTCGCGGGTCATCAGATGGCGGAGCCCGGCCTCGAAGTAGCCGAGCAGCACGAGTCCCCGTTCTTCCAGCGGTCCCGCGAAGCTTCGGCCGATGGGGCCGTCCAGCACTCCGTACATGTGGGGACGGTCGCGGAACAGGTAGGGCAGATCGAACACCAGCATCTCCGGGGCGAAGGTCGCGAGCGGCGCGTTCGAGGGGGCGGTCAGTCCGACCGCCCCCAGGATCGTCAGCTCGATGACCTCCCGCTCGTCGCCCAGAGCGTTGTTCGGATGGATCTCGACCTCGATGCGGCCGGAGGTCTCCTTCGACAGCTCCCTGCCGAAGATCTCGAGTCCCTTCACCGCCGGTTCGTTCGCCGCCGAGCTCGAGCTGGCGCGGATGGTGATCCCCCGGTTCTCCGGCCGGCAGCCCGAGACCAGGAGCAGAGCCGCCAGCGGCGGCAGGAGCCGGGACATCACCCGATCCCGAGCAGGCGCGGCAGGAGCGTGACCGCTTCCGGGAACACCGTGATCGCGGCGAGCACGGCCACCATGGCGAGCACCGGGCGGACCGTCCAGCCGGCGACCTCGCTGATGCCCTTCTTCGCGATCGTGCAGGCGACGAAGAGCGTGGCGCCGTAGGGAGGCGTCACCATGCCGATACACAGGTTCACCGAGGCGAGCACTCCGAAATGGACCGGGTCCACCCCGAACTGGAGGGCCAGCGGAAAGAGGATGGGCATGATGACGATGATGGCCGAGATGCTCTCCATGAACATGCCGACGACGATGAGGACCAGGTTCGAGGCGATCAGGAAGGACAGCTGGCTGCCGGACCACGCCGCGAGCTGTCCTCCGAGCTGGTCCGGCACGCGCCCGACCGCCACGATCCAGGCGAGGAGGAACGCGCTCGTCGCCACGAACAGCACGACGCACGAGCGCAGCGCGGCGCTGACGAGCAGCGCGCGGAGATCCCGGAGCCGCAACTCGCGATAGACGAGGAAGCCCACCGCGAGGCTGTAGGCGACCGCGACCGCGGCGGCTTCGGTGGCGGTGAAGACCCCGGTCAGGATCCCGCCGAGCACCACCACCGGCATTCCGACCGCGGGCAGGGCGGCGAGGATCGCCCGCCCGAGCGAGCTCACCGGGACGCCGGGTCCGGCCGGTCCCGACGTTTCGTAGAGCCGCGACCGGCGGTAACTCGTCAGGACCAGCGCTCCCGCCATCAGCACGCCGGGCGCGATGCCGCCCACGAAGAGCGCGGCGATCGAGGTCTCGGTCACATGGCCCACGACGATCATGATGATGCTCGGCGGGATGATCGGCCCGAGAGCGCCGCCGGCGGCCTGGAGCGCGGTGGCGAAGCCGATCGGATAGCCGCGGTCCCTCATCGCCGGGATCATCATGGAGCCGACCGCCGCGGTGCTCGCGCTCGAGCTGCCGGAGATGCTGGCGAAGAACATCGAAGAGAGCACCGAGACGACGGGAAGCCCGCCGCGAAGCCGTCCCACGATCTCCACCGCCCGCCGGGAGATGCCGCAGGCGTTCATGAGCTCCCCGGCGAAGATGAACAGCGGCACCGCCATCAGCGCCCAGGAGTCGAGCGCCGCGAACGCCCGCTGGGGAATGACTTCGAAGGGGATCCGGCCTTCGGCGAAGAGCGCCGCCATGCCGCTCAGACCGATCGCGAAGGCGACCGGGACCCCGAGCGCGAGCAGCAGGGCGAGGGAGACGACGAGCGCGGGGATCACCGGGCGTCCTCACCCTGCCGTTCGGACCGGATTCGACTGGCGGCGGCCATCGTCATGAGCAGGCCGCTGAGCGGAAGCGGCAGATAGGCCCACACCATCGATATCCCGAGGGCCGGGGAGGTCTGGAGCCAGGCGACCGCGAGGAGCCGGGCGCCGAACACCGCCAGCGTGAGCGAGAAGGACGCCGTCAGCAGCGCCACCGCGGTTCGGACCGCGCGCCGCGCGCCGGGCGGGAGCCGCGGCGTCAGATAGTCGAAACCGAGGTGCAGGCCGCGGCGGAGACAGACCGGCGCCGCGAGCAGCACCAGCCAGACCTGCAGGTAACGGGCGAGTTCCTCCGTCCAGCTCGGCGGCCGGTCGAGCAGGTAGCGGGCGCCCACCTGATAGATCACGAGCGCCGCCATGAGCCCCAGCGCCAGCGCGGCGGCGGTCTCGAGCGTTCGCCAGACGCGTCTCACTCGGCCATTTCTCTCTCTGGTCCCTCGGCCAGACCGGTTCCGCCCCGGGTCCGGAACCGGGAATCTCCACGCCCGGCGAACGGCGGTTCCACTCTACCGGACGCTGCGGCGCCGGCGCCCGCGAAGGAGGAGAGGGGCGGGAAGCCGCGGGGTTCCCTTCGCGCCGAACCTGGCGGTGCGACATACCCTGCGGAAGCAACCGGGAACCCGCGCGCACGATCCGCCCGCGGGGTCCGTCGTCCCGCCATGCGGGTCCGGTCTTCGGGCGGGGCGCTCTCGCTGGTCACGACGCCGCTCCCCGACCTCTGCCCGGGTCTCCGCCGGGCCGGACGCCTCCGAGCCGCGCGGACCACCCGCAGGCTCCCGCGCCGCGGACAGCAGGTCGCCCGCGACGGACGGCTCAGGCGGCGCCGGGGAGGGGCCCGCGCCGGGCGGCGACATGCTCGGCGAAACTCGGGATACCCAACTGCCACGCCCCGGGCTCGACCTCCCAGATCACCCCGAGATCCTCGAGCACCGTGAGCAGCGCGATCCAGCTCCCGCCTCCGGTGGAGACCTCGGTGAGCAGGGCCTTGAGTTCGCGGTCCCCGAGTTCCCCCCCTCGCGCCCGGAACGCGGCGGTCACCGGGTAGAGCGCGTCGTCGAGACCTCGCTCGGCGGCCTCGCGGAAGCGGTCGCCGTGGAAGTCCTCGATCTCGCGGTTCGCCTCGGCGATTCCCGCGGAAGCCGCCGCGGCGTCGATCTCCGGCTCGCCCCGCCCGGCCGCCGCGTCCCAGGCGGCGCGTCCGAGGAGCTGGATGAAGTACGGATAGTCCTGCGACCGGTCAGCCAGCGCGGCGAGCGCCGCAGCGGTCAGCGGGCGCCCGGTATCGAGCGCCGGCCGGGCCAGCGCCCCCTCGGTGTGGCGCCGCCGCAACCTCCCCACCCGGAGCCGGCGGAAACCCCGTTCGACATGGGTCCCCATCGTCCGCAGGCGGCGGGGCGCGTCCGGCGTGCCCGCCGCCACCAGCACGAAGGGCAGCGCGCTTCCCTTCGCCGCCTGCACCGCGCCGAACCAGGAACGGCCCGCCTCCCCGGAAAACGCTTGCACCTCGTCGAGAAGGACGACCAGCGGCCCGGCGCGCCGGATCCAGGCGACGAGCAGGCTCGTGATGTCGGTCGAGCGCGGCGCGCGCTCCAGGTCCACGCCGACCGGCCCCGCGCTCACCCCCGTCACCCGGTTCCGCTCCGCTCCGCTCACCTCCTGGAGCTTTCGCACCAGGTTGGCCTCGCTGGCGAACGCCTGCCGCGGCAGCGCTTCCACCCGCATTCCCCGCTCGCGGGCGAGCTCGGCGATCCGCAGCAGCAGCGCCGTCTTGCCGTTGCCCCGCGGGCCGTGGAAGAGGAGGCCGCGCGGCGGCGACGCGCCCGGCCGGAGACCGTCGAGATGCCGTTCGGCGAGGGCGATTTCGGCGTCGCGCCCCGCGAGCAGCGGCGGGAGCACCCCCTCGTTCGGCTGGAACGGATTGCTCGCGGCCGACTCGGGCATGGCGGCCCGAGCCTACCGCGGGCCGGCGCGTTCGGCAGCCTCCGCGAACCCGCAGATCGGCAACGGGGCTCCCCCGCCTCGAATCCGGAAGGCTCCCGCCCACGAGCTTCGGCGCCATCGCGACCCGCTCCCCGACACGCGCCCGGCGCGGACCGGTGCGCCAGAGCGGGCGCACCCCGAGCGGCGAGACCACGCCCGATCGGGGCGCCTCGTCCCCCGGTCCGGGGGAGTCCTGCTAGCCTTTCGGAACCATGCCGAGACGACGGGCCATCCTGCTCCTGCTCGGGGGCGGCGCCACCGCTTTCGCCGGACCGAGGGGGCGCGAAGTCCTCGTGACCGGCCGGGCGGTGTGCGTCGAGAGCGGAGAGCCGGCGCCGCCCGAGACCTGCTCCTTCGGCGAGGCGTTCGCGATCCGGTCCGGGGACGGCTCGCTCCACCTGCTCGATCCGGCGGATCCGCGCGTCGAGATCCTGACCGACGCCCGCGTCCACGCGCACCCGCTCGAAGTGACGCTCTGGCAGGAGGACGGGCTCGGCAAGATCATCCACCTCCACACGGTGCAGGACGGCGAAGTCATCGAGCCCTTCTACTTCTGCTTCACCTGCAACATCACCTCGCATCTGCCCGGGCCGTGCTGGTGCTGCCAGGAAGAGTTCGAGTTCCGGGAGCGCCCGGCGAACCGCGCCACGGGCGGCGCGACCGGCAGCCCGCCCGGCGCCTGACAGCCGGTGGACAAAGCGCTCCGCGTGGGAATCCGTCCTCGAAGAGACGGGGAACCCCCTCGTCCGGGCGGATGCGGGACGCTTCCCCCACCGGATGGCGGCCCGAATCGCTTGCGCGATCCGTTCCGCCCCCTTTCGCGGGGAGGGAGGAGCCTCCCCGCACCCCTCCCCGGCGGCGTTTCGCGCCGCGTCGGCGCGCGAGGGACTCTCTCCACAGCCTGCTCGCAGCCGGTGGACAAAGCGCTCCGCCTGGGAATCCGTCCTCGAAGAGATGGGGAACCCCGTCGTCGGGGACGATGCGGGGGGCTTTCCCCACCGGATGGCGGCCCGCATCGCTGGCGCGATCCGTTCCGCCCGCTTTCACGGGGAGGGAGGACCCTCCCCCCACCCCTCCCCGGCGGTGCTCCGCGCCGCGTCGGCGCGCGAGGGACTCTCTCCACAGCCTCCTGAGCCCAGAGCGGCCCCCCGGGGCCCGGCTCCGAACGGCTCTCCGGTCGGCCGCGCCCGCCTTCCTGCTCGGCGCGGCGCTCCTGACGCCGGTGGCCGCCGCCCCGCAGGGGGACCGCGCCACCCCCACGGAACTCGGCTGGCTCGAGTCGTTCCTGATGACCTCGGAGGAGCGGCGGGCCCAGGTCCAGGCGATGTCCCGTGGCGACCGGGAGGCGTGGCGCCGGCTCTTCTGGCTGCGGCGCGACCCCGAACCGGGCACTCCGGAGAACGAGACCCTGGATCGCTACCTGGCGCGCGTCCGCCTCGCCGAGCGGAACTTCGCCGCCGACGGCGGTTACGGCGGCGGCGGAGATCGGGCGCGGGTCTTCGTGCTGCTCGGGATGCCGGTGTCGGCGATCCCCGCTCCCGCCACGGAAACGACCGCGGAAGGCCTGCTCTGGGTCTATCCGGCCGACCCCGACGCCGGACTCGCGGGCATCCTCGAGGCGCGCTACCGGCGCGACGAGGAGGGCCAGCTCTGGCTCGAGAACCGGATCGCCGTGGACGAACAACTCGAGGAGATGCGGCGGCGGCTGGTCGCCCGCCCGGAGATCGGCTTCGAGCGGGACGAGGACGGCCGGCTCCGGATCCCGAACCTGCCGGCCGGCGGATCGGAGCGCGCCCGCCGCCTGCTCGCCGACCTCGAGTCGGCGGGCGGGGAGCGCCTCCCCCCGAGCGGTTTTCCGATACGGGTGACGCCGGCCTACTTCCGGGCGGACGACCGGGCGACGCGGGTCGCGCTCCTCTACGAGCTGCCGGCGGACCGCCTCGCCACCGGCGCCGACGGCCAGGCCGCCGCCTCGGTCTTCGCCAAGGCGGCCCCCGCACCGGGCGACGACCGCGAGGCGCCGGGAGCCGCCGTGTTCCGGCGCGAGACCGCGCACACCCGGATCCTCGACGCCGCCGGGCCGGGGCGCTTCGAGGCCACGCTCGTGCTCCCGCCGGGACCACGCCGCCTTCTTCTCGGCGTCGTGGACGAACAGTCGGACGGCTTCGGCGCCGCCACGCTCGACATCGAGGTTCCGGCCTTCCCGGAGAGCGAGCCGGGGTTCTCGTCGGTCGTCCTCTACGAGAACACCACCCTCACCGAGTTCCGCGACGAGGCGCCGGGGCGGGCGTTCCAGTTCGGGAGGAGGCGCTTCGAGCCGCGTCCGACCGGCGTCTTCCGCCAGTCGGAAACGCTCGGCGCGTTCTATTTCTTCTATCCCGGCGCCCGCGTGGACGACGGCGGACTCCCCGAGATCGTCGCGGAATACACGCTCCGCCGCGAAGGCCGGGACACCGGCTTCGTCCGCCCCGAGCCCCTCCCGACCAGCACCCGTCAGGCGGCGGCGAACGCCGAGCTCCCGCTCGCGGGGTTCGCGCCCGGCCGTTACGAGCTGGGCATCCGCATCCGCTACCGCGGCGAGACCTACGAGACGGCGAAACCCTTCACCCTCGTCCGGTAGCCCGGCCCCGACCGCGGGGAATGCCCGAGAGGGCGGCGCGTCCCGGACGACGGCCGGCAACTACCTCGAGAGCTACTCGGTGACGCTCACCCGGTCCGGCCCCGCGATCGCCTGGGGCGAGGCCGACTGGGAAGTCATCGAGGATCTCGAATGCGATCCGGTCACCGTCTCGGCGGCGGGGCGGGTGGATATCTGCGGGCTCTTCGCCGAAGAGGTCGGAAAGCTGCGCGACCCCGAGGTGATCATCCGGGAAAGCGTTCCCGACCCCACCCGGGTGGACTACCGGGCGCCGGAGATCCGCCTCTCGCTCGAAGACGCGCGCCCGGACGACAACGATCGGCGGGGCACCGGGCTGCACTACGGTCAGGGCGACGGCCGTCGGAACCTCTACGCCGCCATCCACGGAACGAGCCTCGTCGGTTGGAACCCTCGTCCGTGGGTCATCGAGTCGGAGGACCTCTTCCACGATGCCGACGACGATCCGAAGTACGGCGACCTCGGAAAAGTGGATCGGGATGGCGATGACCGGGCCGACAACTTCGTGGGCGACGCGGACGCGGAAGAGTGCTCCGCCGACGACGGCGGAACAGAGAAGGAGGAGAACCTGCCCAACGGCTCGCTCCGCGATGCGGAGGGGGTCGAGGTCGAGATGGAGTTGACCGTCGACGAAGGCCTGGGTCTCGGTTGCGAAGAGACCGTGATCTGGTCCCTCGTCTGCGATTGGGACGCCGACGGTGGCCAGTTCCTCGACGGAGACCGGCGGCTGCCGAACCCCTCGCCCAGGGACCTCACCGACTTCCTCAGCTGCGAGATCGCCGGCTGACGCCGGCGACGAGGATCCCCGATCCGGATCGGGCCCCGGGGCCTTCTCCGGGCGCGGGAGATCGGCAACTGCCGCCGCGCCCACCCGCGCGCTCCGATTCCGGTGGCGCGAGACGCCCGCCGTGTCGTTACCGGGCTCTCGCCCGATCCGACTGCGATCGGTCCGTCGGGACTCCGATCCATTCGGCCGCGCTCCTGCGGCCCGTCGGACCGGATGCGGTGATCTGACCGGTGGGTCGAATCGCTTCCACGATTCGCCCCACCGTCTTTTCGCGGGGAAGGAGAACCCTCCCAGGCGGCGCTGCGCGCCGCGTCGGTGCCCGGGGGACTTTCACCACAGCCTGATAATGGACGGCTCCCGAGACCTCCCTCGGGATACCGCCGTCTCACTGACTCGATAAACCGCGAGAACCCCCGTTGCGATCCTGGTCGAGGCTCTTCCGGGCGGTCTTCCGGTCCGTTCCGAGCCCCGACAGCCGCCACGCCCGGCCCGAGGAACGCCCGGACTCCGACCGGTCCGCGATGCGCGTCGTCGCCGTGGCCGAGAGAACCGGCGAGACGCCGACCCGAGGGAACCTCGGCGCGGAGGAATACGAGATCGGCTTCGATCCCGCTGGCTCGGAGCCCGAAGTCTCTGGAGCGGAAGACCCGGTGGCGCTGGATTCGCTCTGGCCGGGAGTTCTGGGGGTCCTGCCGGGAGTCGCCCGGGTGAGGATCCGCATCGTCCGCTGCCGGGGCATCCGCATCGCGGGGAGCGAGAAGTCGGCGATGAGCGTGGCGACGGACGAAGGCTCCGACATCTACCTCAGCCGCGCGATCAGCCGGAGCAGCGAACTGAAGGTCGTCCTCGGAATGCTCCGGTACTCCGGTGACGAGCTGGTCAGCACCGAACAGCAGATCCTCCGGCCGTCGCCCCCACCCGCCGCCCCTCCTCCCTCCGCCACCAGGGCGCCCCGGCCGCAACGCGACGAAACCCGAATCGCACCTCACGAACCTGACGCCTCCACCGCACTGGAGCCACCGCCCGACGAAACCCGAACCGCCCATTCCCCTGCCGCCGCCCCTCGCCCGGCGACGCCCACACCGTGGGATTCGACGCCGGTCCCCGTCCCTCCTTCGCCCGGGGTCCGGGCGCCGGCTTCGCCCCGCCCCCCGGTCAGGCGCGCGACCTCGCGCTCCCTTCCCGGAGATCGCGCCCAGACCCGGCCTCGTGTCCGTCGCCCGGCGGAGGCGAAGCCCGGCTCCAGCCGGCCCGCCGGCTGGATACCGAAGGGAGGGAACGTCGTCTTCGAGGGCCGGGACCTCGGGGGCATGGTCTATTTCGGCCCTGCGCCCCACTCGAGCCGCCAGGGCTCACCAGACAACGCCTGGATCGATCCGCGGATGCCTGTCACCGTGCGCGGCCGCAACCGGGACGGCGACGGCATCCCGCTCCACTGGCCCAACTATTCGACCCTCGATGGCCGGTCCCGGGCGACCTACCTCGACTGGCTGGCCGGCGGCCGATCCGACCCCGATATCGACGCTCGGTACGTGCGCCTCTACTTCTTCGGACTCGAGCGGCGGGTCTTCGTAGATCACCCCGAACCGGACGAACGCGCCGACCTCGTCGCCGAGGTCCGGCGCCTGCTCGATGCCTACGGCGAGGACTCGTCCTTGCGGCATGTCATCGAGTCCTTTCTCGATGCAGCCAGCCTCCTCGAGCCCGGCGGTGACTTCGAGCCGATGTTCGATCCCGGTCGCGTTCGCAGCGAGGTGCCCGTCCCGGTCCGGGTCGGGCTCGGCCGGATGGCGGCGCGCGGCGAACCGCTGACCTCGGACTGGCTGCTGTCCTGGTTCGTCTGTCACCCGTCCACGGACCTGCCCGGAGCGGCCGAGCGGGTCTTCCCGGAGTTCCGGGCCTGCTTCCGTGACATCTTCGAGAAACGGTACCCGAACGGGCTGAAGCTCCACCTTCCGAAGCGGCCCCTGAAGATCGAATACCGCGCCGCCTCCGGGACCTTCGCGGTGGATCTGGCCGTGAGCGACGCTCGGGATGTTTCGGGCCTCTCCAAACCGCTCCGAACCGCGGAGGGAATCGCCGAGCTGGCAGGCGACGAGCTGGACCGGTACAGCCGTTACCTCGCCCGGAATCCCGACGCGCGGGGTACCACCGCGGCCCACACCCTCCTGCCCGACTTCCTCCGGCCGCTGTTCCCCTGCCCGGAGAAGGAAGACTTCCATCGCTCCCCGGCGCCGGCGGAATCCGGGGTGGACGCCGACGCCACCCGCTCGACGCCCGTTGTCGGCCCCGTGGTCCGTGTCGACGAAAGGACCCTCACTCTCGTCTCCGACGAGGAAGACCCGGTGTCGCTGGATTCCGTCTGGCCCGGATTTCGACGAGTCCTGCCGGACTCCGACCTGGCGGCGATTCGCATCGTCCGCTGCCGGCGCATCCGCATCGCGGGCCGGGAAAGCATGGCTCTGAGTGTGGCGACGCGCCAGGGCTCCGACATCTACCTCAGCCGCGGGATCGCAAGGAGCCGCGAACCGGGAGCCATCCTCGGGATTCTCGGATTCTCGGGCGACGAGTCGGTCCACGCCGAACAGCAGATCCTCCGGCAGTCGCGTCCACCCGCTGCCGACCCTCTCCGCGCGAACGCGGGAGGTGGCCGTCTTCCCGCCGAGATCTCCCGGTCGCATCCACCCGCACCCGCGACACCGACACCGGACGATGCGCCGGCCCCCCAGCCCCCTTCACCGGAGGACCCGGCCCCGGAAGTCGCGTCGCCCGTCGCTCCCGGGAAAGAAGCGGTGGCCGAAGCCCCGGAACCGGCTGCGCCCCGGCCTTCCGTCCGCCGCCCGGCCGCGGCGCCGGAGTCCGGCGTCACCGCCGGATACGGCTGGGCGCCCAGGAGCGGGAATGTCCACTTGCACGGCAGGGACATCGGGGGCTTGGTCTATTTCGGCCCTCCGCCCCGCAAGGGCCACCACGGCCCACCCGAGAACGTCTGGATCGATCCGGCGGAAGAGGTCGGGGCGGATGGCGGCAACCGCGATGGCCCCGGCACGCCCGTCCGCTGGTCCAGCTATTCGACTCTCGATGACCGGTCGCGGGCGGCCTATCTCGACTGGCTCGCCAGCGGCCGATCCGATCCCCGTATCGACGCCCGATACGTGCTCCTCTACTTCTACGGACTGGAGTGGCGGGTCTTCGGCGATCGGGCCGAACAGACCGAACGCGCCGACATCATCGCCGAGGTCCGGCGGCTCCTCGATACCTACGGCGAGGACTCGTCCTTGCGGCGGGTCCTCGATTCCTTTCTCGACGCGGCAAGCCTCCTCGACCCCGACGAGGACGCCGAACCGACATTCGATCCCGGTCGCGGTGACATACCCGCCCGCGTCCGGCGCGCGCTCGGTCTGATGGTGGTGCGCGGCGAACCGCTGACCTCGGACTGGCTCCTGTCCTGGTTCGTCTGTCACCCGTCCCGGAACTTGCCCGCAACGGCCGAGGGGGCTTTCCCCGAGTTTCGAGCCAGTTTTCGTCACCTGTTCGAGCAGCGATATCCGGACGGGTTGACGATTCGCGCTCCGAAAAAGCGCCTGAGAATCGGATACCGCGCCGCCTCCGGCAACTTCGAGAAGGACCTGACCGAATACCTGGACGGCGCCCGCGATGTCTCGGTCTTGTCCGGAGCACTCTTCATCGCGGAGGAAATCGCCCGGTCGGCGGCCGACGGGCTGGAGCGATACAGCCGTTACCTCGCCCGAAATCCCGATGGCAGGGGCACCATCGCGGCCCACAGCCTCCTGCCCGAGTTCCTCCGGCCGCAGTTCCCCTGCCCCGAAAGCGAAGGAATATCGGCCTGGGCGAGAAAACACATCGAGTCTCGCAGTCTCGTTCGCGCCGCGGAGGTCTTCGAGCGCCTGAAAGTGGGTCGGCGCCGCAAGGGCGAAATCTACCGCCTCCTCGAGGCGGCCGATCTTCTGGGACGGCTCGGCGTGGGCGTCGTCCCCGACCCGCGGTTCGCGCTGGCGATGCCACAACCCCAGCAGCCGGTGGTGCTGTTCCGGCTGCCGGAGGGAGCGCGCCGGATCGGGAGCCCGAGCGACGCGTACCGTCGCGCGATCCTCGCGCTCGCGGTCGGGACCGGCGTCGCCCGCGTGGACGGCAGGATCAGCCCTCGGGGACGCGCCCATCTGACCGCACAGATCGATGGCGACGCGACCGTCAGCGAAGCGGAACGGGCGCGTCTCGCCGCGAATCTCGTCTGGATGGGCGAGTTTCCGCCCGACCTGAGCCTGCTGACGAGGAAACTCCGCGAAGCGCCCCGGGGAGACCGCGACGCCCTCGCGCGAGCCGCGATCGCCGCCGCGGCGGCGGATGGCGCCGTCGGGCCCGCGAAGCTCCGGCTCGTCCAGCGGCTCCATGCCGCGATGGGTCGGGCGCGCGGGGAAGTCCTCGCCGACCTGCCGGCGCTCGGCTCCGGGCCGGACCCGGCGGCCGCGCGCCGGGCGGTGCGCGAGTCCGATATCCCCTCGTCGTCGCCCCGGCCGCCGCGGGTCGCAGTGGCCCTGGATGCCGCGCGGGTAACCGAGGTGGAGGCCGACACGGTGCAGGTGAGACGAACACTCGGTAGTATCTTCGCCGCCGATGTCGCAAGCGACGGAGTCGAGGAGCGCCCCGACGACGCCGCTCCCGTCGCCGAGGACCGCTGGAACGGACTCGACCGAGCCCACCGGGCCGTCGCGTCGGAGCTGATCACCCGTCCGGAGTGGACCGCCGAGGAGGTCGCCGACCTGGCCAGGAGGCATCGGCTCCTGCGAGCGGGCGCGATGGAGACGATCAACGAGTGGTCCTTCGACAGGTTCGGCGAGTCTCTCCTCGAAGAGCACGACGGCATCGAGGTGAACCACGAGGTCGCCGGGCGACTGGCGCCCTGACGGAAGGAGAGCGGCGTTCGCCGGCATCCGGGCCGATGGCGACTGCCCCGGAGCCGGATCGGGCAGTGCGAGCTTCGCAGCGCAGCCGGGAGTGGGCGGAAGGACCGGCTCGGCTTCCGGGAGCCCCGCTCCGCTCGCCCGTGGACCGGTCCCCGGAGACGGCTTCGCCTCGAGCCGCCGTCACGTGTCCTGCTGGCGGAGACCGGGCAGCTGGCCGGCCAGCTGCCCGTCGCCCGGCGTCGGTGGCGAAGCGCGGCGGGGGCGTCCAGGGGCGCGCCGGTTTCGGCTGGATACCCAAGGGTGGGAATGTCTGCTTCCGCGGCCGGGACCTCGGCGGCATGATCTATTTCGGCCATCCGCCCCGCCAGAGCCACGGCCGACCGGCGAGCGGGTGGATCGATCCACGGCAGCCGGTCAGTCTGCGCGGCGGCGACCGCATCGCCCTCCATTACAACCCCAACTATTCGATCCTCGATGGCCGGTCGAGAGCGACCTACCTCGACTGGCTGGCCAGCGGCCGATCCGACCCGGAGATCGACGCTCGATATGTGCGCCTCTACTTCCACGGACTCGAACGGCGGGTCTTCGTCGATCACGCCGAACCGGACGAACGGGCCGACATCGTCGCCGAGGTCCGGCGCCTGCTCGATACCTACGGCGAGGACTTCATCGTACGGAATTCCCTGGAGTCCTTTCTCGATGCGGCCGGCCTCCTCGAGCCCGACCGCGACGACGAGCCGATATTCGATCTCCACCGCGTTCGTCGCGAGTTGCCCGCCACCGTCCTGCGGGCGCTCGGGCTGAGGGCGGCGCGCGGCGAGCCGCTGACCACGGACTGGCTCCTGTCGTGGTTCGTCTGTGATCCGTACGGATACGCGCCCGCGCTGGCCGAGCGGGCGTTCCCGGAGTTCCGGGCCGGTTTTCGTCACTTCTTCACCGAGCAATACCCGGACGGGTTGACGGTTCGCGTTCCGAAACGGCGCCTGAGATTCGGATACCGAGCCGCCTCCGGGAACTTCTCCGTGGATCTGACCGAACACCTGGGTGGCGCCGGGGATGTCTCGGGTTTCTCGGCGCCGGTCCGGATCGCGGCGGGGATCGCCGGCTCGGTGGCCGACGAGCTGGATCGGTTCAGCCGTAACCTCGCCGAGCATCCCGATGACCGGGGCGCCATCGCGGCCCGCCTCCTCCTGCCCGAGTTCCTCTGGCCGCAGTTCCCCTGTCCGGAGAGGGACGAGTTTCTCGCCTGGGCGAGGAAACACACGGTGTCCGGTCGTCTGGTCGGCCCCGGGGAGGTCATCCGGCGCCTGGGAGCGACGCCCCCCGACCAGATCGCGAACAACGATCTCCGGGACCTGGCCGAGATACTCGGGGGGCTCGGCCTGGGCATGGCGCCCGACCCGCGCTTCCGGTTCGGGAGGCTGCCACCCGACACACCGCTGGTTCTGTTCCAGCTGCCGAAGGACACGCCCCGGACCGAGACCCCGAGCCGTGCGTACTCGGGCGCGATCCTCGAACTCGCCTTCGGAATCCTGGTCGCTCGCGCGGATGGCGAGGTGAGCGCCCAGGGGCGCGCGCACCTGGCGGCCGCGATCGAAGCCAACCAGGACCTCACCGAAGCGGACCGGGCGCGTCTGCTGGCCGACCTCGTCTGGATGGCCGAGTTCCCGCCCGACCCGGAACTGCTGGAGCGGAAGGTCGAACGCGCCAGCGACCGCCGGCGCCGCCGGCTGGCACGAGCCGCGTTCGCCGCGGCGGTGGCGGAGGGCGACCACGGCGCCGCGAAGGCGCGGGTCGTCGGGCGGCTCCACGAAATCCTGTTTCGGCCGGTCGCGCGTTTCCGCGCCGATCTGCGGAGGCCCGGCGCCGCACCGGACGATCCGGTGACCGTGCGTCCCGCGCGCCGGGCGCCGCGCGAGTTCGCGATCCCCTCGCCGCCGCCGCCCGAGGCGCCACGGGCCCCGGTGACCCTGGATGCGGGGCGCGTATCTGAGGCCGAGGCCGACACCGCGAAGGTGAGCCGAATGCTCGGCAGCATCTTCAACGCCGATGTCGTCGGTAGCGAAGTCGAGCAGCGCAACGGTCGCGCGGCTCGCACCCACGATGGCGCAGTCGAGGAAAACGCCGGTCGCGCCGCTCGCACCCACGGTGCCGCAGTCGAAGAGCGGGCCGGTCGCGCGGCTCGCACCCACGGTGGCGCAGTCGAGGAGAGCGCCGGTCGCGCGGCTCGCACCCACGGTGGCGCAGTCGAGGAGAGCGCCGGTCGCG
>CAYGAO010000026.1:19834-20749 GCA_964347715.1 uncultured Acidobacteriota bacterium
CGGCTCGCACCCACGGTGGCGCAGTCGAGGAGAGCGCCGGGGACGCCGCTCGCACCCACGGTGGCGCAGTCGAGGAGAGCGCCGGGGACGCCGCTCGCACCGACGGTGGCGCAGTCGAGGAGAGCGCCGGGGACGCCGCTCCCGCCGCCGGGGACCGGTGGAACGGACTCGATCCAGCGCACCGGGCGGTCGCGTCGGCGTTGATCACGCGCCGCCAGTGGACCGAGGCGGAGCTCACCGGCCTCGCCAGGAAACACCGCCTCATGCGCGCCGGCGCGCTGGAAACGATCAACGAATGGTCCGTCGGCGAGTTCGGGGAAGCCCTCCTCGAAGAGCACGGCGGCGTCGAGGGGCGCGTCGCGCCCTCGGCCTGGGCCACCTCCCGGTCGGGAGCGCCCCGGAGACTCCTGCCGGCGCCGGCGGACGACCGGGCGATGCGGGTCGCGCGCCTCCTCGAGCTGCCGGCGGACCGCCCCCCGGAAAACCGGGAGAAGCGCGAACTCCCGGTTCGACGCGGCCATCCGGGATCCGGATCGGCGGCTGCCGCCGCGCGCCCGCACCTGCTGCGATTCCGGTGGGCGCGCGCCGAACACCGAACCGGATCCGGTGGTCCGGCGGACGGCTGCGGAGGCCCTCCCCCGGGACACTCGTCCTCACGGACCCCACGACCCGATAACCGCGAGGACCAGCAGCGCGCTCCTGGCCGAGGCGGTTCCGGACTGCCTTCCGTCCCGCATCCGGACTTCCGTCGCCCCCGCCCCGAACACGCTGTGGAGAAAGTCCATCGTGCGCCGACGCGGCACGAAGCGCCGCCGGGGAGGCTCTTCCCTCCCCGCGAAAGCGGGCGGAACGGATCGCGGAAGCGATTCGGGCCGCCATCCGGTGGGGAAAGCGCCCCGCATCCCCCCGGACGAT
>CAYGAO010000027.1:0-20379 GCA_964347715.1 uncultured Acidobacteriota bacterium
GGCCGGGTGCTCCGGTGCGGGTGGGTCGGGCGCTCCGGTGAGTGGGTCGGGCGATCCGGTGGGGTGGCCGGGCGATCCGGTGGGGGTGGGGTGCGCCGGTCCGGGTGGGCCCGGACAACGGCGACGGGACTCCCGCCCCCCGGGGGCGGCGCCCCGGCGCCGGGGGCGCGGCGCTACACTGCGCGGTTACCCGAAATGACATCGAGAGCGGTGCGAAAGCCGAACATAGACCTCCACTGCCACTCCACCGAGTCGGACGGCGTCCTCCCGCCCGCCGCCGTGGTCCGCGAGGCGGTGCAGGACGGCGTGACGGTGCTGGCGCTCACCGACCACGACACCCTCACCGGGATCCCCGCCGCCCGCGCCGCGGCGGACGAGTACGGAATCGAGTTCGTCGCCGGGATCGAGCTCAGCTGTCGGCACGGGCGCGAATCCGTCCACCTGCTCGGCCTGTTCCTCGACCCCGAGGACCGCACGCTCACCGAGGTCCTCGAAGAGATCCGGCAGCAACGGCGGCAGCGGATCCGGAAGACCTGCGAGCAGCTGCAGGCGCTCGGCCTGCCGATCACCTTCGAGGAAGTGTCGGCGATCTCCACCGGGAGCTCGATCGGCCGCCCCCATGTCGCCGACGCGCTCGTCCGGAAGGGCCTCGTGCGGAACCGCAACGAGGCGTTCGTCCGCTATCTGGCGGACGGGAAGCCGGGGCGCGTCCCGGAGGGCACGAAGGTCTCGGTCGCGGACGGCGTCCGGCTGCTCCGGGGCGCCGGGGCGGTTACCTCGATCGCGCATCCGAAGTTCCTCGACGACCAGGAGATGCTGATCCCGATGCTGCGCGAAGCCGAAGTCGAAGCGATCGAGGCCTTCCATGTGGAGCAGTCCGTTCCGGAACGCGAGCACTACCTCACGATCGCCGACTCGCTGGGCCTGCTCGTGAGCGGCGGTTCCGACTTCCACGAGCGGAAGAACGGGAAACGCTTCGGCTCCGAGCTGCCGCCGGAGCGCTACGAAGAACTTCGCGCCGCGGCCCGCTGAACCGGCCGGTCGCGTTCGAGGCGCGCGGCCGTCCGGCGGAGCGCCGATTCGGGATCGACCCCGCGACGGTGGGCCTCCCGGACGACCGCCAGCAGGAGGTCGCCGAAGGCGGTCTCGGGGTCCGGGTCCGCGGCCCGGTTCTCGAGTCGGGCGACCGCGCCGGCCAGATCCTCCGGACCCGCGTCCGGCCGCCGCTCGACCGCCTTCAGCGCGAACAGGAGGGCCGGCAGCGCCGGGGGCCGCTCCTTCCCGCGGGGGCCTTCTCCCGCCTTGACCGCCTCCCACGCCGCGAGCGCCTCGTCGGCATCGGCGGCGCGCCTCCCGTCCCCGAACACATGCGGATGCCGCCGGACCAGCTTCTCCACGATGCCCCGAGCCACCTCGGCCATGCCGAACCGCCCCTCCTCCCGAGCGATCTGGGCGAGGAAGACCACCTCGAGCAGCAGGTCGCCGCACTCCTCCCGGACGGCGTCGGGATCGTTCCGGTCCACCGCGTCCACGAGTTCGTGGGCCTCTTCGAGCACATGGCGACGGAGCGAGTTCCAGCTCTGCTTCCGGTCCCAGGGACAGCCGTCGGGCCCCCGGAGCCTCGCCAGCACCTCGATCAGCCGCGCGACCTCGCGACCGGCTTCCCGAGCGGTGGTCCCGGACATCGAAGCGTATTCTCCCTCGCCGGCGGAACGCACCGGCCGGAGGGCGCGCGATGTCCGGGAACCCCCGCCGGGCGCGGATAGAATTCCCGGTTCTTCCCGCGGAAAGAGGCCCGAGACGACATGAACGACGAGGAACAGGCTCCCCGGATCGTCGTCCGGGACCGGCGCGCCTTCGCCCGCGACGGCTCGCGCCGGCCGGACGCCGAACCACGCGAATCGCTCCCCCCGGAGCCGGCGTCGCCGGCGCCGAAGCCCCCCGCCCCGGACCGGGCGCCTCCGCGAGGCTCCCCGACGACCGCGGATTCCGCCGCACCGGCGGAAGACCCCCGCTTCAAGCAGCTGGTCTCGCTCCTGTTCAACCAGGCGGCGGTGCTGCTCGACCAGGAGGGGGCGACACCGGGCAACGCCTCCCGGACGGAGGCGCGACAGGGCCTGCAGACGGTGATCGCGCTCCTCGAATGGCTCGAGGAGAAGACCCGGGGCCAGCTCGCCCCCGCAGATGCCCGGCTGATCGCCCAGGTGCTCTATCAGCTCCGCATGGCCTGGATGGACCGCGCCCAGCCGCCCCGAAGACCCGGCCAGCCGCCTCCCGGAGCTCCCCGATCGCCGCGCCGATGAAGGATGAGCGGCTCCCGGAACTCGACGCGGGGCGTTCCCCGGTCGCCGGGCCGGCCGTGGTCGCGGTCGGCAACTTCGACGGCGTTCACCTCGGGCACCAGCAGACGCTGCGGCTGGCGCGACGCGAGGCGGAGCGCCGGCGCGCCGAGTTCGTCGCGGTCACCTTCGATCCCCATCCGTCCCGGCTCCTGTACCCGCGCCGGGCTCCCCGGCCGATCACCCCGCTCGCGATCCGGGCCGAACGGCTCGCGGCGGCCGGGGTCGAACGGCTGGTCGTGGTCGAGTTCTCGGAAGCCATCGCCAGGCTGACGCCCGCGGAGTTCGTCGAGCGGCTGCTGGTGGAACGGCTCGCCGCGGTCTGTCTGGTCCAGGGCGGAAACTTCCGGTTCGGCCGGGGGCGGAGCGGCGACCTCGACACGCTGCGCCGCCTCGGCGCCCGCCACGGCTTCGCGGTGATCGAATCCCCGGCGGTCGAGCGCGATGGCGCGGTCGTCTCCTCGACGCGGATCCGCGGCCTGCTCGAGGTCGGCGATCTGGACCTGGCGACCGCCCTGCTCGGCGGCCTCTACGAGATCGAAGGGGCCGTCGAACCGGGTGACGGGCGGGGGCGCAGCCTCGGGTTTCCGACCGCGAACCTCGCCGGGTTCGGCGACCTGCTGCTGCCGCCCGGCGTCTATGCCGCCGTCGGGGCGCCCGCCGGCGCGGCGACGGACTACCGCGCCGTCGTCCATCACGGGCCCCGGCCCACCTTCGCGAGCACCGACTCGCTCGAGGCGCACCTGATCGGCTTCTCCGGGGAGGTCTCGCGGCTGCGGCTCGGCTTCCTCGCGTTCCTGCGCGGGATCGAGACCTGGTCGGGACCCGGGGCGCTCCGGAGGCAACTCGAGCGCGATGTCGCCCGCGCCCGCGCGCTGCCGGACCCCTGGCTCCCGCCGGAGACGCTCTCCGTCCCCCCCGAAGCGGTCCTCGCCACCGGTTGACCGCCCGCGCTACCTTCCCGGAAGGCGGTGAACGATGCCCGATCTGGAAGTGACCACCCGCCGCGTCGGGGAAGTCGTCGTCGTGGAGCCGCGCGGCTTCATCAACGCCCACACCGTCGCCGGGTTCGAGGGCGTCCTGAACGGCCTCGTCGAGCGCGGCGAGGTGCGGATCGTCATCAGCGGAACCCGGCTCTCCTATGTGGCGAGCGCCGGGTTCGGCGCCATCATGGGCCTGATCGAAGAGACGCGGGCCCGCGGTGGAGACATCCGCATCGCCGACCTGACCGGCACCGTGGCCCACATCTTCAAGATCCTCGGCTTCGACCGACTCTGTCAGACCTTCGCTCGGGAGGAGGAAGCGATCGGCAGCTTCGGAGGCGGTTGAGCGCGTGGCAAGGGAACGGGCGGACGGCGGGGGAGCACCGATCCGGATCGTCGTCCCGGCGGCGAGCGAGTCCCTGACGCTCGTGCACGAGGCGACCCGCCGCACCGCGACCGCTGGCGGATTCGACGACGATGCCGCCGAAGAGATCGCCGTGGCCGTCGGCGAAGCGATGACGAACGTGGTCGAGCACGCCTACCGGAGCGAACCGGGTCACGAGGTGCGGCTCTGTTTCCTCCCCGGTCCGGGCTCGCTCCGCATCGAGATCGAGCACTCCGGGGACGCGCCGGACCGACTTCCGACGGGTGTGGATGTCGAACGGCTGGCGCGGCAGCGCCGGCGGGGCGGTCTCGGGGTCCACCTGATGCGCCAGCTCATGGACCGGGTCGTCCACGAGCAGCGGGGGCCCGGGATCGGGTGCTGGGTCCTCGAGCGCAAGCGCCGGGACTCCTCCGCCGCTCCGTGAGCGAGACCGGCGCCGACCCGGCGCTGTCGCCGGGCAGCCGCTACCAGCGCCTCCTCGGCGGCAGCCTCGCCGGGCTCGACCCCGCGCTCGCCCGGCGGATCTCGGAACTCCTCGCGCTGACCGACTTCGGCGCCGAGGCGTTCGAACGAACGAAGCTCGAGGAAGTCGCCTCGCTGATCCTGCTGGTCGGGCTCGGCGAGACCGGCGCGCGCTGGGGAGTTCTCCTCGTACCCGACGACGAAGGCGTCCTCCGGCCCGCGGGCCGAAGGGGCGCGGCGGGCGAGCGCTGCGACCGGCTGCGCGGCGAGGTCCCGGGCCGGCTGCCGCGCCGGGTGGTCCTCGGCGCGGACGACGAGGACGGCGACGACGGCCGCGCGGCGCCGTTCCGCCGCCTGATCCGGGAGTCGGGCGCCGCCTCGGCGACGCTGCTCCGGACCCGCGAAGGGCTGCGGGGAGTCCTCCTCCTCGGCGAGCCGCACGCGGACCTCGGGACCTCCCGGAGCGACTTCCTCGAGGCGTTCGCAGGGTCGGCCGGCGCCGCGCTCGACCGCTGCCGGCGCGGCGAGGAACTCGGCGCCGCGAACCGGCGGCTCTCGCTCCATGTCTATCAGCTCCGGTCGCTCATGGACCTGTCGCAGGGCCTCCACCGCGCCCGCGACGAGGCGGCCGTCTGGGACCTGCTGCTGCACGGAGCGATGGGGCATGTGCTCGCGAGCCGCGCCGCGGTGGCTTCCGGGGGCCGGGTGCTCGCCGCCAGGGGGCCGCGCCGTCCCGGAGAGGACTGGAGCGTCCTCGCCCGCGCCGCGGATCTCGCCCGGGGCGAGGGCGCCCGTCCCGCGGAGGAACTCCCCGAGCCGGGGATCGCGCGCGAACTCGCCGCGCACCGGATCGGCTGGATCGTCCCCTTCGCCGCCGGCGCGGTGCGCGGGGCGCTGTTCCTCGGGCGAGCCGGCTTCGGGCGGGGTCTCTCCTCCGCCGACCGGGCGTTCCTGACCTCGCTCGCCGAGCAGGCGGCGGCGGCCGTGGAGAGCCTGCGCCTCACCCGCGCCGCGATCGAGAAGGAGAAGGAACTCGTCGTGGCGCGGAGCATCCAGTCGCGCCTGCTGCCCGCCGAGCCGCCGAACCTCCCCGGCTGGGACATCTGGGGCATCAACATCCCGTGTCTCGCCGTCGGGGGCGACTACTTCGACTACCTGACGATCGAGAGCGGGGTCCTCGTCACGGTCGCCGATGTCTCGGGCAAGGGCGCCGGTCCGGCGCTCATCATGGCGTCGGTCCAGGCGTCGCTCCGCGCCTTCGTCCGCCACGGCCACACCCGGCTCGACAGCGCCGCGACCGAGCTGAACCGGCTCCTCCACCGGAACACCGAGGACAGCCGCTACATGACCGCGCTCCTCGCGAGCCTCGATCCGGCGAGCGGCCGGCTCGACTACCTGAACGCCGGGCACGCCCCGCCGGTGCTCGTCCGGCGGGGCGGCTCGGTCGAGCGGCTCGACCGGGGTTCCACGGTGCTCGGGCTCTTCCCCGAGATCACCACCGAGGTCGCCACCTGCCGACTCGAGCGGGGAGACACGCTGGCGCTGTTCACCGACGGGCTCAGCGAGACCGAGGATCCGGCGGGGGATCTCTTCGACGAGGCGCGCATCGTCGAGGCGCTCGCCGAGGCGCGCCGCCTCGACGCCCGCACGATCTGCGGCGACCTGCTCTCGCGCGCCCGGGCCTTCGCCGGGTCGAACTCGCTGCGCGACGACCTGACGCTCATGGTGGTCAAGTGCGACGGGTGACCGGCGGGTTCCGGCTCCGGAACACCCTCGGCGGACGGGTCGAGGCCTTCGCGCCCCGGAACCCGGGCGAGGTGCGGATGTACACCTGCGGGCTCACCGTGTACGCCCGCGGGCACATCGGGAACTTCCGCACCTTCGTGGCGCAGGATGTCCTGCGGCGCTTCCTCCGCTTCAAGGGGTACCGCATCGTCCAGGCGATGAACTTCACCGATGTGGACGACAAGACGATCCGGGGCGCGATCGCGGCCGGCGAGCCGCTCCGCGCCTACACGACGCGCTTCGTCGAGATGTTCTTCGCCGATGCCGACGCACTCGGGATCGAGCGCGCCGAGCACTACCCGCGGGCGACCGATCCCGAGCACATCGAGGCGATGATCCGGCTGGTCGCGCGGCTCCTCGAACGGGGGTTCGCCTACCCGTCGGACGGGTCCGTCTATTTCCGGGTGGCGAGCTTCGAGGACTACGGGCGGCTCTCCGGGGCGGCGGCGTCGGACCGGAAGGCGGGGGCGCGGGTGGATTCCGACGAGTACGACAAGGAAGACGCCCACGACTTCGCGCTCTGGAAGGCGTCGAGACCGGGGGAGCCGGTGTGGCCGGCGCCCTTCGGCCCGGGGCGTCCGGGCTGGCATCTCGAGTGTTCCGCGATGGGGCTCGCGTTGCTCGGCTCGGACTTCGATCTCCACTGTGGCGGGGTGGATCTCGTGTTTCCCCACCACGAGAACGAGATCGCCCAGAGCGAGGCAGCGACCGGCGAGCGGTTCGCGCGGCACTGGTTCCACTGCGAACACCTGCTCGTCGAGGGGAAGAAGATGTCGAAGTCGCTCGGCAACCAGTTCACCGTGCGGGAGCTGCTCGACGACGGGTTCTCCGCCGCGGCGATCCGCTACCTGCTGGCGAGCGTCCACTACCGCCAGCGACTGAACTTCACCCGGGCCGGGCTCCGCCAGGCCGAGACCGCGATCGGGCGCGTGGACGACTTCCTGCGGCGCGCGGGCACCGGCGAGGCGCCGCCGCATCCTGGCGCCGAGGCGGCGGTCGCGCGCTTCGAGGCGGCCCTCGACGACGACCTGAACACCTCGCGGGCGCTCGGCGAGGTCTTCGGCGCCCTCCGCGAGGGAAACCGGGCCCTCCGCGAGGATGGCGGCGCCGCGACGGCGTGGGCGGCGGCGATCCGCCGGATGAACACCGTGTTCGGCGCCTTCGAACGGGACTCCGGGGAGGCGGCCGAACCCGCCGGCGAGCCTCCGGGCCTCCGGGCGCGGATCGAGGAGCGCGAGGCGGCGCGGCGGGCCCGCGACTTCGCCCGCGCCGACCGGATCCGGGACCAGCTCGCCGAGGCGGGCATCCTGCTCGAGGACTCGCCGTCGGGCACGATCTGGCGCCGCCGGGAATAACCGTCGGGTGCTCGCCCGCGCCGCCCGGCGGCGCCTCCGCTGGTCCGGGCGCCTCGCGCTGCTTCCGGGCCTCCGCCGCGCTCCCCATCTGCGCCTCGGCGCCCGCGGGGAGCGGATCGCCGCGCGGGCGCTCCGCCGCGCCGGCTACCGGATCGTCGCGCGGAACTACCGGCCCGGCCAGCAGCAGAGCGATGCCGAACTCGACCTCGTGGCCTGGGAGGGGAACACGCTCGCGGTCGTCGAGGTGAAGACGCGCCAGGGCGGGCTCGGGACGCCCGCCGAGCGGGTGGACGGGGAGAAGCGGCGGCGGATCCGCCGCTCGGCCGACCGGATGTGGCGCCGCGAGACCGGGCGGCGGCGGATCCCCCCCGGATCGGCGCTGCGGTTCGATGTCGTGGAGGTCTGGTTCCCGGCCACCGCCGGAAGCCCGCTGCGGAAGGCGTTCCGCCGCCCCGTCGTCCGCATCCACCGCGGCGCGTTCTGACAGGGCGAATCATTTGCGCGATCCATCCGTTCCGCCCTCTTTCGCGGGGAGGGCGGCCCCTCCCCGGCGGCGCTGCGCGCCGCGTCGGCGCACGAGGGACTTTCTCCACCGCGTGCCGGGCCTCGCGGGCCATCCCGAAATGGGGGAAATGGATCACCGGTTCGTCCGCATCCACCGCGACGCGTTCCGAGCCTCCCGCCCCGGGACAAGGGATCGGAGCGACGCGGCAGCCCGGTCCGATCCGCCCCGGAAGGCCGGACGAGCCCCCGGTCGGGAGCACCGCCGGGCCGACGGATATACTCGGGGGTTCGCCCGAGCGGGACTAACTCAGTGGTAGAGTGCAACCTTGCCAAGGTTGAAGTCGCGGGTTCGAATCCCGTGTCCCGCTCCATCAGGCACACGGGGACCCGGAGTGCGACGGCGGCGTAGCCAAGTGGCCAAGGCGGAGGTCTGCAAAACCTCTATTCGGCGGTTCGAATCCGCCCGCCGCCTCCACCGCCCGGCCTGAACGGCCGGTGGAAAAGGCCGCGAGGGTTTCGCCCGGCCACCCATCCCGGCGGAATCGCCGGCGGACGAAGCGACCCGGCCTTCCGGCCACCCGTCCCGGCGGAATCACTCCCTTCGTCGTTGGGGCTGCGGCCCGTGCGCCCGGGATTCATCCGCCGGGCGCCCGACCCTTCCCGAGGCGCCTCGGGGAGGCGAAGCTGGATGAGGTTGCCGGGATGGCGAAAATGGCAGACGCGGGAGACTTAAAATCTCCTGTCCCGCAAGGGGCGTGCGGGTTCGAACCCCGCTCCCGGCACCGGAGTCGCGCGAGAGAGTTCCGCTAGAATCGGTTCCCGAACCCGAGCGGTCACCGTGATTCCGGATTATGGAACCGTAAGGGAGTCACCACTGCCGGGTGGGAAGCGCAGCCCGTCCGGGGCGCCGTCGCAGCGCCTCCGGCGCGGGAAGCCCGGGCCCGGCACGCGACGCCCACCTGCCTGATCGTAGGACGGAACCGGGACGATCGCCGGGTTCGCCGTTCCGAAGGGCCCGATAGCGCCCGCGAAGGAGGAGGCGACCGGGACCCGGCGGCTGAATCGCCTGGCGTCGGGGAGTCCGCGCCCTCCACCAGCCCCCCGGCGCCGGAGTCGCCTCGGCGGAGGCGATCGAGATCAGGTCGCCCGGGTGCTCCGAACCCACCGGGACCCGCAGCTGGCCGCCCCGGGGTCGGCGAGTCCGCGCCCTCCACCAGCGCCCGGCGCCGGGTTCGCCTCGCCGGATGGCCCGAGAGCGCGCTCAGCAGCCGGTGGATAAAGCGCCCCGCATGGGATCCGTCCTCGAAGAGATGGGGAACCCCACCGTCCGGGCGGATGCGGGGCGCTTTCCCCACCGGGTGGCGGCCCGAATCGCTCGCGCGATCCGTTCCGCCCTCTTTCGCGGGGAGGGAGGACCCTCCCCGGCGGCGCTACGCGCCGCGTCGGCGCACGAGGGACTTTTCTCCACCTCCTGTCAGCGGAGGGCCTGGTCGAGGTCGGCGATCAGGTCGTCGGGGTGTTCGAGCCCGACCGAGATCCGCAGCAGGTCGCGCGGGGTCGGGGAGTCCGCACCCTCCACCAGCGCCCGGTGCTCGATGAGCGTCTCGACGCCGCCGAGGCTCGTCGCCCGGGTCAGGAGCTCGACGCGGGCGATCACCCGCCGGGCCGCCGCCTCGCCCCCCGCGGTCCGGAACGAGAGCATCGCCCCGTGGCCATCGGCCTGGCGGGTCTGGACCTCGTGCCCCGGATCGCCGGGGAGCCCGGGATAAAAGGTCCGGGCGACCCTCGGGTGGCCGTCGAGGAAACGGGCGAGCCTCCCGGCGCTCCCCGACTGGGCGCGGATCCGGATCGGGAGCGTCTTCAGGCCCCGGCGCAGCAGCCAGGCGTCGAAGGGAGAGGGGACCGGGCCGGTGTCGGTCTGGACGGAACGCAGCCTCGGGGTGAGTCCGAGCCCTTCCCGGACCACCACCGCGCCGCCGGTGACATCGCTGTGGCCGCCGATGTACTTCGTCGTCGCGTGGATCACGAGGTCCGCGCCGAGTGCGAGCGGGCGCTGCAGGACCGGAGTCATCCAGGTGTTGTCCACGGCGACGAGAGCGCCCGCCTCCCGGCAGCATCGGGCGACGGCCTCGATGTCCGCGATCCGGAGGGTGGGGTTCGACGGGGTCTCGACGAGGGCGAGCACCGGCCGCTCGGCGAGCGCGGCCCCGAGATCGGACTCGTCGAGGAAGTCGGTGAACCGGGTCCGGAGGCCCCAGCGGGCGAGCGACCCCTCCATCAGGTGTCTCGTCCCGTGGTAGGCGTCGTTCGGGACGAGCACCAGCTCCCCGGGCGCAGAGGTCAGGAAGAGCGAGTGGAGCGCGGCGAGCCCGGAAGCAAAGCTCACGCACTCGGCGCCCTCCTCGAGGTCGGCGAGCGCCGCCTCGAGCGCCGCCCGGTCCGGGTTCCCGCTGCGACCGTAGATCCAGGGAGACCGGAGCTCCCCGTCCGGCCCGCGTTCGAAGGTGGTCGAGAGGTGGATCGGCGGGGCGACCGCGCCCGCGCCGGCGCGATCGACCGCCCCGGAATGGACGCTGCGGGTCTCGATCCGCGGCGACCGCTTCCCGGGCACCGGACAAACCTACCACCGGCGAGAGCCCGGACCTGCCGGTCTAGACTGCCGCGCGACTTCGAGACTTGCCCGCGAACAAACCGGCGGGGCGGGGGCGTCTTCCTTCCGAGGACCCCTCGCAACCGCAACATGGCCCCGAGCGCGAAGACCGAGCGAACCCGGACCCGGCCAGCCCGGACCCGGCGAGCCGGCTCGACGACCGCCGGCTCGAGGACGAGCAGGAGCGCCGGCTCCTCGCCGCCTTCCGGGACGGACGGGACCCGGACGCCTTCGACGAGCTCGTCCGCCGCACCGAGAGCCGGGTGCGGGCGGTCGCGCTCGCCATCCTGCGAAACCCCGCGGAAGCCGAGGATGCGGCCCAGGAGGCCTTCCTGCGGGCGTTCCGTCGCGCTTCCGGCTACCGCGGCGAGGGGCCGGTGGGCGCCTGGCTCTGCCGGATCGCGGTGCGCTGCGCCCACGACCAGCTGCGGCGTTCCGGGCGGCAGCGGCGCCTCGCCGAGGCCGAGGCCCCGGTCGGAGATCCGGACGAGGACGCCGGAACCAGCGATCCGGACGAGGGGTTCGGCCGCCGCGCCGAGCTGGAATCGGCGCTCGGCGCCCTCGCCGCGGACGAGCGCGAGGCGCTCGTGCTGAAAGAAGTGGTGGGGATGACCTACCGGGAGATCGCCGACTCGACCGGGGCGCCGCTCGGCACGGTCCAGTCGCGGATCCATCGGGCGCGGACGCGGCTCGCCGCCACCCTCGGAGGCAGGCGATGAACGACACCGGGCGGCTTTCCGCATACCTCGACGGCGAGCTCGACCCGGAGGCCGTCCGGGAGCTGGAACGGCGTCTCGCCGCCGACCCGGCGCTCCGGAGCGAACGCGACCGACTCCGCGAGGCCTCCGCCTTCCTGCGGATTCGCCCGGCTCCCGACCCCGGCTTCCTCGTTCGCCACCGGGAACGGCGCGAGGCGCTGTCCCCGATCCGGCTCTGGACCTGGCGGCAGCTCGGCCTGCGGCTCACGGCGGCCGCCGCGCTGCTCCTCGCCGCCTGGGGGATCGCCCTCTGGCGGAGCCCGACGCCGGAAGCCGAACCCGACATCCTCGCGCTCGAGGGAGAAGCCCTCGGCGCCGGGGAAACGGACGAGGCGCTCCTCGGCGGCCTCGAGGAAACAGGGAACCCGGAGGCTTCCGACCGGGAACCGGTGCTCCGGATCGCGCTCGGCGTCTCCGCAGCCGGCCCGACCCCGCGCTGACCGGCGGTGGAGAAAGTCCCTCGCGCGCCGACGCGGCGCGAAGCGCCGCCGGGGAGGGTCCTCCCTCCCCGCGAAAGACGGCGGAACGGATCGCGCCAGCGATGCGGGTGACCATGCCGAGAGCGACGAACGGACGCTGGCGGCGCCTGAGCCCGGTGCTGTTCGTGCTGCTCGGTTTCGCCGCCGGGCTCTTCGCGAGCCAGGTCGCCAGCCACTCGCGCCGCGGCGGCGGGTTCCGCGAACGGGCCGGTCGCGCGGAGCGCGGCGACCGGCGCGAACCGTCGCGGGACCGGGACCGCAGCGATCGTTTCCGCGAGCGGCTCGTGGAACGACTCGACCTCGACGAGGACCAGACGACGCGGCTCGACGCCTTCCTCGAGGCGAACCGGGCGGAAGCGAGCGCGTTCTGGGATGACACCTGGGCGCGCTACCACGAGCTGCGGCTCCGGTTCCGCGAGCAGATCCGCGAGATCCTGACCGAGCCCCAGCGCGAGGACTTCGACGCCTGGATGCAGCGACACGAACGAGACGGACGCCGCCGGTCCCCCGGACCGGAAGGAGCGACACCATGAGCACTCCCGACGAGATCCTCCGCTCCCACGGGGCGAAGGTGGAGACCGCCGTCGGACGCGGCGGGGCGCTGGCGCGCTTCGCGGTGGACCGCCGGGTGACGATCAGCATGATCGCGCTCGGCCTCGTCGTGCTCGGCCATGTCTCGCTGACCCGGCTGCCGCTCGAATTCCTCCCCTCCTTCGGCTCGAACAGCCTCTGGGTCAGCGCGGACTACGAGTCCTCGTCCCCCGAGGAGACCGAGCGGCTCGTCGTGCGTCCGCTCGAGGACAGCCTCGGGACGATCCCGGGGATCACCTCGCTCACGGCCACCGCGAACGCGAACAGCGGGAGCGTCAGCCTCGAATTCGAGGAAGGCGCGGACATGGAGATGATGGTCGTCGAGGCGCGCGACCGCGCCGACCGGGTGCGGCATCTGCTCCCCGACGATGTGGAGCAGATCCGCATCCGGCGCTTCCAGAGCACGGACATCCCGATCCTCCAGTTCCACCTGGGGGCGCCGTGGGAGCGGGAGCGGCTCTACGCGTTCGCCGAGGACATCGTGCAGCCGCGCCTCGAGCGCCTCGAGGGCGTGGCGAGCGTGGATCTGCGCGGCGTCCGCCGCCGCGAACTGCGGGTGAGCATGGACCCGCAGCGGATGGAAGCGCTCGGCGTGGATGTCCGCGAGGTGGCCCAGGTTCTCGCCCAGAACAACGTGAACGTCTCGGGCGGCGCGATCACCGAGGGTTCCCGAAAGCTCCTCGTCCGCACGGTGGGCGAGTTCCGCCGGCCCGAGGACATCCGGAACACCCCGGTCGGAACCTCGGGGCTCCGGATCGCCGATGTGGCCGAGGTCGGCTACGAGTTCCCGACGCAGACCTCGTTCGACTACCTGAACGGCGAGGAGGCGATCACCTTCCGCATCTACAAGGCCTCGAACGCGAACGTGCTGCAAGTCGCCGACGGGGTGAAGGCGGAGATGGCCGACATCGCCGCGATCCCGCGCTACGAGGGGATCGGCGTCCGCTACATCCGGGACTCCTCGCTCGATGTGCGCGGCGGGCTCTCGCAGCTCACCTGGGCCGGCGTCTTCGGCGGGTCGCTGGCGATCCTCATCCTGCTCCTGTTCCTCCAGAAGGTGCGCACCACGGCGCTCGTGGCGGTCGCGATTCCGCTCTCGATCATCACCACCTTCGTGATCCTCTATGTGGGCCGGCAGGCCGGGTTCGTGGACACGACCCTGAACGTGATCAGCCTCTTCGGTCTGATGGTCGCCGTCGGTATGCTCGCCGACCCGGCGATCGTGGTCATCGACTCGATCTCGCGCCACTTCACCGAGTACCGCCAGGACTCGCGGACCGCCGCGATCCGCGGCGCCTCCGCGGTCACGATGCCGATCATCGCCGGCGCGGCGACGACGATGTGCGTGTTCGTCCCCCTGATCTTCCTCGGGGCGACGATGGGCGGCTTCTTCCGCATCTTCAGCGACTTCGGCTTCACCCTGAGCGTGGTCATCGTGGCCTCGCTCCTCGTCGCGCTGACCGTGGTGCCGATGATGGCGGGAGTCGTCCTCCGGAACGAGCGGCGGTCGTACTCCCGGACGATGCGCCTCCTCGCCCGCGCCTACGGCAAGCTGATCCGGCTGACGCTCCAGCACCGGGTGGTCTCGCTCGCGGTCGCGGTGGGCCTGCTCTTCGTCGCCTGGACGCTCTACCAGAACATCGAGCGGTCCAGCTTCGAGACGACGGTCGAGCGACAGGTGACGATCCGGGTGGATGTTCCGAGCGCCTACACGCTCGACGAGACGCGCGAGGTGATGGAGTCCGTCGCCGCGATGCTCGACGAGCGGCGCGAGCAGCTCGAGATCGCGGACCTCGTGTACGAGTTCGGGCGCGGCGGCGGGCGCCGCCGCGGCGGCTACGGCGGCGGCGGCCGCAGCTTCGACATCTACCTGCTCGACGAGTCCGAGTCGGAACGGAGCGTTCCGGACATCACCGCGGACATCCGCGAGATGCTGCCGACGATCGCCGGCGTGGACTTCCGCATCGCCGAGAGCCAGGGGCGCGGGCCCGGCCGCGGCAGCGGGATCCGCCTCGACCTGAAGGGGGACGACATGGATGTCCTCGAACTCGTCTCGGGCCGCGTCGTCGAGCAGCTCGCCACCCTGCCCTGGATCCGCGATGTGGACA
This sequence comes from uncultured Acidobacteriota bacterium, assembly GCA_964347715.1. Taxonomy (GTDB): domain Bacteria; phylum Acidobacteriota; class Vicinamibacteria; order Marinacidobacterales; family Marinacidobacteraceae; genus CAYGAO01. Next base: position 14,400 of record CAYGAO010000027.1, read on the forward strand.
CCTCGCTCGAGAGCGGTTCCGAAGAGCTCCATGTAACCGTCCGGCCCGAGCGCGCGCTCGCGTCGGGAGCCACCACGAACGCGGTCGCCCAGAGCGTCCGCAGCGCGCTGACCACGCGCCCGGTGGGCACGATCGAGAGCGACGGGCGGGAAGTCGACATCGTGGTCCAGTATCCGGAGGAAGAGCGCGAGCGCTTCGATCATCTGCGCCGGATGCCGGTGTTCGCCGCCGGAGCCCAGGTGCCGATCGGAGCGCTCGCCGACTTCGAGACCGCGAGCGGGCCGCGCAGCATCGAACGCGAGGACCGCCGCCCGAAGCTCACGATCAGCGCGAACACCACCGTCCCCGGCGCCTCGTTCCGGTTCATGGGCCAGGTGCGGGAAGTGCTCGCGGGGATCTCGCTGCCGCCCGGCTACGAATGGAGCTTCGACCGCTGGACGCGCATGGGCCAGTCCGATTTCTCCGCCGCCGGATTCGCCTTCGCCTTCGCGCTCCTGCTGATCTACCTGATCATGGTCGCGCTGTTCGAGAGCTTCGTCCACCCGGCGGTGATCATGTTCTCGATCCCGTTCTCGTTCATCGGCGTCGCCATCACGCTGAACCTCACCGGGCAGACGCTCGGGAACACCGCGATGCTCGGCCTCGTGCTCCTCGCCGGGATCGTGGTGAACAACGCGATCGTCCTGATCGCGCATGTGAACGCGCTCCGCCGCGGCGGGATGACCCGCGACGAGGCGCTCGTGCTCGGCAGCGAACACCGGCTCCGGCCGGTCATCATGACGGCGCTCACGACCTTCTGCGGCCTGCTCCCGCTCGCGGCGCCGTTCTTCCTCCCCGGCCTCTTCGGTTCGGTCGAGGGACGCGCCGGAAACTGGGCGCCGATCGGCCTCGTGCTCGCCGGCGGGCTCCCGACCTCCACGCTGCTCACCCTGCTGCTGGTGCCGACGATCTACGCGGTGACCGACGACCTGCGGCGCCTCCTCTGGCCCTTCACCACCGCTCCCGCGGACCCGGCGGCGGCCTCCGCCGCCACCTCCGCGGACCGGGCCGTCCCCCTCCCTGCTCCATGATCGATTCCAGAACCATCCGGCCCCGGCGGCTCCTCGGGCGTCGGGCTCTCCCGCTGGCCCTCGGGCTCGCCGTTCCGCTCGGGTGCGGCTCTTCCGGCGAGGAACCCGGAGGGCCTCCGGGCGGCTTCGGACCGGGCCGCGGCGCTCCCCCCCCCGGCGGCGGAACCGCGGTGCCCGTCGAGGTCGCGGCGGTCACCGCGAGCGAGATCAGCGCCTTCATCGAGACGAACGGAACGCTCGAGGCGGAACGCGAAGTGGACATCGTCGCCCGCGCCGGGGGCCCGATCCTGGATCTCCGCGCCGAGGAGGGCCTCTTCGTCGCCGCCGGCGACCTGCTGGCGCAGGTGGACGAGGCCCCCGCGCGGGCGCAGGTCGAGATCTCGCGCGTCGCGCTCGCCCAGGCCGAGATGGCCTGGGAGCGGGCGCAGGCTTCGCTCGAGAACCAGGTCATCAGCCAGGAGGTGTACGACCAGACGCTCTCGGCCTTCGAGTCGGCGCGCGCCCAGCTCGAGGGCAACGAGATCCAGCTCGGCTACACCCGGATCGAGGCGCCCTTCGACGGGCTGATCATCGAGCGGGCGGTGAAGTTCGGCGAGAACGTCACCGCGGGACAGCGGCTCTTCCGGATCTCCGACTTCGACCCGCTGCTCTGCCAGATCGGCATCCCCGAGCGGGACCTGACCCGCCTCTCCGTCGGCCAGCCCGCGATCATCGAGGTCGAGGCGTTTCCCGGCGAACGGTTCCGGGGCCGGGTCCTCCGGGTGAGCCCGGTGGTCGAGGCCGCCACCGGCACCATCCGCGTCACCCTCGAGGTCGAACGCGAGGGGCGGCTCAGCCCCGGGATGTTCGCGACGGTCCGGCTCGTGACCGATGTGCGCCCGAACGCGCTCACCATGCCGAAGCGCGCGCTGTCGCTCGAGAGCCTCGCCGATGCCGTGTGCGTCGTCGAGGACGGGATCGCCTACCGCCGGACGGTGACCCTCGGCTACGAGGAGGACGACCGGGTCGAGGTGACGGAGGGGCTCGAAGCCGACGACCGGGTGATCGTGGTCGGCCAGGACGGGCTCACCGACGCCACGCCGGTGCAGATCCTCGCGGGGCCGGGGGCCGAGGAAGCCCCGGCGCCCCGCCGGGCGGACTCGGCGGGAGCGGCGGCGATGAGCGAGGAGCGACGCGAACAGATCCGCGAGCGGATGCGGCAACGGGGGATGTCCGACGAACAGATCGAGGAGCGGCTCGGCCAGCCGGGAAGCGCTCCTCCGGGGGGGAGGCGTCCCGCGGGCGGGGAGACGCCCGCGCCTCCCGCCGCGCGGCCCTCGTTCGAGAGCCTGTCTCCCGAAGAGCAGACGGCGATCCGCGACCGGCTCCGCGCGATGGGGATGACCGAGGCGCAGATCGAGGAGCGGGTTCGCCGGGGGTGGAGCGCCGGGGCGCGCCCGGGCCAGCGCGAACCGATGACCCCCGAGCAGCTCCGGGCGCTCCGGGAACGGCTCGAGGCGGAGGGTCTCTCCGAGGCCGAGATCGAGGCGCGCCTCGCGCGCCGTCGCCCGTAGCGGGCGCGGAGCTTCGCGACCGGGAGCGGTTCCAGCGTGCGCATCGTCGAGTTCGCCATCCGGCGGCCGGTGACCGTCATCGTGATGTTCATCGCGATCGTGGTCTTCGGGAGCGTGGGGTTCTCGCGCCTCGCGGTGGATCTGCTCCCGGACATCACCTACCCGTCGCTCAGCGTCCGCACGGAGTACGAGGGGGCGGCGCCGAGCGAGATCGAGAACCTGATCACCCGGCCGATCGAGAACGCCGTCGGGGTGGTGAACAACGTGGTGCGGGTGGTGTCCTCGTCGCGCTCGGATCTGAGCGAGGTCACCCTCGAGTTCGGCTGGGACACCGACATGGACCTCGCGGCGCTCGATGTCCGGGAGCGCCTCGATGTGGTGCGCCTGCCGCTCGACGCGCCGCGCCCGACGCTCCTCCGCTTCGATCCCTCGCTCGACCCGATCCTGCGCTTCGGGCTCACCGGCGGCGAGGAGCTGGTCCGGCTCCGGCTCATCGCGGAACAGGAGATCCAGCGGAATCTCGAACGGGTCGAGGGCGTCGCCGCCGTCCTCGTCAGCGGCGGGCTCGAGGAGGAGATCCATGTCGAGATCGACGAGCGCAAGGTGGCGAACCTCGGGCTCTCGGTCCCGGCGGTGGTGAACCGGCTGGCGCAGGAGAACGTGAACCTGACCGCCGGGCGGCTGCTCGACGGCGGCGCCGAGTACCTCGTGCGCACGATCAACGAGTTCGAGCGCCCCGAGGACATGCGCCGGATCGTCGTGGATGCGGAGCGCACCGTGATCCGCCTCGACGATGTGGCCACGATCCGGCGCGGCGCGAAGGAGCGCGAGGTCATCACCCGCATCGACGGGCGCGAGTCCATCGAGGTCGCCGTTTACAAGGAAGGCGGCACGAACACCGTAACCGTCGCCGACGGCGCGCTCGCTCGGGTCGAGGAACTCGGCGACCGGCTCGAGCAGGTGGGCGACGACCTGGAACTCACCCTCGTGACCGACCAGGCGCGCTACATCCGGCAGTCGGTCTCCGAAGTGCTCCAGACCGCGGTGCTCGGCGGGATCCTCGCGGTGCTGGTGCTGGTCCTCTTCCTCGGCGAGCTCCGCTCGACGCTGATCATCGGCGTCTCGATCCCGATCTCGGTCGTCGGCACCTTCTTCCTGATGTACGTGTCGGGGGTGTCGCTGAACATCATGTCGCTCGGGGGGATCACGCTCGGGATCGGCCTCCTCGTGGACAACTCGATCGTCGTGCTCGAAGCGATCGAGCGAAGGCGCCGGGACGGGCTCGCGCTCGTCGAGGCGGCCCGCCAGGGGACCACCGAGGTCGGGCGCGCGGTGATCGCGAGCACGATGACCACGGTCTGCGTCTTCGTTCCGATCGTGTTCGTCGAAGGGATCGCCGGCCAGCTCTTCGGCGACCAGGCCCTGACGGTGACCTTCTCGCTCGCGGTCTCGCTGCTCGTCGCGCTCACCCTGATCCCGATGCTCGCCTCGCGCGAGTTCCGCTCCGCCTCCGAGGCGGAGACCCCGGCGTTCCAGACCCGGGCGGGCCGGTTCGTCGGTCGGGCCCTCTCCGGCGCGGGGCGGGGCGTCCGCTTCGTCGGCTCCGGGATCGGGAAGGGAGTGGACCTGCTGGTGCGGGCGCTCCTGTGGCTCCCGAGCCGGCTCTTCCGGCTCGCCCACGACGCCGTGGTCCGGGCCTACCCGCCGACGCTGAACGCCGCGCTGAAACACCCGTTCCGGATCGGAACGGTCGCGGCGCTGTTCTTCGCCGGGGCGCTCCTGCTCTTCCCCCGGCTCGGCGCCGAGCTCGTCCCCGAGCTGATCCAGGGCGAGTTCTTCGTGGACACCGAGCTGCCCGCCGGCACCCACCTCGACCTGAACGCCCGGCGGATGGAGCGGCTCGAAGCCGCCGCCGCCGAGATCCCGGGCGTGCGGACGGTGTATGCCTCGGTCGGGACGAGCAGCCAGCAGGGCGGGAGCGCCGGCGAGCTCCGGGAGAACATCGGCCAGCTCACTGTCGTGCTCGATCCCCCGGTGGACCGCGAGCGTGAAGACGCGGCGATGGCCGCGCTCCGGCCCCGGCTCGAGAGCGACGAGGACCTCCTGTACCTCTTCGGGCGGCCTTCCTACTTCAGCTTCCGCACCCCGGTGGAGCTCGAGATCCGGGGCTTCAACCTCACCCTGCTCGAACGGATCGCCGACGAGGCGGTCGAGAAGCTCCGGGAGATCCCCGGGCTCGTGGATGTGAAGTCCTCGACCGAGGGCGGGAACCCCGAGCTCCAGGTGCGCTTCGACCGCGACCGGATCGCGGCGCTCGGTCTGAATGTGAACCAGCTCGGGAACCTGATCCGGTCCAAGGTCCTCGGCGAGGTGGCGACCGACATCCAGCGCGAGGACCGTTCCATAGACATCCGCCTCCGCGCCGACGAGTCGTTCCGCGACAGCGTCGCCGATCTCGAGAACCTGAACATCGCCGACGGCGCCGTCGCCGGCGGCGAGTCGGCGACGATCCCGCTCTCCTCGGTCGCCCGCGTCGAGGAAGTGACCGGGCCGGCCGAGATCCGGCGCGCCGACGGCGAGCGGGTGGCGACGATCACCGCGAACATCTCGGGCCGCGACCTCGCGAGCGTCGCCACCGACATCGAGGCGCGGATGGCGGAGATCTCGCTGCCGGCGAGCTTCGGCTGGCGGCTCGGCGGCCAGCAGGAAGAGATGGACACCTCGTTCGACAGCATGCGGTTCGCGATCCTGCTCGCGGTGTTCATGGTCTATCTCGTGATGGCGTCGCAGTTCGAGTCGCTGCTCCACCCGTTCGTGATCCTGTTCGCGGTGCCCTTCTCGCTCGTGGGTGTCGTGCTCGCGCTCTGGCTCTTCGGGGTCACCGTGAGCGTCGTGGTGCTCATCGGGGTCATCATGCTCGCGGGCATCGTGGTGAACAACGCGATCCTGCTGCTCGACACCACGAACCGGCTCCGGCGCAGCGGCGTCGAGAAGCTCGAGGCGCTCCGCCAGGCCGGAAAGGTCCGGCTGCGCCCGATCCTGATGACGACCTCGACCACCGTCCTCGGCCTGCTGCCGATGGCCGTCGGGCTCGGCGAGGGGAGCGAGCTGCGCGCGCCGATGGCGATCGCGGTCATCGGCGGACTGATCCTCTCCACCTCGCTCACCCTGCTCATCATCCCGGCGCTCTACCGGGTCCTCGACCGCAGCGCGTAGCGCCGTCACCTCGGCGAGCCACGGCCCCACTCCGCGGGGCATCGCCGCCCCCGGACCGCAGCGCGCCCCGTCGCCTCGGACGGGCCGCTGCCGCACCCCGCCGCCTCACGACTCCCGCACCGCACCGCACCTCCTCGGAAG
>CAYGAO010000028.1:0-19893 GCA_964347715.1 uncultured Acidobacteriota bacterium
CCTGTTCGGGGAGGGAGACAGGTCTTGTCGTGGCGAACGGCGAGACTCCCGGCCGGGGTCAGGGCCGTCCCGCGCCGAGCGCGCCGGAACGGGACGAGCGGCCCGATCCCGGACCGCTCGGGACCTCCGGAGCGGGCTGATCGAACCCGCGCAACGAGCGAGGCTCCGAAGAGCCTCCGGAGGATCACGATGGGAAAGAGGAAAGGGAAGCGCGAGCGGGACGACGGGCCGGCCCGCCGGAACGCCGCTCCGGTCTTCGTCCTGAAGCGCGGGTTCTACCCCGAGATGGGATGGCGCTGGTTGTGGGGTTTTCGCCGGCAGGCGTACACCTTCGTCAACGAGGTGGAGAAGGAGGGAGAAGGGGAGACGGAGGAGGAGAGCGGCTCCGAAGAGCCGCGCTCCGGGTCCCGACCGGGAGAGCGTTCGTGAACGCTGCCCGCCGGGGATCGGGCTTCGGCGGCCCGGTCCGCCGTCCGGCTCGGGGCGCCGGGCCGGAATACGCCGAGAGGCCCCGCGCGGGAGCGGGCCGGCTGCGCCGACGATCGGCCGCTCCGAAGCGGGCCGGCCGAACCGGGAGATCTTCGGCGCCGGGAACGAGCAGTCCACCGGCGACCGGCGGCGTCGAGGCGGGTCGGTGAGCCGGCGCGACGATCCGCAGCGGATCACCCCGAAGGCGCTGGGCCGGCTCCTCGAGGAACTGGCGCAGGCGCGGATCCCGGTGATGGTCTGGGGCGGTTCGGGCACCGGCAAGTCGGAGATCGCCCGGTCCGTGGCCGCCGGACTGGGCTGGACCTACCGCGATATCCGGCTGCCGCTGATGGACGCCACCGACCTGCTGGGGTTCCCGTGGCCGGACAAGGAGGCGGCGGTGATGCGCTGGCTGCCGCCGGCCCTCCTGCCCCGGACCGATTCGACCGGGAGTTACCTGGTGGATCTGGAAGAGCTGGCGAATGCGACGCCGATGGTGCAGACCGCCGCCTGTCAGCTGGTGCTGGATCGGGCCTGCGGCGACTACCGCCTGCCGGAGGGGGCGGCGGTCATCGCCTGCGGCAACCGGCTCTCGGATCACGGCGGCACCTTCCGGATGCCGGCGCCGCTGCGAAAGCGGTTCGTCCACCTGGAGATCGATACCGACCTCGACGAATGGATGGACTGGGCGGCCGACCACGGGGTGGCTCCCGAAGTCATCTACTTCCTGCATTACAAGCCCGACCTGCTGCTCGACGAGAGCGTTCAGCATCCGCACTCGGGCGCCCCGAACCCCCGGGCGTGGTGGAGGTCGTCCCAGCTACTGCGCCGGTTCCAGGCCGGGAACGGCGGCATCCGTTACGACGACCTCCTGCCGCTCTTCTGCGGAACGGTGGGCGAAGGGGCGGGCGCGGACTTCTTCGGCTTCCTGCGCATGTGGCGGGAGCTCCCGAACCCGAAGCAGGTCCTGGCGGATCCGAAGCGGGCGAATATCCCCGAAGACCCGGGGCCGATGCTCTCCCTCTGATGGAAACGGCGAGCCGAGCGGAGGAAGAAGTGGGCTTGATGCGGAAACGGAGCGGCTTCGAAGACGGCGGGCCGTTCCGGACGGCGCGCCGTGGTCTCGATCCGGCGCTGACGCCGGCCGTGCGGAACATCCGGGTCTCTGCGAAATGGGATCGGCGATTCCGGAAGGATGAGGTACTCGCCGGCCGCCGGTCCTCGTTCGGCTTCATCGGCCTTTCTGGCCTGGTCGTCGAACGGAACGGCCCCTGGCGGCGATTGCTCGTCCTCGTCCATTTCGATGCCGCCCGAACGCGTGTCCGGCAGATGTGGGTCCCGCCGGCCGATCCCACGATCCCGGGCAGTCGCGGCAGCCGGGTCCGCGACGACGGTTTCGGTCACGGTGTCCCCGAGCGCGGGGTCTCCCCTCGGCGGTGTCGGACCCTCCACGATGGAGGAGTGCTCGTCGTTCGGGGTCTGACTGCCGTTCCGGGGCTGCCCGAGGTCTCCTTCGAGGTCGCGCTCGGAGAGATGCTCCGGGTCTCCGGCCCCTCCAGGTCGGGGAAGACGCGCCTGCCGCGGGGCTCGCCGACCTGGATCCGCGCGGCGGCGAGGTCTCCTGGGCGGGAAGGGAGGCGCCCTCGATGCCCGCGCCCGAGCTGCTCCCCCGAAGTGGTTCTCCTTCACGAGCCGGCCGCGAACCTCGGCCGGAGGCATCGGGAGCTCGTGGTCGAGCGCGTGGATCGCGCGACCGGAGCGAGCGCCGGATTCCGGCGCCCTGCGTCTCCCACGACTCCGAAGAAGAGGCGGCGGGGGCGACCCGCGTCCAGCCGTTCTCCGAAGGCGCGCTGCGGGAGCTTCCAGCCCGCACGCGGGGTGATTCGCCCTCGACCGGCGCCCTGTTCGCCGCGCGGCGGCTGTGGTACTCGGCACCGCGAACCGGCTCGCGACGGTCCGCTACCAGATACCGATCATCCTGCTGATCGCCGCCGCCGGTTCGGGGCGCTCGCGGCGGTCAGGGTGGCCGCGCGCCGCCTCTTCGACGACCGCCACCGGCTGCGTCGCTACCGCCTCTCCCGGGTAGCCGGCGGCTTCGGAAAGGGGTGGGACAGGTCTTGTCGTGGCGAACGGCGAGACTCCCGGCCGGGGTGAGGGCCGTCCCGGGCCGAGCGCGCCGGAACGGGACGAGCGGCCTGGTCCCGAACCGCCGCGGACCCCCGCAGCGGGCTGATCGAACCCGCGCATCGAGCGAGGCTCCGAAGAGCCTCCGGAGGATCACGATGGGAAAGAAGGAAGAAGAGAAGCGCGAGCCGGAGGACGTACCGGCCCGCCGGACCATCTCTCCGTTCTTCGTCACGAAGCGCGGATTCCAGCCCGGGGCCGGATGGCGCCTGCTGTGGGGCCTCCGCCAGGAGAGATACAGGTTCGTCACGAGGGAGGAGAAGGAAGAAGAGGAGACGCGGGGGAAGAGCGACCCCGATGAGCCTGGCTCCGGGCCGTCGTCCTAGACAGGCTGTGGAGAAAGTCCCTCGTGCGCCGACGCGGAGGGGTGCGGGGAGGGTCCTTCCTCCCCGCGAAAGCGGGCGGAACGGATCGCGCCAGCGATTCGGGCCGCCATCCGGTGGGGAGAGCGCCCCGCATCCGCCCGGACGACGGGGTTCTCCATCTCTTCGAGGACGGATTCCCATGCGGGGCGCCTTATGCACAGGCTGCTGTGGGATACTGACCGGCTCGGAGGAACCCGAACGATGCCCTTCCCGAAAGCCCGTTTCGCCGCCCCGCTGGCCGTCGCGCTGGCGCTCTTCGCGCTCGTCGCCCCGCTCGCCGCCCAGGAAGACATCCCGTATCCGGTGCCCGACCGGACCGACGGCGAGGGGCCCTGGGACCGCCTGATCCTGCGGGGCGTCACCGTGATCGACGGCACCGGAGCGCCCCCCTACGGCCCCGCCGACATCGTGGTCGAGGGGAACATCATCCGGGAGATCCGGGTCGTCGGGACGCCGATCACGCCGATCCATCCGGAGGACCGGCCCGAGGCGCAGCCCGGCGATCACGAGATGGATCTCTCGGGCCACTACCTGCTCCCCGGGTTCATCGACATGCACCTCCACCAGCACAACGAGGGCTCGGGGCAGGGGGTGCCGGCGGAGTACATCCACAAGCTGTGGATGGGCCACGGGATCACGACCGGCGCCGATGTGGGCAACTTCAGCACCCGCTGGCTGCTCCATCACAAGCAGCGATCGTGGGACAACGAGATCACCTCCCCGCGCATCCATGCCTATGTGGTGTTCGGGCGCGACGGCGAAGAACCGGTGACGAACCCCGAAGCCGCGCGCCGGTGGGTCCGCTGGGTGAAGGAACAGGGGGCCGAGGGGATCAAGTTCTTCGGCGCCCAGCCCCGGATCTTCCGGGCGGCGCTCGACGAGGCGAGGATCCAGGGTCTTCGGAGCACGACCCACCACGCCCAGCTCGATGTCGTCGGGATGAACGCCCTCGATACCGCCCGCGCCGGCCTCACCTCGATGACCCACTGGTACGGGCTACCGGAGGCGCTCTTCACCGACCGGCGGATCCAGCACTATCCGGTGGACTACAACTACAACAACGAGTACCACCGCTTCACCGAGGCCGGACGGCTCTGGGCGCAGGCGGCGCCGCCGTTCTCCGACCACTGGAACGCGGTCATGGACGAGATGCTCGAACTCGACTTCTCGATCCATCCGACCTGGGTCGCCTACATCGGCACCCGGGACCTGATGCGCCAGCAGCGGAACGAGTGGCACTCGGTGTACACCCACCCGAACCTGTGGGAGTTCTACCGGCCGAGCGCCGTGAACCACGCCTCCTACTTCTTCGACTGGACCACCCAGGTCGAGCTGAACTGGAAGGAGAACTACCGCCTGTGGATGGCGTTCGTGAACGAGTTCAAGAACCGGGGCGGGCGGGTCGCCGTCGGCAGCGATTCCGGCTACACCTTCAACCTCTACGGGTTCGGGTTCGTCCAGGAGATGGAGCTGTTCCAGGAAGCCGGCTTCCACCCGCTCGAAGTCATCCAGTCGGCGACGCTCAAGGGCGCCGAGCTGCTCGGGATCGACGACCGGTTCGGGAGCGTCGAGGAAGAGAAGGTCGCCGACTTCGTCGTGCTCGAGGAGAACCCGCTCCACAACCTGAAGGTGCTCTACGGTTCCGGCACGATCCGGCTCGACCACGAGACCGGCCGCACCGAGCGGATCGGCTCGATCCGCTACACGATCAAGGACGGGATCGTGTACGACGCGAGGAAGCTGCTCTCGGATGTGCGCGAGACGGTCCGCGCCGCCCGCGCCGAGCAGGGGCTACCGCCGCCGCCGATGCCGCTCTTCCTCGAGGACGATCCCGACCACGACTTCCCGAAGCCGGGCGGGCGCTGAACCGGGCCCGTCGGCGCGGAGCGCATCCCGCCGGGCCTTCCCCGGTACGCGGGGCGCCGGCGCCTCGAAGCGCGCCCCGCCGGGCGCTCTTGGCCCGCGCCGCCCGACCGGGAACCGGAGTCGCGCCGTGCGGCGGAAGCGTGAATCGGGGCCCGCTCAGGATCTCGATCCCCGTTCGGGCATCGTCCTCGATGCCCCGGCGAGCCGCACGCCCGGTAGCCGCCGGCGCGCGACGGGGGATCGGCTTCGGTGTCCGGGCGGCGTCGCTCGGCCCTGCCGGGACGGGGCCGTACCGCCGGGGCCGGGTGGGCGGAGATTCCCGGCGAGACACGCCGCCGGGATCACCACTCCCCGTTCCAGGCGCCGGCGAAACCCGCGTGGTGGCCGCGGCCGGTGTTTTTCGAACTCCGCCACAGCGCGTTGCCGTACCACTCGCACCGACACCCGTCGCTGTCCGGGTGTTCGAAGCCAGGCCCCGGGTGGCGGAACGCGTAAGCCGTCCAGCAGGTCCGCCCTTTCCCGCATTCCGCGCATTCCACATCCATCTGGCAATCGGGCCCGCAGGTCGAGCAGCACCGGCTGACGAGCCACGGAGACCGGAGGAGCGCGAAAGCCAGCCAGCGTTCCGCATTCCCGAGCCAGAACGGCGCCTCCCGGCCCAGAGCGCCGCGCCGGACGGCGAGCCAGGGCCTCGGTGGGTTCCCGGGCTTCCGCTCGGGGGGCAGGATGCGAGGTGCGATGGCCGCCTCTCCGCCCTCGGTCCAGGCCAGGTAGCAGCGCACCGGCGGGCCGCCGCCCCGGGGCCGGAGCGAATAGAGGCAGCCACCCGCGAAGCCGAGGTCCGGTTCGGCGGCCCGGACCCGGGAGCCGCCCCGGGGCCGGCGGGAACCGAGGCGGTCACGATCCACCACGGTATCGACCGAGAAGGACCAGCCGTCCCCCTCGGGCAGGTCCACCGCCTCGCCGCGTCGGCTCACGGCGCGAGAGACCGATCCCTCCAAGGCGAAGTACAGTTCCCGCGGGACCTCGCGACTGGACGAAACCCGCCGCTCGTCCGTTTCGACGACCCAGTGGGCGAGGGTCCAGTTCGTCGTCACCGAGATTCCGGCGAGCGTCCTGCCGGCGCCGCCCCACCGGAATGTCGCGCGGCGCCGCGCCACCCGGGCGGAACTGCGGTCCAGACCGCCCTCGGGCGCCGACGCCATCAGCTCCGCCCCGAGGCGGGCCCGACGCCGGGCGAAGCGACGCCCGCAGGGCCGATGGGGCCGGGGTCGCCGGGAGCGACCTCAGGAAGAGGCGGAGCGGTTGACCAGGCGGGAGAGGCGGGACTTCGTGCGGGCGGCGGCGTTCCGGTGGACGATGCCACGCCCGGCCATCCGGTCGAGCAGCGCGAGCGTCTGCGGCAGCCGTTCGTCGGTGGCTTCCCGGTCGCCCGCGGCGACGGCGGCGCGAAGCCGCTTGACCGCCGTGCGCAGACGGCTGCGGTGATGCCGGTTGCGAAGGCGTTGCTCCCGGTTCTGACGGACGCGCTTCCGCGCCGATTTCGTGTGGGCCATGTGGTCTGTCGCGTCTCCGCTCCTGCCCGCCTCACCCACCGGTCGGGCGGCCGGGAGCGACGGGACACGCTGATTCTACCATCGCGCGACCGAGTGGTCGCGGGAGAGCGGTCGTCCGGGCTCCGGACGACCGAGGTTCGCCTCCCCGGGAGGGCGTCCGGTCGTTCTTCGTCGTGACCGGGGGGATGCCGACAGCCGGGCCCGGGGGCCCTACGGGGCGCACTCCTGCGGCGTCACCTGTTCGTCGTCGCCGGCGAAGTGGATCGCGCCGCTGAAGGTGTTCACCTCGAGGTGCGGCCCGCCGTCGCCGCGGCGCCCCTCGAACCGGTGGGTGTTTCCCTCGCCGTCGAGTTCCAGCCCGGCGTGGATCTCGCCGATGTAGCTCGTCGCCGCCACCGAGAAGGCGGGAATCGCGTCGAGGCCGAGCGTCACGGTTCCGGAGTGGGTCTGGATGTCGTAGAGGCCGTCCGGGGCGAGATCGCCGCCGAGGACGATCCCGGCGGCGAGCGTCCTGAAGGCGCCGCGCTCCGCGCGCACATCGGTGAGCCGGAGATCGCCGCTGACCGTTTCCGCCCGCAGGTCGCGGCATTCGAGCGCGCCGACCTCGAGGGTGCCGCTGATGCTGCGGAGGCGCACATCGGCATCCGGCGCCCGGAACCCGGTGAACACGATCGGCGCCGAGAAGGTGCGCACATCGAGCGAGGCGATCACGGGAAGCCAGACCTCGAGGTCCACGGAGACCGGCGGGATCCGGGACGGGGTGCGGATCTCGGTGATCGGCGGTTCCTCCCGCATCCGGCGCGCCCGCCGGTCCGGGTCGCGAGCCCCGGACCTCGGGCGGCGGGGTCCGATGTGGAGGTTGCGCCCGTGGCGCCGCAGATCGAGATCCACCGCCCCGAGCACGCGCTCCGCCTCCTCGTCCGGGAGGTCGGCCTCGAGGCGCTTCACCCCGACGACCCGAAGCAGGCCGTCCGCGCCGGGTTCCGTCCCGCGGATCTCGACCTGGCCGGAGAAGTTCATCACGCTGATCCGGGTGTTCTCGGCGATCTCGATCTCGTGCTCGACGCGTTCGGTGCGCGGCTGGCCGAAGGCCGCATCCGCGAGCAGCAGGGTCGCGGCGAGAGAGATCGCCGGCGGCGCGGCGGGGCGGACGGGGAAGCGTCCGGGGCCGCGGCCCTCCGGTCCGGCGGCGCCCCGGTGCGCCGGGTTCATTCCGTCCATCATCGAAGATCGCTCCTTGCCTGCCGTCCGGGTCGGCCACCGCGGCTCCGGACCGGGCTTCCGGCTCGTCGTCATCCGGTCTCGGGTTGCTCCCGTCCCGAAATCGCGCGGATCCGGTCCTGGGCGGTGGCGCCGTCGCCCCGCTCCAGATCCCGCATCAGCATCAGCGTGTTGCGGAACAGATCCAGTTTGCGCCGCAGGTTCTCGAGGAGGGTCCCCTGGGCCGCTTCGTCGTCGGGAGATTCGGCGAACCGGCGCCGGCTCTCGGCGATCGCGGCGTCGATCGCCTGCCGCTCGGGCGCCATCGCCGCGTGCAGGTCCCCGAGCTCCTCGGGCGCGTCCGAGGCGTCGAGCGCCGATTCCAGGTCCCCGATGGCCGCTTCGTAGAGCGCCTCCGCCTCCGAGACCGGGTGGATCGGCGCGACCGGCTCCGGCGGGGACGGCGTCTCTCCTTCTTCCGCAAAGGGCCGGAGGATCAACAAGACGAGAACGACGCCGAGGAGGGCCGGCCAGACCCACCGCGTGGACGGCATGGGGCGCCCGGAACCTTAGCAGGCGGTGGCGAAAGTCCCCCGGGTACAGACGCGGGGTGGAGCGCCGCCGGGGAGGGTCTCCCTCCCCGCGAAAGAGGGCGGAACGGATCGCGGAAGCGATTCGGGCCTCAGCCCGTCGGCGCGACCGGTGGCGCCTGTTCGGGAGGCGCTGCCGCGTGGATCGTGAGCAGCACCTCCGCCTCGTCGATCACCCGGTACTCCGGGAGGCGACCGGACGCGCGCCGGCTCTCTTCCAGGATGATCGGCACGCCGTCCCCCCGCTTCTCCATCAGGAACTGCCGGGAGATCTCGCCGGTCGGATCCTCCACGCGGCACCTGGCGAGCAGCGTCGTCAGCAACTCGTTGCGGGTGGACTGGCGCAGCGCCAGCGCGTCCACCGTGACCGAGTTCGGCAGGGGGCCGGGCGAGTACAGCTCGAGCCGGTCATCGAACAGGAAGAGCCGGATCGCCGATCCCGCGACGGAGTAGTCCCGGTGCGCCACCGCGTTCACGACGGCCTCGAAGACGGCGCGCAGGCTGAACTGCGGAATCTCCACCCGACCCGGGGCCTTTCTCGCCGCCACGCCCATGTTCCGGCGCACGAAGGCCATCGCCCGGGCGATCTGCTCGTCCACGGGTCCCGTGATCTCCTGCGCGTCGAGCTGGTAGTTCGAATCCTGACGGACGCCCCGATAGCGCACCGCCCGGACCAGGGCCCCCGGAAGCCACCGCTCCGGGTGCGACGAACACATCAGGATGCCCGCGACGGTGGCGCGGGTCTTTCCGCTTTCGTCGCGCGTCGCCAGCTTCATCTTCTCGAAGACGGCCGTATCCCCGGCTCCCGGTCGCAGGAAACGGCGACGGAGATCCGGCTCCAGGTCGGCCAGGGTGGTTCCCGGCGCCGGTTGTTCCTCGAAGCGGTACACGCGCGCCTGACTGCGCTGCTGCCCGAGGCGCAAGAGGGATTCGGTGGACATCCGCCGCGTCGAGCTGCCGTGCCGGTGGAGGTATCCCCCGGGACTGCGGTGCACGAACAGGCTGCGCCGGATCTCCACCTTGAGCAGATGCCGCAGGACTCCTTCAGTATCCGGCAGTTCGATCCGGAACGAGTGGAAGTGCAGCGGCGGTTCGATGCTCCCTTCGCAGATCTCGAATACGTACCGTTCGACGGAATCGAGGCGCTCGATCGGGATCCCGAGGATCTCCCGCGTCTGGTCCTCGACGCCGAGAACGAGCACGCCGTCCCGGGTGTTCGCCATGGCCGCCAGCACATCGGCCAACCGACTGCGCGCCGGTCCGTCCATCCGGGAGCCGTGGAAGGAAACCTCCTTGAGTTCGAGCGAGGTGTCTTCGCCCGCCCGTATCCGGCGGAGCAGCTCTTCAGGACTGTCGAACACCGAGCGCCTCCACGGCGATGCGACGGTAGCGCTCCCGGAACGCGTCGCGACCGCCTTCCATGATCGTACAGATCGTTTCCCGGACCGGTTGCTCCTGAAGACTGCCCTGGCACTCCATCCGGGTGGCGCCGCCGCGTGCGGCGAGCGCGACCACGAGTTCGGCGTCGCCGTTGACCACGATGTTCGGATTGTGAGTCACGACGATGATCTGTCTTTCCCGCTTGACCTCGCGGATCTGCTTCACGATCAGCTCGTGGATCAGGTGGTTGTCGAGGTCGTCTTCGGGCTGGTCCAGAACGAGCGGCTCCTGGCCGTAGGAGAGCAGGAACGCGAGGAGGGCGACGGTCTTCTGGCCGGGTGAACCCCTCCGGATGGATCGGAGGTTCCTGCCGTCGCCCGTCGGGCTGTACTGGATGTCGAGGGAATCCTCCGGGAACCAGGCATCGACGCGATCCAGCGCCTCGGGATGCAGCCGGGCGAGGTGCGCGGCGAAACGGCGATCCACGACCGTCTCCGGTTCGTGGGAACCTTCCGCGATCGAGTGGATCTGCCGTTTCACGCCGCCCAGTGCGCCCTCGATCTGCTTCGGGTCGCGGCCCGACCCGTAGATCTGGCCGAGCAGTCCTTCTCCGTCGGGCGAGCCGATGTCCTTGTCGAAGCCGCCACCCTCCCGCTGGATCAGGCGACGAAACTCGGCCTCGACCGTCTCCCGTCGGCCGTAGGGGATGACCCGGATCCGTATGTGGCGGTTGCCCTCCAGGATCCGGTTCAGGAAAGAGCGGCGGGACTCGGTGAGTTCCCGCCGGATATCCCGGAGGCGCTCGAGGCTGGCGTTTGCTTCCGCCTTCAGGGTTTCCGTCTCCCGCTCGCGGTCCTTCAGTCTTTCCAGCTGCCGCTCGATGATCTGTCGGCGCTGCACGAGTTCGCCGTAGCCCGACGGATCCCCGACGCGCTGCTTTTCCAACCGCGCCAGCAGCGACCGACAGGCGGCAACGGCGGCGTCGCCCGCCCGCTTCCATGGGGTCTGGTCCAGATCCGCCCTCCAGTCGGTGTGAAGCCGGTCCGCCTCCTCTGCGATCTCCGCCAATCGCGTCTGGATGGCGCGAAGACCCTTCCGAACGTCGCCGGCACGCGCCATCAGCGGCGCGTCCGTCGGGGATGAGGCGTCGAGATGGGCATCGTCGAGCGGTTCCGGGACCAGATGGGCTCCGAGCCTCCGAAGCCGGTCCCCCGCATCGTTCCAGGTCTTCTCCCATTTCTCGATCGCGCGCCGCTGCCGATGGCGACGCTGGAACGATTTCAGGACATCCGCGTGGCCAGCCTCTTCGAAGATCGCGAGCTTTCGGACGACATCGTCGAGTTCCCCGAGGAGACGCGTCGCTTCTGGCAGATCGGCTTCGATCTCGCGGATCCTGGACCGATGCGCGAGGAGGCGGTTCTCCTCTTGCCGCCGCCGCGCGTCCCGCGATCGCCGGTCGACCTCCGGTGCGTCGTCCACGACCTCGAGTAGCGCCCCCGGCGTCTTCGCCAGGTGATAGATCTGTTTCTGGCTGTACAGACGAACCGGAAAACGCCGGACCACCTCGCCTGGCGCCGGAGCCCACTCCCCGTCTGCTGCTTCCTCGATCGCCGGCAGGGCGCCGTTCGAGCTCCACTGGATACGGAATCTCGACCCATCTTTCCGATAGATCACACGAATCGCCGCGTCGTCGGTCAGCAGACCATCGTCGTTCCGGGTCCGCTGAACCTCGAAATAGTGCTCGAACTGCGACTCCAACTCCTTCGGGAGCTCGTCTCTGCGTCGCAGCGCACTCCGCAAGAACTCCACGAGAGAGGACTTGCCGGCGCCGCGGCCGCCGACGATGGCGTTCAACCACGGGTTGAACCCGAGGGTGAACGGCGTCTTCCGACCGATGTATCTGGCCCCGGAGACTTCGATGGATTCCAGCATCGACTTCCCGTGACGGTTGGGCGTCTCGGGATGTTCATCGGAACAGCGCACCGAGAGCGGGCCGTCGAGGAGAGCGAGCCGGAGTCCGTCCAGATCGGGCTTGCCCATCTTCACCCAGGTGAATCGGCTGCCCGGAAACGCTTCTCCGCAGTTCCCGGACGGACGGTGGGAATCCGAACCGAGAATCGTCGTCCAGCGCAGCTTCGCGTCGCGATACAGCTGCGGCGTGTGGCAGCCGGAAGACTGCGCCTCCATGGCGAATATCTGGTGGCAGTGCAGCGCCTGCTTCAGAGTCGTGCCCTTCATCTCCCGGAAGAGCCCCTTCTCGCTGTCCACATGCGCCGGAATCACGATGCCGCCGGCCCGGTCGATTTCCCCGGCGACCTCGGCGAAGGACTTCGTCGTCACCTCTTCGCTCGCACCCTTGCGGCCGGTGAAACCGACGGCTCCGAGCAGGGTGTCGATGTCCGAAGAGGTCGCTTCGCTCGCGAGAATGGCCAGAAGATGCACACCTCCCGGTACCGATATTTCGACCCCCGGGAACAGGTACAGGGGCCGGTAGCCGTCAGGAGGGTCGCCGTCCAACTCGCTCAGTGCGTTTCGCAGAGGATCGATCCAGGCGCCGCTGTTGTGGTCCGTGACGGCGACGCACTCGATCCCGGCGCGCATGTGATCCAGGAGCCACTCGCGGGGCTCGCGCTGCCTGTGTCGCTCCCGATGCGGGCCGCGTCCGTAGTCGTCCGATGCGGGAGTGTGGGTGTGGAGATCACACTTCCACCACCGGGCTCCGTTCCAGTTCTGGTGTGGCATGGCGCTCATCGCCCGAAGGTCGTCGCGTCGCTCCCGCGATTCGGGTGCAGCGAGGTCGGGAAGTTCGGCCTCATCAGCCGGTGGATAAAGCGCCCCGCATGGGAATCCGTTCTCGAAACGATGGGGAACCCCATCCTCCGGGCGGACGCGGGGCGCTTTCCCCACCTGCCCGTGGGAAGAGTGCCCCGCATCCCCGAATCGGGGCGGATTCCGGTTCCCTTCCCGGAGCGGCGCGCATGCGGGGGACTCTTTCCACGGGCTGCTGAATCCTACGGCAGCGCTCGGTCCCCGTACGCGGGGGCGTCGCTTCGTGCTGCCGGCGACCCCATCCGCCGAAGCGACGGGGATGAGCCGGACCGTGTTCGCCCGGCCGGGAACCCGACCGGGGTGGGTCAGCCGGCGACGAGGAGCCAGACGAGGGCGGCGGCTCCGGCCCCGGCGAAGAAGACGGTCCAGCCGATCGGGCTGCGGAAGGCGAAACCGGACCGCGGAGCGGATCCGGCGGCGAGCCGCGCGAGGGCGCCCCCGGCGCGGGTGAGGGCGGCGCTCCGGACGAGCCGGGCGACGGGTTCGACGGCGGCGAGCGCTTCTCCGAAGGCCCCGGCGAGACGCCGCCCCGGGACCCGGTAGAGCCAGTCCGCGTCGAGCGTGATCCGGGGCGCCGGGGTGAGCCGGCGGAGGAGCAGCGAGAAGACGATCCCGGCGCCGAGGAGGATCTGGAACGCCGAGGCCACATGATCGAGGGTGTAGGGGTGGTATTCCGCCGCGAACGGCAGCCGCCGGTAGAGGAGATCCGGGAACACGCCGAACAGGAGGCAGAGCCCGCCGGCGATCCCCATCGCGGCGAGCAGGTTCGCCGGGAGCGGACGCACCGTGAGCCCGCGCGAACGGTCGCCGAAGAACGCGAACCACGGCAGCTTGAGGCCCACCGAGAGGAAGGTCCCCACGGAGGCGAGGACGAGGACGAACTCGATCCCGAGCGCGTGGCCCTGCCCCGCGGCGCTCACGATCATGGACTTGCTGATGAAGCCGTTGAAGAGCGGCGCGCCGGAGATCGAGAGCGCCCCCGCGAGGTACATCAGGACCGCGAACTTCGCCCGCCGGGCGATCCCGCCGAGATCGGAGAGCCGGCGCATCCCGGTCGCCTCGATCGCCGCGCCCGCCCCCATGAAGAGGAGCGCCTTGTAGAGGATGTGCGAGAAGGCGTGGGCCGCCGCGCCGTTGAGGGCGAGCGGCGTGCCGATCCCGACCGCCGCGACCATGTATCCGACCTGGCTCACGATGTGGTAGCCGAGGAGCCGGCGGAGGTCGTTCTCGATGACCGCGAAGACGACCCCGTAGAGCGCCATCGCCGCCCCGAGCGGCGCCAGGATCTCCGTTCCCGGGAAGAGCCGGAGCAGCGCGTACACCGCGGTCTTCGTGGTGAACGCGGACAGGAAGACGGAGCCGGCCGGCGAGGCCTCCGGGTAGGCGTCGGTGAGCCAGGCGTGGAGGGGCGGGATCGCCGCGTTCACCGCCACCGCCCCGAGCACGAGCCAGTACGGCGGGGCTCCGGCCGCGAGCGGGCCGAGCAGCGGGTCCTCCCCGCCGGCGAGGTGCAGCGCGATCCCGACGAAGAGCGCCGAGCCGCCCGCCGCGTGGACGAGGAGATAGCGCATCCCGGCGCGCCGGGCGCGGGCGGTCCCTCCCTTCCAGATGAGCCCGAGCGAGGAGAGCGCCATCGCCTCCCAGAAGACGAAGAAGGTGATCCAGTCGCCCGCGAGCACCGTGGCGATCGCCGATCCGGCATAGGCGAGCGCGGCGGCGGTCTCGAAGGGCCGCATCCGGTGCACGCCGTAGAGGAGGCCCAGGAGCGCGACGATCGCGAAGACGAGCGCGAAGAGCAGGCTCAGCTCGTCGGCCCGGTACCAGGTCAGCCGGAACCCGGCGACGGCAGCCTCGCTGGCGCCCGCGAGCGGGCGGATCAGGGTGAGGAGCGCCGGGATCGCGAAGCAGATCCCCACGGGTCCCGCGGGGAGCCGGCGGCGCGTGAGCGCGACGACGAGCGCCCCGGCGAAGAGCCACGCCGCCGGATGCGAGACGAGCGCGTTCACGGTTCTCCCCGCTTCCGGTAGTGGTCTTCGGGACGCGCGAGCAGCGGCTTCAGGAGGCGTACCGAGATCGCGATCAGGACGCCGGCTCCGAGCGCGCCGAGGACCAGATCGCCGAGCGGGACATCGTTCCAGAAGCCGCCGTGGTGCTCGGCGCCGGAAGAGAACGCGACGAGGTCCACGGCGAGCAGCGCCACCGTCGCCGCCGCGGCGGCCGAGAACCGGCGCCGGCTCACGGGGCGCCTCCGGGCCCGGCGAGACCGTCGGGGAGGGTGGGAGCGGCGCGGCGGGAGGCGGACTCGGCGAGGAAGCGGAAGCGCCTGCCCGCGTTCGGCGCGGGGGCGGCGAGGGCTGGTGGGCGGAGCCGGGGCGAGGGTTCGCGTACGCGGAACGGCGGTTCGGCGTCGGGGTAGGGGATCCGGGGGATCGTCGGTCGCCGGTTCACGGGGCGCCTCCGGCGCCGGCGAGCACATCGGGGAGGGTGGAGGCGGCGCGGCGGGCGGCGGATTCGGCGAGGAACCAGAAGCGGGCGCCCGCGTTTGGGGCGACGCCGAGCACGAGGGCGGCGAGCGCGGCGAGCGCGGGTGGGAGGACGAGCCACGGCGAGGGTTCGCGTACGCCGGGCGGACGTTCGCCCTCGAGGAAGGCGATCCGGAGGATCGGCAGGTAGTAGGCGAAGTTCAGCAGCCCGCTGACCACGAGGAGCGCCGCGACCCAGACCTCGCCCCCCTCGATCCCGCCGAGCGCGAGATTCCACTTGCTGAGGAATCCCGGCAGGAACGGGATCCCGGCCATGCCGAGCGCGCCCACGGCGAACGCGGCGAAGGTGATCGGCATCGCCTGGCCGAGACCGCCGAGCTCGGAGATCCGCTCCTTGCCGGTGGCGACATACACGCAGCCGGCGCAGAAGAAGAGGGTGATCTTCATGAAGCCGTGGGCGACGATGTGGAACGCGGCGCCGGCGAGCGCGAGCGGGGTTCCGATCGCCCCGCCGAGGACGATGTAGGAGAGCTGCCCGATCGTCGACCAGGCGAGCCGCCGCTTCAGGTGGTCCTCGCCGAGCGCCCGCAGCGAGGCGAAGAGGATCGTCCCGCCGGCGAGCAGCGCGAGCGGCAGGCTCAGGCCGAGATCCCGCATCAGCTCGGGGCCGAAGACCCAGCCGGTGAGCCGGAGCACGCCGAAGGCGCCGGCCTTGACCACCGCGACCGCGTGGAGGAGCGCGCTGACCGGGGTCGGCGCGACCATCGCCGCCGGCAACCAGCCGTGGAAGGGGAAGATCGCGGCCTTCACCCCGACCCCGATCAGGAAGAGGACGAACAGCAGGCGCAGCGATCCGTCCCCGGCGGTGCCGGCGAGGAATCCACCCGCGGTGAAGTCCGCATCGGGGGCGAGCAGGCCGGCCCACACCACTGCCGCGAGCAGGAGCTGCCCTCCGAACAGGGTGTAGGCGAGGTAGGCGCGGCCCGAACCGAGCACCCCCGGAGTCCGCTTGTGGACCACGAGCGGCCAGGTGGCGAGGGTGAGCGCCTCGTAGCAGATCAGGAAGGTGACGGGATTCGCGGCGAGCGCCACGCCCGCCGCCGAGGCCGCCGCCGCCGCGAACGCCGCGTAGTAGCCGGGCTGGCGCCGGTCGCGGAGCCCGCCGAGGTAGCCGACCGAGTAGGCGGTGGTGATGAGCCAGAGGATCGAGGACAGCGTCAGGAAGAGCAGGCCCAGCGGGTCGGCGCGGAAGCGGAGGGTCACCCCCGGAAGCAGCTCGAGGCCGGGAGAGACGACCGCGATGTCGGAGAAGGCGGCGGGGAGCATCCCGATGGCGGTGACCAGCTGGGTGACGGCGGCGACGAAACTCCAGGCCGGGCCGAACCGGGGGCGGTCGTGGTTCAGCAGGATCAGGACCGCCGAGCTGAAGCCGATCCCGAGGAGCGAGAGCGGGATCCAGGAGACGATCTCCCTCACCGGACCGCCTCCTCGGTGGCCGGGGCGGCTCCCCGGTCGGGGAGCGCCCGCTCCGCGACCGGGCTGGCGAAGACACCGACGAGCAGCACGAGCGCCGCGAGCCCGAGGACCGGGGCGGTGAGCGACCTCGGCAGGCGGTGGTCCCCCGCGCCCTCCGGAACCGGCCGGAACCACGACGCCTCGAGGAGGCGGAGGAAGTAGATCGCCGCGAGCAGGCTCGAGAGGACGAGCGCGGCGAAGGCGGCGATGCCCGGGACCCCGCCGGCGTCGAGCGAGGCCGCGAGCAGCAGGTACTTCGAGAAGAACCCCGCCGTGGGCGGGATCCCGATCATCGAGAGCGCCGCCACCGTCAGGCCGATGAGGAGCCCGGGAGCGCGGGCGCCGAGGCCGGACCAGCCCCGGATCCCGGAGACGCCCCAGGCCGAGCGCAGCGTTCCGGCGGCGAAGAAGAGGGCTCCGGTGGCGAGCGCGTGCGCCACCATGTGGAAGAGCGCGCCGGAGACCGCGAGTTCGGACCCGATGGCGACTCCGATCAGGATCGTCCCCATCGCCGCGACGCTCGACCAGGCGAGCATCCTCGGGACCTCGCGCTGGGCGACCGCGAACGCTCCGCCGACGACCGTTCCCAGGATCCCGAGCCAGAGGGTCACCTCGAGGACCGCCGCGCCCGCCCCGGCGCCGGCGAGCGTCTCGCCGAAGAGCCGGAGGAGCGCGTAGGCGCTGATCTTCGCCATCACCGCGGCGATGAAGCCGGCCGCGGGAGCCGGCGCGAAGACGTAGGCGTCGGGAAGCCAGCCGTGCAGGGGGAAGAGCGCGGCCTTGATCGAAAGTCCCACCGCGATCAGGACCACCGCGACCGCGACGGCCGCATCCGCCTCGACCGCCGGGATCCGGGCGGCGAGATCGTCCATGTTCAGCGTTCCGGTCAGCGCGTAGAGGAAGCCGACGCCGAACAGGTAGAGCGAACCCGCGACCGTTCCGGCGAGCAGGTAGCGAAAGGCGGCCACCGTCGCCCGTCCGCCGCCGGCGGCGATCAGCGTGCAGGCGGCGAGCGACGAGATCTCGAGGAAGACGAACAGGTTGAAGACATCGCGCGTCGCGGTGATGCCGAGCAGTCCGCCGAGCAGCAGGAGCAGCGCGGCGCGGAGCAAGCCTTCGCGCAGCGGGGTCTCGACCCGGACCGGAGGTCCGTCGCCGGTCGTCGAGGTCTGGGTCCAGGCGGCGAACCAGGCCATGCCGGCGGCGAGGAGCGCGATCGGCGCGCCGAGCCCGTCGAGCCAGAGCTCGATGCCCCAGGGGCCCGGCCAGCCGCCGAGCGCGTGGCGGATCGGCCCGCCTTCGGCCACGGACCAGACGAGTGCCAGCGCGACCCCGAGGATCGCCGTGTGGAACCCGAGCGCCAGCCGGCGGCTGCGGCGGCCGGAGAGCGCCGCCACCAGCGGGACGAGCGCGGCGCCGGTGAGCGGCAGGGCGACGAGCAGCCCCGGGAGCGCGTCGCGCACGGATGTCGGCTCCGGTCCCCGCAGCGGGCTACGGTCAGGCGGCGCCGGCCCGGGCCCGCCGGGCGCGCCGCGGCATGCCGGCCAGACCGGCGGGGTGCTCCCCGGGGCGCGCGTGGGTTCCGGGCCGGTGGCGCCGGGCGCGTCGCGGCACGGGTCAGTCGCCTTCCCGGCGCAGCGCCTCGAGCAGGCGCCCCTCGTTCAGGGTGCCGAAGCGGCGCCGGATGCGGACGAGGAGGCCGAGCGCGAGCCCGGTGGTGGAAACGGAGACCACGATCGCGGTGAGCATCAGCGTGTGGGGCAGGGGGTTCATGAAGGCCGGCGCCGCCGGGTCCCCGGCGCCGGTGAGGATCGGGACCGCGGCGCCGCGCTTGAAGGCGAGAGCGACGAAGAACACGATGACCCCGACCTGCATCACGTTCATCGCGAGGAGCTTCCGCACGAAGTTCGGCAGCAGGGTGATGCCGGCGATCCCCATCGTGAAGAGCGCCGCGATGCAGGCCCAGGTCGTCATGCGCGGGGGGCCGGGCCGCTGCCTGGCGGGCGCGGCTCGGTCGGGTGGCCGAGCGCTACGCCGCTCTCGCGGATCCCGACGCTGATCGTGTCGAAGAGCAGGCAGACCGTGCCCCCGACGGCGAGGAAGACCGCCGCCTCGATCCCGAGGGTCGCGAGTTCGCGGTTCGTCGCCGGGTCGGCGGCGAGCGGCAGGGCGCCGTAGTCTAGGAACGCCCCGCCGAACGCCATCGCCGCGAGTCCGATGCCGAGGTAGAGCAGCACGCCGGCGCACGCGAGGATCAGGGAGGCGCGGAGGCTCGGGCCGAACGCCGGGACTCCGGGGTCGCTCCCGGCGGCGGGGCGCGGCGGCCCCCGGACGAGACGCATCGTGACCAGCCCGCAGCCGAGCAGCACCCCGCCCTGGAACCCGCCGCCGGGGCTGGTGTGGCCGTGGACGAGCACATGGACCGCGAAGACGAGGAGCCAGGGGGTGAGCAGGCGCGCGGCGGTGTCGAGGATCGGGCTGCCGAACCCGTGGGACATGCCGGGGGCGGGAAGTTCGGAGCGCCGGGCCCCCGCCGAGAGGGCGAGCACGACGAAGCACCCGAGCCCGGCGGCGAAGACGACCACCGCCTCGCCGAGCGTGTCGTAGCCCCGGTAGTCGGCGAGCACCGCGGTGACCATGTTCCGGGCGCCGGTCTCGCGCGCGGCCTCCTCGATGAACCGCGGCGAGACATGGGTCGAGGCCGGGGAGGCGGGGTCGCCGATCCCGGGCAGGCCGCGGGCCCCGACGAGCAGTCCGGCGAAGAGCGCGAGGAAGACGAAGCCGCCGGCGAACCCGCGGATCCGCCGGCGCATCAGTCGAATCTCCGGCTGGTGCGGAACGCCGCCGAGACGAACAGGATCGTGCTGAGCGCCCCGCCGACGCAGGCTTCGGTGAAGGCCACATCCACCGCCCCCATGAGCGCGAACCAGGTGGCGGCGGCGAAGCTGAACACGCCGAAGAACGCCGCCGCGGCGAGCCAGTCCTTCGCGACGAGCGCGGCCGCCGCCGAGACGAGCATCACCGCGAGCAGCCCGACGCTCATCAGGCCGCCGTCCGCGATCATCGCCTTCCTCCGCGTCGGTTCGACTCGCCGGCGCCCCGGACCGGAAGGCCGCTGTCGAGCGCCGCCCGGCCGAGCGCGTGGGTGGCCGTCGGGCCGGCGACGGCGAGGAACGCCCAGACGAAGCCGAGCTTCAGGGCGACCGACCAGTTCGCGGAGAGGAGCGCGAGCGCCGCGAGCGTGAGCAGCAGTCCGGCGGTCTCGCACTTCGAGACCGCGTGGAGGCGGGTGTAGAAGTCGGGAAGGCGCCAGAGCCCGATCACCGCGGCGAGCGTGAAGAAGAGGCCCCCGGCGAGCAGCAGCGTGGCGAGGATCTCGCGCGGGGAGAGACCGAGGATCACGGGCGGGGGGGGCGCGCGGCGAGGATGCCCGGTGGGGCGAGGCCGGGGATCACGG
>CAYGAO010000029.1:0-19849 GCA_964347715.1 uncultured Acidobacteriota bacterium
AGTCGCGCCCGTTGGAGTCGCGCCCGGTGGGTCGGGCCCGTTGGAGTCGCGCCCGTTGGAGTCGCGCCGGCTGGATGGCGCCCGCTGGATCGCGGCCGCCGGAATCGTGTCCGCCGGAATCGCGTCCGCGGGAATTGCGGCCCGCGGGAATCGCCCCCGGAATCGCGCTGCCGCCCGCCGGTCGCGGGTCCGGGGAATCCGCGCGCCGAGGCGGACTCCTAGAATCCCCGGGATGTCGGCCCCGCTGCCCCTCCACCCCGACGCGGCGCGCCCGCCGGGGCCCGGGCACGAGATCCGTTCCCGCCGCGACGCGATCCGGGAGGTGCTCGGGGCCGGGAACTGGCGCGCCCGCTCCCGGGCGCTCCTTCCGGACGCCGCCCGCGCCACCCTGCGGCTCACCGGGGTTTCCACCGGCGGTGCGGGGCCGGAGCTCGCGCCACCGCTCGCCGCGCTCGCCCGGATCGAGCGCGCCGCCGCGGTGCGGGATCCGACGCCCGAGCTGATCGCCGGGGTCCACGCGGCGGCGACCGGGACGCCCGGCGCCTCTCCCTTTCGCGCGCTTCAGATCGAGCCCCAGTTCTCCGGGTCGCGCCTCTCGCCGCCGCAGACGATCCCGCTCCGGCTCGGCGAGCTTCTCGAATGGCTCTCGGGAACGAGCGGCAAGGACCTCGAGGCCGGCCCGCGCGCGGCGCTCTTCTTCGCTCGCTTCCTCGAGATCTCGCCGTTCGCGCGGGCGAACTTCCGCGTCGCGCACCTGATGCTGAGCTTCTTCACCCTCGCCGACGACCTGCCTCCGATCTGGTTCGCGGTCGAGGACGCTCCGGGAATCCGCGAGGATGTCTCCCGCGCGTTCCGCTTCGATACCGGGCCGCTCACCGCCCGGATCGAGGCGGCGATCCGGGTCTCGCTCGACCGGGTGGCGCCCGGGTAGAATCCGGGTTCGCGCCGGTTCTCCGCAGCATGTTCGCGCCCCTCTCGCGGTTCCTCCAGTCGCCGCCCGTCGAGTTCATCACGCTCCCGGAGCCCGATCCCCCGCGCGGGATCCTGTCGGTGATCGTCGAGTCGTTCGCCTTCGCCGGGGCGATGCTGCTCGGCGCGGTGCTCCTCGGGCTCGCCTTCGGGGTGTTCCGGCACTGGCTCCTCGGCCGCTACCCGAACAACCGCTTCAACGGCGCCGGGCGCGACCTCCCGAGGCTCGACCTCGATGTGCGCCCGAAGGAACCGTAGGCGCCGCCTCCTCATCTACGACGGCGGCTGCGGGATCTGCGTCCGCCTGGCGCGGGCGGCGGCGCGCTTCGATTCCGGGCGGCGGGTCCGGTTCGCCGCGTTCCAGGAACTCCCGGACCGGGAGCTGACCGAGCTCGGGATCTCCCGCGACGCCTGCGCGCGGCGGCTGCGCTTCCGGGACCGGAAGGGACGCTGGCACGGCGGCGCCTTCGCGGTGAACCGGTTCCTGCTGGCCGCCGCGCCCCGGGGACTCCGGGGGCTTCCGGTGCGGGCGCTGGTCGTCCTCGCCTTCCTCTTTCCGCCGCTGCTCCTCGCCGAACTCCTCGGCTACGAGATCGTGGCCCGGAGCCGCCGGCGCTGCGCGGTCCCGGACCCCGTGGGCGCGCCGGGGACCCGCTGATGTACGCTCGCCCGTCCAACCGGGGAGGCGCCGTGTTCCGTTCCTTCGTCCTGATCGCCATCGCCACTGCTCTCGCCTGCGCCGCGCCACCCGCCGAGGAGCCGCCAGAGCCGCTGTCCGTCCCCGTGGACGAGCAGCCCGCCGGCGCCTATGTCCGCTTCGCCGCTGCTTCGGGCGAGCCCGCCTGGGGCCGCATCGAGGGCGACGAGATCGTCGCGCTCCACGCCGCCCCCTGGGCCGGCGGCGCCCCGACCGGAGACCGGGTTCCCCGCGCGGAGGCGCGGCTGCTCGCCCCCGCGGCGCCGGTGAAGGCGATCGCGATCGGGCTGAACTACGCCTCGCACCTCGGCGACCGGGAGCCGGCCGCCTACCCGGGCGTCTTCGCCAAGCTGCCGACGAGCATCGTCGGGCCGGGCGACGCGATCGAGATGACCGAGGACGCCGGCAACGTCCACTACGAGGGCGAGCTCGTCCTCGTGATCGGCAAGGAGGCGCGGGATGTCTCCGTGGAGGCGGCGCCGGACCACATCTTCGGGGTCACCGCCGGGAACGATGTGAGCGAGCGCGACTGGCAGGGGGCCGACCTCCAGTGGTTCCGCGCCAAGGCGTCGGACACCTACGGGCCGATCGGTCCGGTGATCTCGCGGGGCGTGGACTACGACGACCTCGAGCTGATCACCCGGCTGAACGGGGAGATCGTCCAGCAGCAGCGGACGAGCGACCTGATCTTCGACACCAGCACGATCGTGAGCTACCTGAGCCGCTATGTGACCCTGATGCCCGGCGATGTGATCTTCACCGGGACGCCGGGGACGACGCGGGCGATGAGCGAGGGGGATCTGGTCTCCGTCGAGGTCGAGACCGTCGGGGTCCTGGAGAACCCGGTCGCCCGCCGCTGAGCCGCGGGCGACCCGATCAGCCGCTCGCCGCGGCGGCCTTCTGGAGCCGCCTGGCGAGGTGCTCCTCGATCTTCGAGCAGGGCAGGAAGATCGGCTTCGTCTCGAGCCCGATCCAGATCGCCGAGCCGCCCGCGACCGCCTCGATCCGGTAGTCCCCGGCGCAGAGCCCGAGCGGCGTGGGCAGCGAGAACGCTCCGACCCCGCCCCCGTCGTCGCTCAGCACCCCTCCGAAGCGGGCGAAGTCGGCCTCGAGCGCGCGCCGCAGCGGCTCCGGCGACGCCGGAACCGTGAAGTCGAACTCGCAGGCGGCCACCGGAACGCTCAGCGCGACGCGCCCGCCGCGAGGATTCCGGCGACCGCGAGTCGAACCATCGGAGTGAAATCCTACCCCCGCAGCGGTCCGGGTGCGCCCGGGAGGGGTTCCGGCCCCGCGACGGCGTGGCCGAGGCTGCCGTAGCCGGTCCATCCGCCGGAGCATCGGGACCACGTCGTCGAGGAAGTCGTGGACCAGCACCTCGCGTTTCGCCGGGCGCCGCCGGTGGAGGCGGCCCACATGCCGGGCGAGCGTGCCCTTCCGGGAGATCGGCAGCGCGAGGAACAGCGTGTCGAGGCGAGCGTCGTCGAACCCCTCTCCGATGTACCGGCCGGTCGCGATCAGTACCCGCTTCCCGGTCTCGGCGAGGTCCTCGATCCGTCGCCGGACCCGCGGTGGCGCTTCGTCCCCATGCCGCCGAGGAGGAGCAGGACATGCGGCGTGAAGCGGTCGAGCCGGTCCGCAAGGAGCCGCGCGTGGTCCTTCTGCTCGGTGAGCAGGATCGGCGAGCGTCCCGCCTCGAGGGCCTGCGCCACCTCGCCGACGATCAGCTCGTTGCGACGATCGTCCGCGGCCAGGGCCGCGTGGATCTCGTGGATCGTCGGGCCCTCCCCGTCCCTTCGCTCCGGCATGCGGAAACCTGTCGGGCGCAGGATGGCCCGGTGCGCGAAGGGGCGCCGGCGGGCCTCGCGCTTCGCGCTCGTCCGGAACCGGACCGGGCCGCACTGCATGAAGACGATCGCCGGGGGCCGGGCTGGTTCGTCCGCCTCGAGCGCCGCCAGCCGGCTTTCGAGATCGGCCTTCTCGGCGTCCAGCCGGGCCAGCGGCCGGCGAAGGAGCGCGGCCTCGCCGCCGCCGGACGCCCGGCCCGCCCCCCGACTCCCCGGTGCGGCGGTCGAGCCGCGCCCGCCGGCGGACGACCCGGAGCTGTCGCTCGGCGCCGAGCTCTCCCCGGTCGCCGCCACCGGGCTGCTCACTCCGCCCGCCCGCCGCGAGCGGGTCTGCGGGAGGGCCAGTCGCCGGCGGATCGTCGCCCGGCCCGAGCCGCCTGATCCCTCCCGTATCGCATCGGAATGTCAGGGCCGGCCCGAGGGGGCGTCGGGCACGGCGAACGCCTCCAGGAGCGCGAGGTTGGCGTGGTACCCCGCGGGGGAGTGGAGTGCGAGTTCCGCCGCGGTCAGCCAGTTCAGGTCCCGGATCAGGGTCTTCGGGCTCAGACCGGCATAGAGATGCGTGATCTGCGGACTGGTGAAGCGGACCTGCTCCTTGCGGGCCGGCTTCGCCGGCGGTGGCAGCTCGAGCAACAGCTGGCGGCGACGGCGCATCGCCGGTGACGGGCGTTCGCGGTCGAACCGGTGGAAGACGAACTCTCTCCAGGCAGTCGCCCGGTGGACGCGGGTGATCTCGGCGCCCTGCTCCCGCAGGCCGTCCGCGAGTCCCTGCAGCGCATAGCGGACGAAACCGAGCGGGTCGCCCCGCCGCTGGTTCGCCTGGCTGGAGCGACGAAGCTCCCGGTAGTAGGCGGCGCGGGTATCGTGGTAGTGGTTGCTCAGCAGGTGGGCGGACGGGAAGGGGAGCACCCGGGCCAGCAGCGCGAGTTCCACGAGGCGGGCGGTGCGGCCATTGCCGTCTCCGAAGGGGTGGATCCAGGCGATGTAGAGATGGGCCAGCACGGCGCGGAGGACCCCGGTCGCCCGACCGTCGTCGTCGTCGCTCGCCAGCACCCGGCTCCGGGGAAGCTGCTCCAGCCAGCTGCCGAGTCGGTCCAGGAGGTATCCACAGTCCCGGGCCGGTGCGCCCCGGTAGCCGGCAACCCCGACCGGGTGTTCGCGGAGGCGTCCGGGTCGGACCTCTTCGGCGAGGACTTCGGTCAGCCCCGAGAGAATGCGGCGATTGCTTTCCGCCACGAATCCGGTCGTCAGGCGCGGAGCGTCCCCCCGGCGGATGCGACCCACGATTTCGTTCGCGGCGTCCACCACATTCCGGACCTCCCGGCCCAGGTACTCCTTCGACGCGGGAAGATCGAGCTCTCCGTCGATCAGGGCGAGCACCTCCGCTTCGCTGAGGGTGTTGCCTTCGATGGCGACCGTCGCGCGAACGCCCCGCGCCAGACAGAGCCGCGCCATCTCGGAGGCCACCTTCGGGGGCAGCGGCGCCCGGGACACGAACTCGGCCAATGTCACGATCTGGCCGAGCAGGGCCCAGAGCCGCGGATCCGCCGGCCCTGGATCCAGCTGGAAGCGGATCCAGGGGTGGTCCGCTCGCCCTCGCGTGCGCCGGATGTGGTCACGGTTCTGTCCTCGGAGCACTCGCCGACCCGCGAGAGCGTCCTGCCGAGTGTCCGGTGATTCGTCCGCGCCACAGCCGTTCGCCGAAGTCGCCGCGGAGACCGCCCCGAGCCGTTCGTCCCCGGCGGGCGCGCCCTTCCCGGCGGGGCGGCGCCGAGGCGGCGTTGCTACGACGAGCCGCGTTTCCGGCCTCTCGACGGCGTAGTCGAGGCTGCCGTAGCCGCGAATGCGCCGCTCGCTCATCCACCGGAGCATCGGCGCCCCGTCGTCGGGGAATGTCGTGGACCGGCGCCTCGCGTTTCGCCGGGCGCCGCCCGTGGAGGCGGCCGACATGCCGGGCGAGCGTGCCCTTCCAGGAGATCGGCATCGCCAGGCATCACCGTCGCGCGACCAGCTATTCGTCGGTGCGCGGTCCGTGGATCATGATCGCGCTCAGCGTCCGCTGGTGCCATCTCTCCGTGTAGTGAGGACGGAGCGGAGTTCGAGGCCGGTGGCCGCAGTCGCGGAGGAGACACTCCAGAGAAACGAGGCGCTCACGGAATCCGAGATGAACGCCGCAGCGGAGGCTCGCCGCGTCGGGTCCGCAGAAGACCCATTCGTCATCACGGCGGACTGCGTGGGCCCAGAGTGCCTTTTCGCCGAAGTCCAGGGGGATTCCGGAAAGACGGAGTCCCAAGGCGGCGAGTTCGAGGCCTCGCACTGTGTGTATGTTGGCCAACTGTTCCCGGATACGAGCATGATCAATGGGAATCATCCCGCTGGGCCTGAAGGCGCTGCTCTCCATCTCCCGCACGCACGCCTCGACGGTCTCGACCCGATAGCCGCCAGCAAGGGCCGGCCACGAGCGGACCCGGTGCGATTCGAGAATCACGTTCGTATCGACCAGGACTGTTCCCTGGTGTCGTCCCATGGCCGTTCAGATATCCAGGGAACACCGGAGTTCGTGCGCCCCGAAGAGGCGCCGGAGCTCCTCGAGGGTGAGATCCAGGAGGCGGGCCGTTCGACGAATCGAGATGAACCCCTGGTCGATGGCGAGCCCGATGACCTCCATGAAGCGCTTGCTGAAGAGAGGCGGTCGCGGCGCGTCCACCGGACCGGGGCCGTTGTGGCGAAGGTCGCTGTCCGACAGGGATTTCGCGACTTCCTGCCGCAGGCGGCCGAGGCTGGCGAGCCGCCACCTGAGTGCTGAGGCCGACACCGCGAATTCGTCCGCGGTCCGATGCAATTTCGAGATCAGCGCGGTTCGTTCCAGGTCCCAGGAGTCGAATCGATCGAGCTCTCGAGTCGGCATCAGTACCGCTCCGGCGAAGCTGTCGGCGAGCTGTTCCTTCCGATCGCGGCCCCGGGTCCGAGGGTTCTCGGCGCGGGCCGGCGGCATGGCGTCCCAGGTGAGCAGGTGGAAGAGTTCGTGAGCAAGGTCGAAATGGCGGCGACCGACGACTTCGCGGCGCGATATGAGAACCGTCTGCAGTTCCGGCAGTTGGCAGGCCGCCCCCGAGATCCCCTCCGGCGCATCCACCATGAGCACGAGGACGCCGAGCTTCTCCTCCATGACGCGCCGGAGGTCCGTCGCCGGGCAACTTCCCAACCCATACACGTCGGCAATGTCTTCTCCGGCACGCATCGCCGCTTCGAAGCTCGACTGCGGGGTCAGAAGGAGATTACGATTGAGAACCCGCAGGTCCACGCCGACCTGCGGGGCGAGCGATCGGTAGGCGGCGATCCAGCGCCCCGTGGCCTGCTCGCAGGCGTCGAGGTCCGCCGGGGCGACCCTGGTATGGCGCCAGGAGAATCGCCCTTCTCCGATGAGTCGGAACGGGTCGGTGAAATAGTCGAGCGACGCGTCCAGCTCGTGGGCAGCCCGCACCAGCTCGACGGCGGTCAGTTGGCGAGCGCCCGTCTCGATCGCGGACACCGTCTGACGATCTCGGAAGCCGAGCATCTTCGCGAACTCCTTCTGGGAAAAACCGCGTTCCTTGCGCAACGTCCGGATGCGACTTCCCAGATCGGCTACCATTTTCGGCATTCTGGATCTCGTCATCGTTTACTTGCGTGTACCTCCAAGCAAGAATTCTATGCGAATTCAGCGTTGGGTGCAAGTGGAAAGGATCGGAGTCCGCTCGATCTGCCGTCGTGCCAGGAGATCGCGTGCGGGAAGGCCGTTCCCGGTCCCCCCGACCGCGCCGGTGTCGTCCGCGAGCACGCACCTGCTCCGTGAGGATCGTTGGCAAGGGCCGTCCTGGGGGACGGCCCCGCGGCCGGGCCGCCGGGAGCCGACCGAATCGTGATTCGCCCGAGGACCGGAGTGGCGGCGCGATGCGGTGGCGCCTTGATGCCGGTCGGGCTACGCCCTCCGTTCGTGGCGGGCCGACGGCGGGTGGAGTCTCACCGTAATTGACGCTGGAGTCTCATCTCGATCGTCGCGCCGCAGGCGGCGGTGTGCGGCGTGCGTGCGGGTGCGGGTTCACGAGCGAGGTGGGACGGTGGACTCGGAAGTCAGGCGAGGCGATGACCTGCCTGGACGAGGCCGACCAGGAGGGCCATCGAACCATGGAAGACGATCAGCGTCGAGGAGAAGGTCGCGCCGAGCCAGGTCCTCGGGTAGCTCGTGCGAAACCGAGCGATATCCATCGAGAAGTCGATCTGGTGCTCCTCCAGGGACCGAACGTGGTCGTAGAGGGCCCGGAACAGCCGTTCCTGCCACAGGAAGTAGCCGTCCAGGCCCCAGAAGGCCAGAACGGGAACGAATGCGAGGGGTATGTACTCGCCTTCGCCTCTGGCCAGCAGGATGAACAGCGCGACGACCAGCGTCACGCTCCAGCCCTTCATGTGCGCCGAATTCGTCGCCAGGCGGTTGACGACGCCCTGGATGAGTTCGAGATGCTTCAGCTTGGCGTCCATCGGTGGATGTTCCCGGGGCGCTTCCTCGGGAGCGTGAAGGCGCGTCCGCCGGCGTCGACAGCGAGAGATCGCCACCACATCCGGGCAACCGGCGACGGTTGAACCCGGGGCCCGGCCGCAAGCGCCAGGCGGCCAGAGTATGGCAGGTGGCGGGTGTCCTCCCGGAGTGGCGGCTCCGATCCGCGGACTGACGGCCGGGATGAGGCTGATGAGAGGCCGGGAGAGGGGTGGTCAGCAGCGGGCCGAGGTCCCGACCGACGGGCGCCTGCTCCCGGAGGTGGTTCCACGGCGACTCGAATCTCCGCCGCCGGGAACGTCCGCAACCGGCGCCCGTGCCGGACCACCCGCGCCGCCAGACGGAAGAACCTGGCCCGGACCGCTGCTGTCCGTCCCGATGATCGCGGGCTGCTTCCGAGATCGTGACAGTGGGCGGCTCGGTCCTGCTCCCCCGCCGGCGCCAGCCTCCGATCCGCCGGCTTCCGGGAGTGAGGCTACGCCCCTGCCGGGGACCTGCTGGCGCGCCGGAGGATGTGATCGGCGAAGCTCGGGATTCCGAACTCCCAGACCGCCGCGTCGGTCTCCCACAGCACGCCGAGATCCTCGAGGGTGTCGAGCAGCTCCGCCTCGCCGCCCGGATCGGCCTCGCGCGCGAGGAACTCGTCGAGCGAGTCGTCGTCGAGCCACCCGCCTCGTCCGGCGGCGAGCGCCGCGAGCGGGGCGAGCGCGCGGTGGACGCCGCGCCCGCGCGCTTCGTCGAAGCGCTCCGAATGGAAGGCGGCGATTTCGGGGCGGGCGGCGGCGATCCCGTTCCGGGCCGAGTCCACCGTGATCTCTCCCGCGTCGTCGTCGGCAGCAGCTTCCCAGGCGGCGCTCCCGAGCAACTGGATGAAGTAGGGATAGTCCCGGGATTCCTCGGCGAGCAGGGTGGCGGCTTCGGCGCGCAGCGGAAGTCCGGCGTTCTCCGTTGGCTCGACGAGGGCGCGGATCGTCTCGTCGCGTTCGAGCCGACCGACTCGAAGTCGGCGCAGGGCGCGTTCGGTGTAGCTGCCGGCTCGCCGGATCCGGCGCGGCGCGTCGGGGGTTCCGGCGGCGAGCAGCAGAAAGGGCAGCGCGCCCCGGGTAGCGGCCTGGACCGCATCGAAGAAGAGGCGTCCGGCCTCCGGGCGGACGGCGTGCGCTTCGTCGAGGAGGATCACGAGGGGCCGTCTTCCCGCCCCGATCCAGGCGGCGAGGAGCTTCGCGGCATCCTCCCCGGCAGAACCCGGTTCGACCGCGATCCCGACACCCCCGAGGCGCACATCCCGGATCCGCGCCCCGGTCAGCCCGGTCTTCTCCCGCAGGCGGCGGATCAAGGCGGCGGGAGTCTCGAACGCCGAGACCAGGAGATCCTCGGCCCGCAGCTCCCGCTCGCGGGCGTCCGCGGCGATCCGGTCGAGCAGGCTCGTCTTGCCGTTGCCGCGCGGTCCGAAGAACAGGAGGCCGCGGGAAGGCCGCCGTCCCGCCTCGAGCGAGTCCAGGAGTTCGGCGGCCAACGCGAGTTCGGCGTGTCGCCCCGCGAAGACCGGCGGGAACGCCCCCGCACCCGGCTGAAACGGGTTCTTCTTCCTCGACGCGCGCCCCATGACCGGAGCCTACCCGACGCCGAAGTCGGTAGCTGCGAACGGATCGGTTCGGTCCTTCCGGCGGGACGAAGCGAAGATCGGCGTTCCGTTCCGGGGCCGGAGCCTCCTACAATCGGACCGTGCCCGAGCGACCGAACCCCGAGATCAAGGTGTTGCTCGACGAGCAGCGTCCCGCTGGAAGGACATCTACTTCCCGGCGGACAGGGTGTTGCGCGACCAGGACGGTTTTTCTGGATCATGGGCCGAGTGGACGAGGCGTCGAATGTCCCCGGCCACCGGCTGGACGTGGCGGAAGTGGAGAACTCCCCCGTGGAGCGTGAGGCGGTGGCGGAGGCGGCGGTCGTCGGGGGCCCGCAAGAGGTCGAGGGCGAGGGGATCTCCGCATTCTGCGTGTTGAAGGAGAGCCCGGAGCGACGCTTGGGCCTCGTGGCGGAGCTGAAGGCCCATGTGGCGAGCGCGTTCGGGGTCATCGCCCGCCCGGACGACACCGTCTTCGCCGCCGATGTGCCGAAGACCCGCTCAGGGAAGATCGTGCGCGGTCTGCTGCGCGACATCGCCGCCGGTTTCGGCGTCCGCACCTCGTTCGAGGTGGCGCGACGCTTCGCCCGCCCCGCAGCCGACGAGGCAACGCGGGCTTCGACGGCGTGGGGAGACGGCGATTGAGCCGCAGCTTCCAGGATGTCCTGGACCAGATCCGGTCCATGGCGGAAACGGAGGCGCACCAGGGGCGCCTCTTCGAACGGTTGATGAAGACGTACTTCAGCCAGGACCCGGTGTATTCGGAGCGGTTCTCCGCCGTCTGGCTCTGGTCCGAATGGGCGGCGCGAATGCCAGACTTCGATGGCGCCGACATCGGGGTCGATCTCGTCGCCGAGGAGCGCGAAGGGGGCTATTGCGCCATCCAGTGCAAGTGCCACGCGCCCCGGACGAGGATCGCGAAACCGCACCTCGACTCCTTCATTTCGGCATCGGCCCGCGAGCCGTTCACCGCCCGCATCGTGGTGGACACGGGAGACGCCTGGGGGCCGAACGCGGTCAAGACGGTTTCCGGGTTGAAACCCGCCTGTTCCGTGATCCGCTTCGGAGGCCTCTTC
This sequence comes from uncultured Acidobacteriota bacterium, assembly GCA_964347715.1. Taxonomy (GTDB): domain Bacteria; phylum Acidobacteriota; class Vicinamibacteria; order Marinacidobacterales; family Marinacidobacteraceae; genus CAYGAO01. The sequence goes on from CAYGAO010000029.1 coordinate 10,745, forward strand.
GATCAGCCCTTCGACTGGCCCGACCTGACCGAACAGGAACCGGAGGATCTGGTCCTCGGGGAGCGCCGTTTCCGGCTCCGTCCGCACCAGCAGGCCGCCTTCGAGGATGTGGTGAACGGTTTCGCGGCTCACGACCGGGGCCGGCTGATCATGGCCTGCGGGACCGGCAAGACCTTTACCGCCCTGCGGATCGCGGAGAGGGTCGCCGGAAGGGGTGGGCGGGCGCTCTACCTCGTTCCCTCGATCGGACTCTTCTCGCAGGCGATGCGGGAATGGGCGACGCAGAAGGAGATTCCCCATCGCTACATCGGGATCTGCTCCGACCGGAAGGCCGGACGCCAGAGCGAGGACGTCTCTTTCGCGGAACTCGAGATTCCCGTGACCACCGATGCCGAGGCGATCTCCGTTGCGCTCCGGGAGTCCTGCCCGGACGCGCTGACGGTGGTGTTTTGCACCTACCAGTCGCTCCCGATCGTGGAAGCCGCGCAGCGCGAGGGCGCGCCCGCCATGGACATCGCTCTCTGTGACGAGGCGCACCGGACCACCGGAATCGAGCGCGAAGAGCGGTCGGCGTTCGCCCTGATCCACGACGGGCGCCGGATTCGGGCGGGCAAACGGCTGTACCTGACCGCGACGGCGCGGCTCTACACCGAAGCGGCGAAGCAAAAGGCTGCCCGACACGACATCGAGGTGTTCTCGATGGACGATCCGGCCACTTACGGGCCGGAGTTCCACCGGCTGCCGTTCTCGAAGGCGGTGGAGGCCGGCCTGCTGGCGGACTACCGGGTGGTCATCCTCACTCTCTCCGAGAGCGCCGCCGATCCCGCTCTGCAGCGGCGCCTCGCCTCCCCCGGGAGCGAGATCAACCTGAGCGACGCGACCAGGATCGTCGGCTGCCAGCGGGCGCTCGGAAACCCCGAGAACAGGAAGGCCGGTGATCGAGGCGTCGCCCCGCTCGGGCGCGCGATCGCCTTCACGAACACGATCCGGTCGTCGAAGCGGCTCGCCGAGCACTGGAGCGGCGTCGCGGAATCCGCCGCCGGCAAGGGACCCCTGTTCCCCTGCGAGGTCCACCATGTGGACGGACAGCACCATGCGCTCGAACGCCGGGCGGCGCTCGATTGGCTCCGGGGAGGTTCCGGGAACGGCTGCCGCATCCTCTCGAACGCCCGGTGTCTGACCGAGGGTATCGATGTGCCCGCGCTCGACGCCGTACTCTTCATGAGCCCGAGAAACTCCCAGGTCGATATCGTGCAGGCGGTCGGGCGGGCGATGCGCAAGGCGCCGGGGAAACGGTACGGCTACATCGTCCTTCCGGTGGCGATCCCCGTCGGGACAGATCCTGCCCGCGCACTCGATGACAACGAGCGATTCGCGGCCGTCTGGGGCGTGCTTCGGGCGCTCCGCTCCCACGACGACCGGCTCGATGCCGAGATCAACCGGATGGACCTGAACCGGAACCCACCGGAGCGGATCATCATCTCGAACGGCGGCGCCGACGGAGACGCCTCCGAGGAGGCAGACGGCGGCGGCGGCGGAGACCCGGGACGCCTTCCGTTCCCGCCGCTCGACGTGCCCCCGGGCGCGATCTACGCCCGGATCGTCGAGAAGTGCGGGGACCGGAAATACTGGGAAACCTGGGCGAAGGATGTCGCGGCGATCTTCACACGCCTGGTCCAGCGGATCGAAGGGCTGCTGGCGAACCCGGAGAACCGCGCCCTCGGCGAGTGGTTCGACGGATTCCACACCGAGCTGAAGGCGTCCATCAACGACTCGATCCGCCGGGAGAACGCGGTCGAGATGATGGCGCAGCACATCCTCACCCGCCCGGTCTTCGAGGCGCTCTTCGAGGACTACGACTTCGCCGCCGGAAACCCGGTGGCGCAGGCGCTCGACCGGCTGCGGCGCGACTTCGGCGAATTCGGCCTGGAGAACGAAACCCGCGATCTGGAGCCGTTCTACGAGAGCGTGCGGAAACGCGCCGCCGGTCTCGACAACGCCATGGCGCGCCAGCGGGTGCTGATGGAGCTCTACGAGAAGTTCTTCGCCACCGCGCTGAAGAAGGAAGCGGACCGGCTCGGGATCGTGTACACGCCGGTGGAAGTCGTGGATTTCCTTCTGGAAAGCGCGGACCATCTCCTGCGGAGCGAGTTCGGCCGCGGCCTGAGCGATGAAGGCGTCCATGTGCTCGACCCCTTCACCGGAACCGGGATCTTCCTGGTCCGGCTGCTCCAGTCGGCGCTGGTCCGCGATACCGACCTGGAGCGCAAGTACCGGCGCGAGCTCTGGGCCAACGAGATCGTGCTGCTCGCGTACTACATCGCCAGCGTGCACATCGAGGAGGCGTTTCGCGGCCGCCGGGGTGAGTCCGGCGGCTACGAGCCGTTCCGCGGGATCGCGCTGACCGACACCTTCGACCTGCGCTCGAAGAAGGACCTGTTGCCCGGGCGGTGGCTTCCCGACAACAGCGAGCGCGTGGCGCGCCAGCAGCGGGCGCCGATCCAGGTGATCGTCGGGAACCCGCCGTGGTCGGCCGGCCAGCGCAGCGTCGCCGACGACAATCCGAATGTCGCGTACCCCGACCTGGAAGCTCGGGTGGCCGAGACCTGGGCCGCCAGGTCCCGGGCCACGCTCAAGAACAGCCTCTACGACACCTACAAGATGGCGATCCGCTGGGCATCGGACCGGATCGGGGAGCGGGGCGTGATCGCCTTCGTGACGAATGGCTCCTGGATCGACGGGAACGTGGACAGCGGGGTCCGGGCCTCGCTGGCCGAGGAGTTCAGCGCGATCCATGTCCTGAACCTTCGCGGCCACCAGCGAACGCAGGGGGAGCGTTCCCGGCGCGAAGGCGGCAAGGTCTTCGGACAGGGCTCGCGCGCGCCGGTGGCGATCACGCTGCTCGTCCGCAACCCCGACGCCGACCGCGAGGGCTGCCGGATCCTCTATCGGGACATCGGCGACTACCTGACCCGCGACCAGAAACTCGAGTTCCTGCGGGATGCCGGCTCCGTCGCCGGAGTCGAGGACTGGCGGCTCATCACTCCCGACCGCCATCACGACTGGATCGGCCAGCGCAGCGAGGCGTTTCGCCGGCTGGTTCCCGTCGGTTCGAAGGACACGAAAGCCGGAAGGACCGACGACGCGATCTTCCAGTTGTTCAGCAACGGTTACAAGACGGGCCGCGACGCCTGGAGCTACAATTTTTCCCGCAAGGCGTGCGCGGAGAACGCCCGGCGGATGGTCGCGGATTACCGCGGGGCGGCGCGGGAGATCGAAACGCGCCGGCGGCAGAATGCGTATCGCAGCGAGGAAGGGACGGGCGTCCTCACCGCCCGCGAAGTGGATGATGTAGTCGGCCACTACTCGGCCGGACTCCGTTGGGATCGGGAGTTGAAGCGTCGGCTGCGGCAATCTGTCTCCGTGGTGTGGTCCTCGAACTACGTCCGGGACGTCGTCCATCGGCCCTTCGTCAAGCAGAATTTGTATGCGGACCCCGTTTTCGCGCAGGCACCTGCCCAGACGAGGAAGATGTTTCCCGGAGTGGGAGCGGCGAATCGCGTGATCTGCGCATCCGGCGTCGGATCCACGAAGCCGTTCTCCGCGCTCGTGGTGGACACCCTGCCCGACTTGGAACTGATCTCCAAGGGTCAGTGCTTTCCCCGGTATCGCTTCGAGCGCCGCGGCGACACGCGGAAACCCCGCCGCCTTCTCGGCGAACCAGGACTCGAACGGCGGGACAACATCGCGGAATCTTTCGTCCGCCGCTTCCGCAGGCGATACCGCGACGAAGCGATCACCGGCGACTCCGTCTTCGACTATGTGTACGGCGTTCTCCACGCCCCCGCCTACCGCCGGCGGTTCGCCAACGACCTGGCGAAGGAACTCCCCCGCATCCCCTTCGCCCCCGACTTCCACGCGTTCGCCGCCGCGGGCCGGGAACTCGCCGTCCTCCACCTCGGCTACGAGACCTGCGCCGAGCACCCGCTCTCGCTGGCTTTCTCCGATGCCGGCGAGCCATCGCCGAGACATTTTCGACTCGGCGACCGGTCGATGCGCTTTGCCGACGCCGCGCGGAGTGAACTGATCGTCAACGAGTTCCTTCGCCTGCGCGGCATTCCTCCCGCCGCCCACCGCTACGAAGTGAACGGGCGAACTCCGCTCGGCTGGTTCCTGGATCGCTACCGGATCACCCGCGACCAGGAGAGCGGCATCGTGAACGACCCGAACGCCTGGTTCGCCGATCCCCGCGACCTGATCGCCGCCATCCGGCGCATCGTCCATCTGAGCGTCGAGACCGTCCGCCTCGTGGACGCTCTCCCGGATCCGTTTTCGGCCGAAGGTCTCCAAGACAGCAGCCATGCGAGCACGAACGATTCTGCAGCGGCGATCTCCAGCGGGAAGCAGGCCGGATGAGCGCGACGCCGCCGGTAACCGGCAAGATCCAGGTGGCCCGGAAACAGGGGAGATACCGATGACCGCGCAGTCCGTTCCTTCCGGGGCCCGCTTCTACCGCTGCGCGCTGCAGGTGAACCCGTTCGCCTATCTCGCGCGGCACGGGAAGAAGACCACATTCACGAGCGAAGAGGACTACAACGCGACAATCGTGGAAGCCTGCCTCCAGGAGGGAATCGAGGTGGTCGCGGTTACCGATCACTACCGCATTCAGACTGCCGCCCGATTGCTGGCGCTTGCGAGATCGGCAGGCCTACATGCGTTTCCGGGATTCGAGGCCGTGACGAAGGACGGCGTCCATCTGCTCTGCCTGTTCGATCCCGATGCGAACCTGGGCGAGATCGACCGGATTCTGGGGAACTGCGGGATCCTCGGAACCGACGCGGAATCCCCGACCGGAAAATACGATGTATTGGAGTTCCTGGAGGAGTCGAGCAAGTGGCCATCCGTCTGCATCGCGGCCCATGTCGCCGCCAGCGGCGGGCTGCTCCGTGAGCTGTCTGGCCAGCCGCGGGCGAACGCCTGGCGCGCAACCTCCCTGTTGGCGTGCTCGCTTCCGGGTCCGGTCGGGGATGCCCCCGACGATCTGCGCTCGATTCTGCGGAACAAGGACCCCGCCCATCAGCGCGAGCGTCCGATCGCCGTCGTCAACGCGAAGGATGTCAGCGCGCCGTCGTCGCTCTCCGATCCCGGCGCGACCTGCAGGATCAAGATGTCCAGGGTCGGTATCGAGGGATTGCGACAAGCGTTCCTCGATCCGCAGTCCCGAATCCGGCTGAACAGCGACGAGCAGACAGAACCACACTCGAGACTGGTTGCCCTGAGTTGGCAGGGAGGATTCGTCGACGGCCAGAGCATCCGGTTCAACGCGGACCTCAATGTGCTGGTCGGGGGAAGGGGCGCCGGAAAATCCACGGTCGTCGAGAGCATCCGGTATGTCCTCGGACTCGAACCGATCGGCGACGATTCGAAGAAGGCGCACTCCGGGATCGTGCGTGATGTCCTTCGCGATGGAACCAGGATCTCGCTGCGCGTTGAATCCCCGGGTCCTGCGAGGAAGGAGTACCTGATCGAACGGACCGTCCCCAATCCTCCCATCGTTCGGAGCAACGGCGGCATCGTGTCGAATCTCCTTCCGGCGGAGGTCTTTCCCGGTGTCGAGGTCTTCGGGCAGCACGAGATCGCGGAGCTGAGCAAGAGCCCGGAGAGACTCACCGGCCTCCTCGACCGTTTCGTGAAACCCGATCCTTCCTTCGACCGGCGACGGGCCGACCTCCGCCACAGTCTCGAGCGGACGCGACGATCCATTCTGGATGTCCACAGCGAGCTTCGAGGGATCCGCGAGCGGTTGGCGGAGCTCCCCGGCCTCGAAGAGCGGCTGGCCCGGTTCCGGGAGACCGGGATCGAGGATCGGCTGCGCGAGCGGAGCCTGCTGGTGCGCGAAGAACAGGTGCTCGACTCCGTTTCCGAGCGGCTCGGCCCGTTCGACGGAATCTTGCGCAACCTGCGTCAGGAACTTCCCGTCGACCGGGTCTTCCTGTCCCCGAGGGCGCTCCGGGACCTGCCGGGAAAGGAAATCCTGGACGGCGCAAACGATGTCCTCGCGTCGCTGAGCGCCGAGCTGGAGCGGCTGGCCGGCGAAACCGGGATGGCTCTGGAGCGAGCTGCCGCGGGTGTCGCGGCAGTTCGCTCGCGCTGGGACGGCAGACGGCGCGAAGTGGAGGACGCCTACGAGCGGATCCTGCGCGGCCTCGGCCGTTCGGCTGTCGAAGGCGGGGAGTTCATCCGCATGCGCAAGGACATCGAGAGGCTGAGGCCGCTTCGGGAACGGGAGGGCCTGCTCGAACGGGGCGAGGCGGAGCACCAGGCGCGACGCCGGGAGCTGCTCGCCGAGTGGGAAGATCTGAAGGCGGAGCACTACCGGCGGCTCGAAAGAGCCGCGAAGGGGATCAGCCGAATCCTGCGCGACCGCGTGCGAATCGAAGTGACGGCGTCCGCTGACCGGCGGTCGCTGCTCGGTCTCCTCAGGAAGCGGGTCGGCGGGCGTCTCGACACCGTGAAGGCCGCGTTGGAGAAGGCGGAGGCGTTCTCGCTGCCGGCGTTCGTCGCGTGCTGCCGCCGGGGAGCTGATGCGCTTCGGGATGTGTACGGGATCGCCCCTTCGCAGGCGGAGCGTCTGGCCGCCGCGCCCGTCGAGGTGCTGATGCAGATCGAGGAACTGGATCTGACGCCTTCCACGACCATCTGGCTGAATACGTCCCTCTCGGGAAAGCCCGCCTGCTGGCGGCAGCTCGGCGAGCTCTCGAAGGGGCAAAAGGCCACTGCGGTGCTGCTGCTCCTCCTGCTCGATTCCGACGCGCCGCTGATCGTGGACCAACCGGAGGACGATCTCGACAACCGCTTCATCACGGACGGGGTCGTACCTCGAGTGCGGGAGGCGAAACGGGGAAGGCAGTTCGTGTTCTCGACGCACAACGCCAACATTCCGGTGCTTGGAGACGCGGAGCTGATTCTCGGGCTCACGCCTTCGGGTGAAGCGGCGAACGGAACGGCGGAGATTCGGCGCGAACACATGGGGGGGATCGACGAACGACCGGTGCGGGAGCTGGTGGAGGAATTGCTCGAGGGTGGCCGCGCCGCGTTCGAGACCCGGCGGCTGAAGTATGGATTCTGAGCTGCGCCATGAACCGGGCCGACCTGATCGAGCTGATCCGCAATCGGGAGGATTCCCTCGTGGAGTTCAAGCGCGACGATGCGCATCCCGACCGGCTTGCGATGGAGATGGCGGCGCTGCTGAACTTCGAGGGAGGTCGCATCCTCCTGGGAGTGGAGGACGACGGAAGGGTGACCGGGCTGACCCGATCGCGGGAGGAAGCCGAAGAATGGGTGATGAACATCGCCCGCCACAACATCCGGCCCGCGTTCGTTCCGGTCTGGTCGTCGGTGACCTTCGACGACGGCCGGGTGGTAGGCATCATCGGAGTTCCCGCCGACAGCCCCGGCAAGCCCCACCAGGCGCGCCGCGGCGGCGCGTGGGTGTCCTTCTATCGCGTCGGCAGCACCTCGCGGGAGGCCACCCGCGAGGAAGAGGGCCGACTCTGGCAGCAGGCGGGTCTCGTCCACTACGATGCCAAACCGGTTCCCCGCACCGGGCTGGAGAGCCTGGACCTGGCCCGGCTCGAGAACTACTTTCGCGTCGTCCAGGGGCGCTCCGCGCCCGAGGGCGCCGCCTGGAGCCGCGTGCTCGGCAACCTGGGCATTCTCGAAGAGCTGGAGGGCGCGATGGCCGCGAGCGTCGCCGGTCTCCTGCTGTTCGGCAAGAACCCGAATCGCCGGCTGCCGCAGGCGGGGATCACCGCGGCGGCGTTCCCATCGACCGAGAAAGACTACGCCACGGTTGACGAGGAGATCGTTCGCGGTCCTCTCGTATCGACACTGTCTCCCGCGAAGCGCGCTCTGGACAAGGGCGTCATCGACCGCGCGGTGGACTTCGTCGCCCGCAATGTGGGGCAGAGCTCGTGGATCGAAGGCGGACGGCGCCGCCGCCGGAAGGCGCTGCCGATGGAGGCGGTGCGCGAGGCGATCGTGAACGCGGTCGCGCACCGCGACTACACGATCGAGGTGACCGATGTCGAAGTGTCGCTCTACCGCGACCGGCTGGAAGTCATCTCGCCGGGCCGTCTCCCGAACGGCGTGACCGTCGAGAAGATGAAGGAAGGGATGCGGGCGGCAAGGAACGAGCGGTTGAAGGATGTGCTGCGCGACTACCGGTATGTGGAGCACTTCGGCCTCGGAGTGCGGAACCGGATCGTCGGCGCGATGCGCGCCCACAACGGGACGGAGCCGGATCTCGTCGAGCAGGAGAGCCGTTTCCTGGTCCGGCTCTGGAAGCGGCCGCCGCGCGAGTGACCGGTTCCGCCGAGCCATGACCAGCGCATCCCGGGAGTCTTGCGGAGGCGGCGCCCGGAGGGTTCCGAAGCCGTCGCTGGCACCGGAAGTCTCGTCCTGATCGTCGCGCTCCACCTGCTCCCGAGCGCCGTTTTCTGCACCGGATCGGCGGCGCGTCGAGACAGAACGGCGCCCGGCGCGGCGACTCGACCGGTGCCCGCGCCACCAGATGGAAGAACCTGGCCCGCACCCGCTTCGACCCCGGCTGGCTCGGGGCCGAAGGTGGAAGCGGCGCGGCGCGGGCCGGGCGGGAGTCCCCCTTCGGGTACCTCCGGGTCAGGAAAGGTCGAAGCGGTCCAGCGTCATCACCTTGGTCCAGGCCGCGACGAAGTCGCGCACGAACTTCTCCTGCGCGTCGTCCGCCGCATAGACCTCGGCGATCGCCCGGAGCTCCGAGTGGGAGCCGAAGACGAGATCGACCGGGGTGGCGGTCCACCTGGGCTCGCCGGTGGCGCGGTCGCGGCCCTCGTAGAGGCCCTCGGTCGGCGACCGGGTCCACTCCGTGGACATGTCCATCAGGTTGACGAAGAAGTCGTTGCTCAGCGTGCCGGGACGGTCGGTGAAGACGCCGTGCGCCGAGCCGCCGGCGTTGGCGTCCAGGGCGCGCATGCCGCCGACGAGCACCGTCATCTCGGGCGCGGTCAGGTTCAGGAACGCCGCCTTCTCGACCAGCATCTCTGCCGGGGACCGGGAGGCCTCGTC
>CAYGAO010000030.1:0-19207 GCA_964347715.1 uncultured Acidobacteriota bacterium
CGCCCGGACGGTCGCGGTGCTCGTCGAGCACGGCGCCGACCCGAACGCCCGCGAGACCGAATGGGGCCTGACCCCGCTCATGTTCGCTTCCGTCCGCGGCCGCACCGCGGCCGTCGAGGCGCTCGTCGCCGCCGGCGCAGATCCTTCGGTCACCGCTTCGGTACTCGATGTCGTCGAGCGCGCCCGGCTCGACAACGAGGAACGGCGCGCGCGCCAGGCCCGCCTCGCCGAGGAGCGCGGCGGTGCCGGCATCCTCTTCGCCGAGCGGCCCGAGAACCGCGGCGCCGGCGCGGGTGGCCGCGACCGCGCGCCCGCTGGCGGCGCCGGCCTGCCGCCCGACCCGCTGAACCCCGAAGCGGACATCCGGGATGCGAACGCGCCGAAGCCGCTCACCTACGAGGAGCGCGTGCGCACGCACGGCGGGCTGACCGCGCTTCTCTTCGCCTCCCGCGAGGGCCGCATCGAGAGCGCGCTCGCGCTCCTCGACGCCGGCGCCGAGATCGACCAGCGCGCCGACGGCAGCGGGACGACGCCGCTTCTGATGGCCGCGATCAACGGCCACTTCGACCTGGCGATGGAGCTGCTCGCCCGCGGCGCCGACCCGACGCTCGCGGATTCGCAGGGGGCGACGCCACTCTACGGAACGATCAACACCCAGTGGATCCCGAAAGCCCGGCACCCGCAGCCCGCGGACTACCTCCAGCAGCAGACCTCGCACCTCGAACTCATGGAGGCGCTCATCGAGGCCGGCGCCGAAGTGAACGCCCGGATCGACAGCTCGCTCTGGTACACCGTCTTCAATGTGGACCAGCTCGGGGTGGACCGCAGTGGCGCGACGGCTTTCTGGCGCGCGGCCTACTCGCTCGACATCCCCGCGATGAAGCTGCTGCGGAAGCACGGCGCCGATCCCCATCTCCCGACGATCCGGGTGCCGGAACGACGTCGCCTTCCGCGCCTCGTGCCCGAAGGAGCACCCGACCCGTCGGGCCTGCCACCGGCCCCGTTCGGCGGACCGGCGGTGTATCCGATCCACGCGGCCGCCGGAGTCGGCTACGGCCTCGGGCTCGCGGCGAACTCGCACCGCCACGCCCCCGACGCCTGGCTGCCCGCGGTGAAGTACCTGGTCGAGGAATGCGGCGCCGATGCGACCGTCCGCGACCACAACGGCTACACCACGATCCACCACGCGGCGTCCCGCGGCGACACCGAGATGGTCCAGTACCTGATCGATCACGGCGCCGATCCGCTCGCGGTGGCGCGTACGGGCCAGACGACGATCGACTTGGCGAACGGCCCGGTCCAGCGCATCAACCCGTTCCCCGAGACGATCGCCCTCCTCGAGAGCCACGGCGCCAGGAACAACCACGCCTGCGTCGGCTGCTGATCCGCCCCGACTGGCAGCGCTAGGGCTCCAACCCGACGAGGGATAGCGGGAATCCGAGCTGTTGCGCACCCCGGTGCCCGACCGCCGAGGCGCCGATGTGTCCTCTCCACCCCGGCAGCACAATTTCGTAGCGGGCTCCTGATAAGCCGACTTTTCCCAATATGTCGTTTCAGACGCCGATAACTGTCAAGAGGGCATTGGAGGCTATTGAAAGCAGGGAATTCGTGCTGCCCGCTATCCAACGCGAGTTGGTGTGGACACCGGAGCAGATCGTGCGTCTCTTTGATAGCCTGATGCGCGGGTACCCGATCGGGTCCCTGCTCTTCTGGAAAGTCCGCGACAGTATTCGCGACTACCGGTTCTACGACTTTATGGTGAATTACCATCAGCGGTCCAACAGGCACCTGCAGCCACTCGGTGAACCCCTGCACCCCGGAACCACGGCCGTGTTGGACGGCCAACAGCGGCTGACGGCGCTCAACATCGGTCTCCGTGGCAGTTACGCCCAAAAGCTGCCGTACAAGCACTTCAAGAACCCAAGCGCGTATCCGAAGCGCCACTTGTACCTGAACGTCTTGGCCAACGCAGCGGAGAATGAGGCCGGCATGACGTATGACTTCCGATTCCTGACGGACAAAGAAGTGGCTGCGCGGCATGAGGATAAGCAGGACAGGCAGTGCTGGTATCGCTGTTCCGAAGTTCTCCAAGCGCGGGACGCCGTGGACCTTGGGGATTTCCTGGTGGAACGAAATCTCGGCAACCAGAAGGCTCCGCTCCGAGCTCTTGTCCGACTGCACAGTGTTGTTCACCTTGAGCGAGTCATTGCGTACTACGAAGAAGACGATCAGAATCTTGACAAGGTCCTCGACATCTTCATCCGCACGAATAGTGGCGGGACAGCGCTTAGCTATTCCGACATGCTCATGAGTATGGCCACCGCGCAGTGGCGAGAACGCGACGCGCGCGACGCGATACACGGCACGGTGGACCAAATCAACGAAATTCGCGACGGCTTCAGTTTTTCCCGGGACTTCGTGTTAAGGGCGGGCCTGATGCTATCCGGTGCCGACAGCGTTGAGTTCAGGATCACCAATTTCAAGGCCGACACCATGAAGGTGGTGGAGGATCAGTGGGATCGCATCACAAGAGCTGTGCACGCCGCGGTGGAGTTGGTGGCCGACTTCGGTCTCTCCGGAAAGACACTTACGGCCCACAGTGCCGTCCTCCCGATCGCGCATTATCTCTACGGTCAGAGTAATCTAGACGGCGGGAATCGCGACGCGATCCGCATGTGGTTGATCAAGTCGCTGCTTAAGCGGGGAATCTGGGGAAGCGGCTTGGCGTCCCTGCTCACGGCGCTCAGGCGAGTGATCGATGACCACGGTAATGGTGCCTTTCCAGTGGCGGAAATGCTGAAGGAAATGGAAAGACGCGGGAAGAGCCTGACGTTTGTAGAGGAGGAGCTCGAGGATCTTGTGGAATCGGACGACCGGACCTTCATGCTGTTGTCTTTGCTGTTTTTTCACGCGAATCTCGGGACTCGTAAATTCCACGTTGACCACATCTTCCCGAGGAGCCAGTTCCACGCCTCCCGGCTACGCAAGTCCGGCTTTGGTGAGGACGACATCCAGAGGCTCAAGGACCGCATGAACCGCCTGCCAAATCTGCAACTGCTCGTTGGGGAAACCAACCAGAGCAAGAGCGACTTGCTTCCGCGGCAGTGGATGGCGACACTCGGTGCCGAAGAGTCCGCGGCGTACGTTAAGGAACACCTACTCGGTGATGCTCCCGCCGATATGGAAGAGTTCGACGCGTTCTACGATGCGCGTCGCAAACGCCTTCTCGGGCGGCTGCGCCGCCTTCTCGGGCCGGACGGGTGACCGTGAACGGAGATTGTGCTCCATGAAACTCCTGACCCAACTTCTTCTGCTCATTGCGTTCACCGTCCCCGCCGCAGCGCAGGACACTGACTGGGACGCCGTCGAGATCACCACCGAAGACCTCGGCGGTGGCATCCATGTGCTCTACGGGCGCGGCGGGAACATCGGGATCTCGGTCGGATCGGACGGCGCCCTGCTCGTGGACGACCAGTACGCCCCGCTCACCGACCGGATCCTCGCCGCGGTCCGCGAAATCTCCGCCGAGCCGGTCCGCTTCGTCGTGAACACGCACTGGCACGGTGACCACACCGGCGGGAACGAGAACCTCGGAAAGGCTGGCAGCCTGATCGTCGCCCACGAAAACGTCCGGCGACGCATGGATCCCGCCGAGTTCGCCGATCTCGTCGGCCGCAGCGAGCAGGCGCCACCGGACGCGCTTCCGGTGGTGACCTTCGAGGGCGAAGTGACGCTTCACTGGAACGGGCTGGAGATCGAGGCGCGCCACCACCCCGAGGCGCACACCGACGGCGACTCGGTGATCCATTTCGAGGGCGCGAATGTCGTCCACATGGGTGACCTCTTCTTCAACGGCGCGTTCCCGTTCATCGATGTGGATTCCGGCGGTCACATCGACGGGATCATCGCCGCCGTCGAGGCGGTCGCCGCCCGGACCGACGCCGAGACCCGCATCATCCCCGGGCACGGCCCGGTTACCGATCGGCCGACGCTCCTGTTGTACGGCGAGGCGCTCCGCGCCGCCCGCGAACGGATCGCCGCGCGAGTGTCCGCCGGCGAGAGCGAGGACGAAGCCGCTGCGGATCACGCGGCGATCGTCTCCGGGATCGGCGCCGAAATCGGCTGGTCCCCCGACGCCTCCGGCTTCGTGAGCGCCGAGCGCTTCGTGCGCCTCGTGCACCGAAGCCTCTCCGGCAACTGACGGAGGCTCCGGGATGACCGGGCGGATGGTCACGCTGCTCTCGATCTTCCTCGCCTTCGGCGCTCACGCCGCCGCTCAGAACGAGGGCGCGTTCCGCTTCTCCTTCGCCGGCGAACGCGAATTCACGACCGTCGAGCACCCCGGCGAGAGCGTGACGGCCGGTTCGATCCACGGTCTCTGGGTGGTGACCGACGCTTCCGATTCGGGGCCGTTCCACGAGGAATCCATCCTTCACGGAACGTGCGCCGTCACGATCACCACCACCGACGCCGGGCCGGACATCGAAGCGACCTGCCTGCTCGAAGACGACGAGGACGACGAGTTGCGGTTCGTCGCCCGCCGCGACACCGGCGATACCACGGTCGGCGGCGGCGGACAGGGCGCGTTCACGCTTCGTGGCGGCACCGGGAAGTTCGCCGGGACCCGAGGTCGCTGCCCCTACACCGTCCACTATCTCGATGACGGCGAGGTGGTCGTCCGCGGACGCTGCGAGTGGAGGATCGGGACCGAAGGTTGAGCTCCTTCCGTTTCCTCCACGCGGCGGACATCCACCTCGACAGCCCGCTCCGCGGTCTGGCGGCCTCTGGAGAGGCCGCCTCGGAAAGGGTTCGCAAGGCGCCGCGCGCCGCCTTCGAGAACCTGATCGAACTGGCGCTCGACCGGCAGGTCGACTTCCTCGTCATCGCCGGCGACCTCTACGACGGCTCCTGGAAGGACTTCGGGACCGGACTCTTCTTCGCCGACCAGATGGGGCGCCTGCGCCGGGCGGGCATCCGCGTCTATCTGCTCCACGGCAATCACGATGCCGAGAGCGAGATCACGAAGCCGCTGCCACTCCCCGGCAACGTGCATGTATTCGGGAGCGATGCGGCGGAGACCTTCACCGACCCGGATCTCGGCGTTGCCCTGCACGGTCAGAGTTACGCCGAACCGGCGGTGACGCAGAACCTCGTCCCGGGCTATCCGCAGCCCCGCTCGGGGCAGTTCAACATCGGGGTGCTGCACACCGCCCTCGGCGGCAGGCCGGGCCACGCGAACTACGCCCCGTGCAGCCTCCATGATCTGGAAGCGAAGGGATACGACTACTGGGCGCTCGGGCATGTCCACGGGCGCGAGATCGTGAGCGAGAGCCCGTGGGTCGTCTTCCCGGGAAACCTCCAGGGACGACACGCGCGGGAGACCGGTCCGAAAGGCGCGTTCCTGGTCACGGTGAACGACGACCGGGTCGAACTCGAGCCGGTGGACCTCGATGTGGTGCGCTGGGCGGTGATCCCGGTGGGGGTCGGAGATACCGACGACCTCGCCGGAGTCGCCGGGGCGATGAGCGAGGCCATGAAGGCCGAGGCTGGTCGTTCGGATGGACGTCCACTCGTCTGTCGTCTCCGCCTCGAGGGACCGAGCCCGATCCACGCGGAGCTGGTGGCGGCGGATCCCGACCACCTGCTCGCGCAGGCCCGCGCTACCCTGGCCGGATTCGAGGACGAGATCGCCTGGATCGAGAAGGTCCAGGTCGCGACGCAGCCGGCGCTCGATGCCGCCGCCCTGGAGGTGCGCGAGGACGCCCTAGGCGACCTGCTGCGCGTCCTCGCCGAGGCCCCGGCCGCCTCCGACCTGATCGGGAAACTGGGCAAGGATGTCGGCGTCTTCGCCGAGCGGCTGCACCAGGAAGTCCGCGAGCTGGTCGAGGATCCGGTTCTCGTCGCCGCGATCGGTGGCGACTACGGCGAACTGATCCGCCTGGCGACGCCCTACCTCGAAGCCCGCCTCACGGCGGAAGACACCTGATCCGATGCGTCTCTCGCGCCTCGACCTCGTCCGTTTCGGGCACTTCACGGACGCCTCGATCCCGCTGCCCGCCGGTCCGCGGGACCTCCACCTCGTGTTCGGTCCGAACGAGGCCGGGAAGACGACCACGATGGCCGCCATCGAGGATCTCCTGTTCGGCATCCCCGTGCGAACTCCCTACAACTTTCGCCACGAAAACCGTGAACTCCGTCTCGGCGCGGTGATCGAGGCGGGCGGCAGGCAGTTCGAGTTCCGTCGCCGCAAGGGCACGAAGAACACCGTGCTCGGGCCGGACGACGAGCCGCTCAACGATGGTGAAGAGCGCCTCCGGGAGTTCCTCGGCGATGCCGACCGCGCGTTCTTCGGGCGCATGTTCAACCTCGACCGCGAGCGCCTCTCGAAGGGAGGCAAGGCGATCCTCGACGCTCGCGACGAAGTGGGCCAGGCTCTCTTCTCGGCAGGTTCCGGCCTGCTCGAATTCCGCCAGCGCCGCCAGAGACTCGACGAGGAGGCGCGGGCGCTCTGGTCACCCCGCCGCTCCAGGAAGGCCTACTACGAGGCGCTGGAAGGCTTCAAGGCGGCGGACCACGCGCTTCGGGAGGCGGTCCGGCGGCCGAAGGAATGGACCGAGCTGGAACAGGCCGTCGGCGAGGCCGAGCGAAAACGCAACGCGTTCCGCCGGATCTACGACGAACGGTCCGCGGACTCCAGGAAGTTCCATCGGATCTGGCGCGTTTCCCCCCTCGTGCGCCTCAAGCGCGATCTCGACCGGGAACTGGCGGATCTCGCCGAGGCGCCCCTGCTTCCTGCCGGCGCCGCCACCGAAGTGGCCGAGGCCGAGGCTGCGACGGCGACCGCCACGGCTCAGATCGGGGTCCTCGAGAAACAGCTCCGGAAGCGGCAGGAGACTCTCGACCGGACTCCTCTGGACGAGGGGCTGCTCGGGGCTCGGGAGACTATCCAGGCGGTACGCGAGCGGCGGATCACCGTCCGGCAGATGCGGCGCGATCTTCCGAAGCGCCGCGGCGAGCTCTCGGAGGCGTTCCACCGCCTCCGGCAGGCCGGGAACGAGCTCGGCTGGGAGGGCCTCGATGACGAGGCGCTCCTCGCCCGGGTACCGACGAAGCGCCGAGTGGAGAGCGCGCAGCGGCTCCTCGTGGGTCACGGCGCCGTGGAGACGAGATGGAATGCCGCCCGGGACGCGCTGGAAAGAGTCCGCCGCGAGCTGGCGGAATATTCGGGCCGGGAGAATGGGACCGCCTCGCTACCGGACCCCGAAACGGTCCGCGCGTTCGGTGACCGGCTCGATGCCCGCGCGGCCGAGGTACGCAGCGCCGGGCGCCACTCCCGCACCCTTCGGGACCAGGCCGCCCGCCGGCGCGCCGAGCGCGAGCAACGGATCGGCGAGGGGCAGGTCGTGCCTCCGGAGTCGCTCGAACGCGCCCGTGAAGGGCGCGACGCGCTGTGGCGGGTCATCGCCCGCCACCTCGCCGGCGACCCGGTTCCCGACGCGCGCCCGGACCTCGTGCCGACGTTCGCCGCGGCGGTGCGCGAGGCGGACGCCGTGGCCGACCGGCGTTTCGACCGCGCCGAGGCCGCCGGTCGGCTCGCGAAGCTGGACCAGACGATCTCCGACCTCGAGGCGGATGTCGGGGCGAGCGAAGAGGCCGAAGTTGCCGCCCGAGCGGAGCTGGCGGAACTCGAGAGCGCCTGGCGCGCCCTCTGGGACGGTTGCCCGTTCGAGCCGAAGTCCCCGCCAGCGATGCTCGACTGGCTCGCCCGCCGCGACGACCTGATCGCAGCGGCAGGGGAACGGCTCCGGCAGCGGGACGAGGCCCGGGCCCGGCTCTCCGACTGGGAAGCCGACTGGCGGGTGGCGCTCTCCGAGCTCGGACTCGATCCCGCGACGGCGCCCGACCGGGCGGCGGAGCCGCTCGACCGGCTCGCCGGGATGCGCGAAGACGTGGTCCGCGTCCGGGAACTGCGCGACAAGCGGATCGGGACGATCGAGCGCGACATCGCCGCCTTCGAGGCCGAGGTGGGTGACCTCGTGGGGAGCGTCGCGCCGGAGCTGGCCGCCCTCCCGGTGGACGATGCCGCCGCGCGTCTCGGCGCGCGCCTCGACGACGAGATCGCCAGGCAGAAGGACCGTGGGAAGGACGAAAGGGATATCCATGAGGCCCGGAAGGAGATCACGGTATGCCGGCAGACCCTCCGGGAAGCCGAATCGTCCCTCGTTCCGCTGCGCGAGTCTGCCGGAGCGCCCGATCTCGCCGGTCTCAAGATCGCGATCCAGCGCTCCGACCGGAAGCGCAATCTGGAGCGAGAGCGTGGGGAGAACGACAAACGCCTTCGACGCGATGGCGACGAGCTGCCGTTCGAAGAACTCGCCCGCGAGTGCGAGGCTCTCGGCCCCGACGAAGCGCGCGAGCGGTGGGAAGCCGCCGAGAACGACCGGGTGGCGGCCAGGCGACAGACCGACGAGGCCGCCGAGCGCGTGGGGAGCGCCCAAGCGGCGTGCGAGGCATTTCGCCGACGAGAGGACGCCACCGCGCGCGCCGCCGAGCGGCAGGACCGGCTTGCCGCGCTCACCGACACCGCCGAGCGCTACGCCCGCGCCCGGGCGTCCGTGATCCTGCTCGACTGGGCGCTCGACCACTACCGCCAGGAGCGGCAGGGCCCCATGCTCCGCCGCGCGGGCGAGCTGTTTCGACTGCTGACCCGGGGATCGTTCGCGCGGCTCGAGTTCGGATTCGATGCGAAGGACCGGCTGCAGTTGAACGCCGTGCGTCCCGGAGGGGAAGCGATGGATCTGTCCGGCCTCAGCAGTGGCGCCGAGGATCAGTTGTTCCTCGCGCTCCGGGTCGCGGCCGTCGAGGACTATGTCGGACGGGCGGTCGCGCTCCCGTTCATCGCCGACGACCTGGTCGTGGACTTCGACGACGAGCGCGCGGCGGCCGGCTTCGAGGTGCTCGGGCAGCTCGCCCAGCGGACTCAGGTGCTCTTCTTCACCCACCACGAGCACCTGGTCGAGATCGCCCGGCAGACGCTCGGGAACGGTGTCCCGGTGGTCCGGTTGGGTTCGGTGGCCCGCGCCCCGAGCTGACCGGGACCCACAGCGCCCCCGGGCGTTGCTGGAATGGCCGCGCTGACGCGGCCCGCGAGCTCACCGAGCGAGCGGTTGCGCCGGAGCTTCGAGAGGAACCCCGATCTGCGGACGACCCGGGGGAGGGAATCCCGGCGGGACCGGAAGGCATCGGAGCATGTTCGGGGCCCGCCTCGCGGGGATACCCGGACGTCGGGGACGGCTCTGCCCGAGCGACCGCGGCCGCCGGTGCCGTTATCCATGCAGATCGTGATCTTCACGATAGATTTCGCATGGTGATGATCCCGAGGCGAGCGATTCCCAAGATCGAGGCGGCGCTCGGTCGGCAGGCAGCGGTCGCCCTGCTCGGTCCCCGACAGGCCGGCAAGACGACGCTGGCCAGGGAGATCGCGTCACGGCGGGATGCCGTCTATCTCGATCTCGAGCTTGCCGAAGACCGGCGCCGGGTGGCCGATTGGCCGGCGTTCGCCATCGAGCACCAGGACCGTCTGGTGATCCTCGACGAGATCTATCGCGCGCCGGAAGTGTTTTCGGAGCTCCGGGGGGTAATCGATCAGGGGCGTCGGGCGGGCCGGGGCATCGGTCGCTTCCTCGTCCTCGGGTCGGCGTCGCTGGCGCTGCTGCGGCAGTCCGAGAGCCTGGCCGGCCGGATCGCCTTCGTGGACTTGGCCCCGCTCGATGTCCTCGAGGTCGAGCCCGGCTCGAGAGCGGCGACCGCGCTCTGGGTCCGGGGAGGCCTTCCGCTCAGCTATCTCGCCGGCAGCGACGAGGACAGCCTCTTCTACCGCCGGGACCTGATCCGGGCGTATCTCGAGCG
The DNA here is from genome assembly GCA_964347715.1 of uncultured Acidobacteriota bacterium. Taxonomy (GTDB): domain Bacteria; phylum Acidobacteriota; class Vicinamibacteria; order Marinacidobacterales; family Marinacidobacteraceae; genus CAYGAO01. Next base: position 9,910 of record CAYGAO010000030.1, read on the forward strand.
TGATGTCCCGCAGTTCCGGCCGCGCGTCGCCCCTCCGACGCTCGAGCGGCTGTGGATCATGCTCGCGCACGGACAGGGCGGGCTGCTGAACCTGGCGAAGCTCGCGACCAATCTGATGGTCAGCGCGAGAAGCGTGTCGGCATACCTCGATCTGCTCACCGGGTTGCTGCTCCTGCGCCGGCTGCCGCCGCGCCACGCGAATGTGAAGAAGCGGCTGGTGCGGGCGCCGAAGGTGTATGTGCGGGACAGCGGGCTCGTGCACGCGCTTCTCGGGATCCGCGGCTACGACGCGCTCGTCGCGCATCCGGTCGTCGGGATGAGCTGGGAGGGTTTCGTGATCGAGACCCTCATCGGCGCGACGCCGCCCTTCACCCAGGCGTCGTTCTATCGAACTTCGAACGGCGCCGAGGTGGACCTGGTGCTGGACCTGCCGGGGAGAACGCGGCCGTGGGCGATCGAGATCAAACGAAGCGCGGCGCCGACCCTGTCCCGGGGTTTCCCGATCGCCGGCGCGGACCTCGACGCCGAGCGCGCCTTCGTGGTGCACGGCGGCGAGCACCGCCATTCCCTCGGCGCGGCGGCGGAAGCGATCGGCCTCCGGGAGATGGCCGCGCTCCTCGATGACTTCTGATCCCCGTCCGCCTCCGGAGGCGGGTCCCGCCGTCCGCGGGGCGGGCGTCTTCAGCGCGCCGCAGAAAGCGGACCCGGCGTCCGGTCGCGTCCGCCAGGCCGGAGCGCCGAGCTGATCAGCGGACCTGGCGGCCGGTTTCGTCCACGAGGCGGTAGCGGCGGGCGTCGGCGCGCCAGCGTTCCGACCCGATCAGCGTCTGGTAGGCGTCGCCCGGGAGCGCCCGCTCGGCGTAGCCGGGCCAGGTGGCGCCGTCGTGGATGTCCTGGAGGCCCCGTCGCATCGCGCCGAGGGCGAGGCGGAGGAGCTGCCCGGCGTAGAGGACGAGGGGCACGCCGTTCTCCCGGAGCGTCGCCGCCGGCGTGTCGTGGACGCTGGCGATGACCGGGCGACCGGCGGCCGCCGACACGGCGCCGATGCGCTCGGGGGGCAGGCCGGCGAAGAAGAGCAGGTCGGCGCCGGCCTCGGCGTAGGCGCCGCCGCGTTCGGTCGCCTCCGGCTCGCCGAGTCCGACCGAGACCGCGTCGCAGCGGGCGACGAGCATCAGGTCGCCCTTCCGGGCGTCGGCGGCGGCGCGCAGCTTGTCCTGCATCACGCCGGTGTCGAGGAGCACGCCGCCTTCGCCGAGGTGCTTCGCCTGGACATGGTCCTCGACCATCACCGCCGCGAGGCCGCCGCGCTCGTAGCCGCGGATCGCGCGGGCGACCGCGAGCGGGCTCCCGCCGCCGTCGTCGGCGTCGGCGAAGCAGGGGACCGGGACCGAGCCGGCGATCCGGGAGGCGATCTCGATGAGCTCGGTGATCGAGGCGAGGCCGTAGTCGGGGAGCCCCCAGTTCGCCGCCGATGCCGCGCTGCCCCCGATCAGCACCGACTCGAAACCCATCTCGACGATGAGCCGCGCCGAGAGGACGTCGAAGGCGCCGGGGCAGACGACCGGCTCGCCGCCCTGGAGCATCGCGCGGAACCGCTGCCCGGGGTCGGCCGCGGCTTCGGTCCCCGAAGCGCACGCCGCCGTCCCGCCAGCGGCGCCCACGGCGGCGGCGCCGGTCCCTGCCGAGAGCCGGCGGAGCGCCTCGCGGCGGGGAATCCCGCCACCCGGTTCCGTGGTCCCGTAGCTGGTGTTCATTCGGTTTCTCCCTGGACTGGATGGTCGAGCGTGGCTTCGGTCCCCGGGGCACCCGCCGCGGTCCCGGCGGCGGCGCCGGTCGCTGCGGAGAGCCGGCGGAGCGGCTCGCGGCGGGGCATCTCGCCGCCCGGTTTCGAGTTCCCGGAGTCGTTGTTCATTCGGTATCTCCCTGGACTGGATGGTCGAGCGCGCAGCGGAAGCCGATCGCGTGGACCCGCGTGTCGGGCCTCGTGTAGTTGCGGTAGAAGACGCTCGCGATCCGCTCGTCGGTGTCGGCCCAGCTGCCGCCCCGGAAGACCCGGTAGGGCGCATCCTCGGGGCCCCGGGGGTCCACCCGCTCGCTCACCGCGTAGTGCCCGAGGTCGTAGCCGTCGGCGACCCACTCGGCGATGTTCCCGACCATGTCGTGGAGTCCGTAGCCGTTCGCCGGAAACGACGCGACCTCGGTCGGCCCGCGCGGATGCCCGACGCGCGCCGGCGGCGGTGGCGGGGGCGCCCCCTCCTCCGGCGGTTCGGGCCGGTACCGGTCGCCCCACGGCCAGGAGGCGCCCTCGAGTCCGCCGCGGGCGGCCTTCTCCCACTCGGCCTCCGTGGGGAGGCGCTTGCCGCGAAACGCGCAGTAGTCGCGGGCGTCGCTCCAGGTGATGTTGTACACCGGCAGCCGCGCCGAATCCTCGGGGAACCCCTGCCGCCAGTGGAACGGTTCGGCCCTCCCGGTGGCGTGGGTGAACTCGCGGAAGGACTCCTGCGTGACCTCGGTCCGATCCATCCAGAAGCCGGGAAGCTCGACCGCGTGCACCGGTCGGGCGTCCACCCGGTCGCGCGCCTGCCAGCCGATCTCGTCGATGAGCCAGAGGCGGGTGCGGCCCATCCAGAAGTCGCCGGGAGGGATCCAGCAGATGTTCTCGGCGCGGTCCGCGCTGCAGTGGGGGGCCGCCGCCCCTCCCGGGAGCGCGCCGCCGAGGGCGCCGACGGCGAGACCGAAGACTCCGAGGGCCGGGGGTCGCCTACGCAAAGATCTCCGCGATCTCGTCGTCGAACATCATCTCGGAGCCGCCGAGCGAGACCGAGTCCACATAGAGGTACTCCCGGCCCGACGGCGTGTTCGTCACCGACTTCCTCCAGTCGATGCCGAGGGCCGAGTAGATCGTCGCGACCACGTTGTCCATGAACGGCTGCCCGGCGTGCTTCCACCCCGGGTCCACGACTTCCGAACCGTCCTCGTTCGTGCGCCCGACCACCCGGCCCCCGGCCACGCCCCCGCCGGCGAACATGCTCGTGTAGGCGAACCGGTAGTGGTCGCGCCCGGCGACCGGGTTCATCTCCGGGGTGCGGCCGAACTCGCTGGCGACCACGATCAGCGTCTCGTCGAGGAGCGTCTTCCCCTCCTCGCTTCCGGGACGCGACCCGAGGTCGTCGAGCAGCGAGGTGAACCCCCGGTCCAGCCGGGGACAGGTCGTGTAGTGGTTCCACTGGCGCGAGCGGTCGAAGATGCCCGCGTGGTGGTCCCACTTGTCGCCGTCGTAGATGTAGATGAACCGGGTCCCCGCGTCGGCTTCGATCAGGTTCCGGGCGAGGATGCACCCGAGCCCGAACTCGTCCTCGCCGTAGCGCTCCCGGTCGGTTTCCGTTGCCGCGAACACCCGCGGCCAGCGCGGATCGGTCAGGAGGCCGTAGGCGGCCCGGTAGTAGTCGCGGTAGTCGTCTTCCTTGTCGCCGAGCGAGGCGCGCTCGGGGATCCGCGTCTCCGCCAGCTGGTTCAGGAGGCGATAGCGCTCCTCGAGCACCCGGCGGCTGCCCTCGACATCGCCCCCGAACGACTCGAAGACGGTCGTCGGGTCCAGGTCGAGTCCCGAGAACCGGGTGGGCAGGAAACCGGCGCCGATCGAGCCGGCGCGCGCCCGGGTGAGGTAGGTGCTCACATAGGTCGGAAAGGAATCCGACTCGCGCCGCTCGGCGTCGAGTTCGGCGGCGATCACGCTGCCGAACGCCGGGATCTCGCGGGCGAGCGCCACATTCAGCGCCCGGCCGGTCTGGGTGTGGTACTGCCCGTTGAAGTGGATCAGCTCGGGGGCGCGCATCGAGCGCACCAGCGCCACCTCGTCCATGCGCCCGGCGAGCCTCGGGAAGAGCGTGCGGCTCAGCGAGACCTCGTCGTTCACCCGGACCAGGTCGAGGTCCGGCGGGGTCCAGCGGGTCTCCTTGAAGTCCCAGGTGTCCATCGGGCTGATCGCCCCGCCCATCTCGATGAAGATGCAGTAGCGGGCGGAGCCCCGGGGGTTCGCCCGGCCGTTCGCGCGGGCGGCGAGCGGCCAGATCGCCTGGTTGGCGAAGGAGCCGGCGAGTGCGAGGCCCCCGAGCTTCAGGATCTCCCGGCGCGCCGGGAAGAGGTCGGCGACGCGGGGGCCGGAACCGCACATGATGGTCAGTGGTTCAGCAGGAACTCGGGAGAGTTCACGAGCGCCCACTGGAGGTCCTCGGCGCCCCGCCGACGCTCTGCCCGGATCCGCGCCTCGCCGAGCGCCGCTTCGGCGGCCGTCGGAAAGCGCCCGAGCGTGCCGAGGAAGAGCTCCTCCACGACGGCCTCCGGGCTCGCCGCCGACCGGACGAGCTGGCCGACCCGCCCCCCGGTCTCGCTCAGCACCCGGCGGTTCACCGCTTCGGACTGCATCAGCAGCAGCGCCTGGAGGATGGACCCCCGGTTTCCGACCGGCGCCGGAGTCATCCGGTTGCTCTGGAAGAAGCTCTGCATCAGCGCGTCGATCGAGGCGCCCTCGCCGCGCCCCCGCCGGCCCCCGAGGTCCGAAGGGGTGGTGAGCGACTTCACTCGCTCCACGGTGGTCCCGGCGAGCACGAACTCCGTCGGCACTCCGGTGGCGAGCGCGAGCGAGTCCACGAGCTCCGGGCCGGTGAGCACCCGGATGTAGCGCCTCGGGTAGTACCCCGTCCAGGAATCGTCCCACTCGTCGGCGAGATGGGGGGAGAGCCCGTAGGCCTCGGACTTCATGATCGTCTTCACCAGGCGCCAGAAGCTGAAGCCGCTCGCCCGGAAGTCCTCGGCGAGGGCTTCCAGCAGCTCCGGGTTCAGCGGGCGCGCTGGCAGCGGGTCGGTCTCCCCCTCGGCGAGCCGCCCCATCCGATCCAGGTCGAAGGCGTTGTAGGGCTCGACGAAAGCGACCGTCATCAGCTTGCCCCAGACGAGGTTCACGGTGGCGCGGGCGAACTGCGGATGGCCGGTGATCATCCGCGCCAGCGCGTCGCGCGGGTTCTCGCCCGGCGCCGGCGTCTCCCCGGTGAGGAGGAAGGCCGGCTCGTAGGCCAGCCCCTCGAGCCTCGGGAAGCGGCCCTCGGAGAGCGTGTGGTACGGCGCGTCGTCGCCGGTGTCGTAGCCCTTCGCCAGGTCGTCCACGATCAGGTCCACCACCACGTTCTTCGAGCGGTCGTCCCAGGTCGTGATCAGCCGGGTCTCGCCGAGGAAGGCCGAGTGCCGGTAGAACTCCTCTCGAGTCCGCTTCGAGAGCCACTCGTTCAGGGGTTCGAGATGGTCGGCGCCGTCGTGGCACGAGATGCAGGAGGTATTGATGCCGAGGAAGACCCGCGACACATCCACATGGAACTGGTCCAGCGCGTCCAGCCGGTTGTGGATCGAGTAGTCGTCCGGGCTCATCACGATCCGGCTCTTCGCCTGGTGCGAACGGGCCAGGAACGCGAGCGGCGGAACGCTGCCGTGGGCTTTCGCCACCCCGGTGAGCAGGTCGCGGACGACATCGTCGTAGGGCCGGTCCGTGGTCAGCCATTCCCGGATCCAGCTCTGGAACGGGTGGCGGACGGGTCCCACCTGGTGGGCGAGGCGGAACAGGTCGCCGAAGAACCACGCCCACTGCTCGGCGAACTCCTCGGAGCCGACGAGCTCGTCCACGAGCCGCCCCCGCTTGTCCGGCGCGTCGTCGGCGAGGAAGGCGCGGACGGCTTCCGGGGTGGGGATGAGCCCGGTGGCATCGAGCGTCGCGCGCCGCAGGAAGGCGGCGTCGGACGCCGGCGCGGCGTGGGGGACGCGGTTCGCCGCGAACTGGGCGCCGAGGATCTCGTCCACGAGCGTGCGGCGGACGAACCGGCCCCCCGGGGCGTCCCGGGTCTCGGGCAGGCGCCCGGCGGCGGCGATCGCGCGGCGCGCCTTCTCCCCGGCGCTCTCCCCGTCGGCCGCCGCGCGATGGGCGCGGTCCGCGGCCTCGTCGAGGCGTTCCTGCGGGCTCCGGGTCTCGGGCGGCTGGGCGCCGGTGGCGCCCGCGGCCAGCGCGGCGAGGAGCCCGGTGGCGAGGGTCGGTTTCGGGAACACGGGGTGCTCGATTCTATGGAGGTTCCGGCGCGCCCGTCAAAAGGCAGTCGTTCCCCAAGGCGGGGCTATCCTTGCCGGCGGATGGACGCCCGCTCGATCCCGCGCCGCGCGGCGCTCGTTCTGGTCGCGGGCGGGGCGCTGCTGTTCGGGGCGTCGGCCCCCGGTCAGGAGGAGGCGGCGCTCGCCGGGCGCTGGGAGCTCGATCCGGAAGCGAGCGACGACCCGGCCGAGGCCATCCGGCGGGCGGCGGAGGAGGCGATGGAGCGCGGTGGCCGCCGCCGGGGACGGGGGATGCGTCCCCGGCAGTTCACCGGCGCCGGCGCGGAGAACCGGGCGGGTTTCGCGGCCCTCCCCGAGCTGCTCGAGATCGAGCGGTCGGGCGCGGAGCTGCGGCTCGTGCTCGAGGACCGGGTCCAGATCCTCTACCTCGACGGGGAGGAACACCTCCGCGAGGACGGCCGCGGCGGCCGGATCACGACCGTCGCCGAGATCCGCTCCGGGATCGTCCGGGTCCACGAGAAACGCCGGCTCCCGCTGGGGGAGGTCGAGTCCCGGCGCACGCTCCAGGCGACCGGCGAGGTGCTCGTGGTGCGCACCGAGCTCAGCCTGCCGTGGGGCGGGGACCCGGTACTCCTCCGAGCCGTGTACCGGCGCCTGCCGTAGCGTTCCCGACTCCCCGGATCGCCCGCCACGCCGCGGGCAGGAACGGCGCGCCGAGCGCCGCGTTCGCGAGCAGGAAGGTCAGGTGGGCGGCGAGGCTGTAGGCGAGTAGCGCCGCCTCGCCACCGGGAGCGGCGGCTGCCGCGCCGGCGTGGAAGTAGAGCCAGGCCGCCTGGCTCGTCCCGACCCGGGCCACGGCGATCGGGAGCGCGCCGGCGAGGAAGATGATCGGAAGGGTCGCGAGCAGCGACGCGACCGGGATCCCGATCCCGAACGCCCGGAGGGCGAAGTGGTGGCCGATGCCCGCCGCGACGAGGAGCGGCGCCTTGAGCGCGAGCGCCGCGAGGTAGTGCCCGGGCGCGGCGCTCCGCAGCGAGCGGAGCAACCGCCAGCGCGGCGGCCCGATCCCGACCCGACGGAAGCGTTCCCGGAGGAAGGCGACGAGCAGCACCAGCCCGGCGATGCCGATCGCCGCCGCTGCCGGAACCCGCCCGGGAGCCGCGCCGCCGAGCCAGGCCGCGCCCCCCGCCGCCCAGAGCAGCAGGTGGGCCCGCTGGCAGAGATCGAGGAAGAGCACCGTCCCGGCGCACTCCCAGTAGCCGGAATCCGGGTGCTCCCGGCCGAGGCGCCGCCCGAGCGTGCCGACCATCGCCGCCTGCGAGACCCGCCCGTTCCAGAGGCTCACCAGGTAGTCCACTCCCCGGACCGCGAGCGCGTCGCGGAACACGAGCCCCGGGGGATGGAACCAGCGCGTCACCGAGGCGAGGAGCACGGTGTCGAGGACGACGTACAGGACGGATACGGGGAGGAGCGCCGCGAAGAAACGGATCGGATCGGCGCCCGCGAAGGCGTCCAGCAGCCGTTCCGGCGGGATGCGCCACCAGAGGAACGCGAGGATCAGCGCCGTCCCGAGGAAGGGGAGCGCTCCGATCAGGAGGCGGCGCCGAGCCGACACTTCAACCATCGAGGCCGGGCATGGTCGAGAGCGACGGGGCCGCGCCGGTCCCGGGGCGGCGCCGAGCCGCCGCTTCAACCATCGAGGCCGGTCACGAAGAGTCCGGCGTTCCTGGCTCCGCCCCGGTTCAGCCGGAGGAGCAGCCCGAGCGCCGCCTCCGCGCCCCGCGCCGCCGCGAGCGGACCCACCGGCACGGCGCGGAGCCCGGTGAGCGCCGCCGCGCGCGCCGCCGTTGCGCGGTCGTCTTTCCGGTCGGCGAAGACGAGCACATCGGGGAGCGGCGGTTCCCCGGCGTCCGCCCGCAGGCTGCCGGCGGCGACCGTCTGGAAGGCCGCCGCGACGCGGGCGCCGGAGCCAGCGAGCGAGCGCGCCGCCTCCTCGCCCGCCGAGGTCGCGGGCCGCGATCCCGGCGGCCAGATCACCCCGCAGCAGATCACGAGCTTCCCGTCGAGGGCGGGTCCGACCTCGGCGAGCAGGCCCGCCTGGGCCTCGAAGGGGACGGTCAGGAACACCGGGTCCCCCGCCTCCGCCGCCCCGCGGTTCGTCGTTCCCGAAACGGCGAGCCCCTCTCCCTCCCCCCGGATCCGGGCGGCCGCCGCGGCCGCGCGCCCGGCGTCGCGCGAACCGATCCGGACCTCGGCGCCGCCGCCGGCGAGCCGGTGGGCGAGCGCCCGCCCGAAGGGTCCGGTCCCGCCGAGGACGGCCACCGGGGCCCGGTTCATCGGAAGAGATCCTCCCCTCGGTCGCGCAGGAGCGCCGCCCCTGTCCCCGCGGTCGTCTCCTCCCCGAAGGAGAGCCCCCGCACCAGCACCGCCGGGATTCGCCGCAGCTTCCCCATCACGAGCCCGGCGGCGGCCGCGATCTCGTCAGCGACCGCCGTCATCGAGGTCCCGAGCGTCCGCCCCGCGGGATCCCGGCGGCCGCGGTGGTCGAGCAGCGCCGGCGCTCCGGCGATCCCGATCGCCACCTCCACCGCCCCGAGCCGGAACGGGCGCCCCCAGGTGTCCGTGACCAGGACCCCGACCGGGGTCCCGGCGGTCGCCCCGAGGCGACGGGCGATCTCCCGCGCCGACCGGTCCGGATCCTCCGGCAGCAGGCAGAGGGTCCCGGGGGCGGCGTTCGAGCGGTCCACCCCGGAGTTCGCGCAGACGAACCCCTGGCGGGTCTCGGTGATCAGCACCGGGCCCGCGATCCGCACCACCCGGCGCGCCTCGGCGAGCACCGCCTGGACCTCGCGCGGGTCGCGTCCCCGGGCGAGCGACCACCCGCGGACGATCGGCGCCGGGCGGATGCGATCGAGCGCGACGAGACGGTTCTCGGCCTTCGAGACCACCTTCTGGGCGACCACGAGCACATCGCCGCGCGCGATCGCGGCGCCCTGCGCCCCGAGGCGCTCCCGGGTCAGGCGCGCCAGGTCGTCGCCCGGCCGGATCTCGGGCAGCCCCTCGACCCCGAGCAGTTCGAGCATCGCCGCCCGGCGCCGTCAACAGCAGGTGGGGCGGCTCGCATCCGCCCGTAGCCCCACCCGCGATCGCGAGGGGGGGGGACCCGCCCCCCCCCCCCCCCCCCCCCCCATCTCCGAGCCACTACATT
>CAYGAO010000031.1:0-18763 GCA_964347715.1 uncultured Acidobacteriota bacterium
CGCGCCGACGCGGCGCGAAGCGCCGCCGGGGAGGGTCCTCCCTCCCCGCGAAAGCCGGCGGAACGGATCGCGCCAGCGATCCGGGCGGCCATCCTGTGGGGAAAGCGCCCCGCATCCGCCCGGACGACGGGGTTCCCCACCTCTTCGAGGACGGATTCCCATGCGGGGCGCTTTATCCACAGGCTGCTGGAGTCGCGGGCGACGATCTGGGGAAGAGGCTGCGCAACACGCCGGGATGCTAGCGGGATTCCATGTCAGAACCTGTCACCCATTCCGGGCGTGGTGGTCACGCGGGGTGGAGATCGCGGCAGTCGAAGACGGCGGCGGGCGGCAGGTTCCGCCAGACGATCCGCCCGCGCTCGACGGTCCCGAAGCGGTCCCGGACCCTTCTGGCGAAGGGCGAGCGAGCGAAGAAGGGAAGGGCTTGCAGGTAGGTGTAGAAGAGGAGCTGCCCGCCGGGGGCGAGCGTGGCGAGGATCGCCTCGAGCAGCCGCTCCTGGCGCTCCGGCGGCAGCAGCGACCAGGGCAGGGTGGCGACGACCGCGCCGATCGGCCCGAGGCGTTCCCGCTCGCGGATCTCGGGCAGGTTCTCGAGGTCGTCGAGGACGACCCGCACTCCGGGGAGGCGGCGGGAGAGCGCGGCGGCGCAAGCAGGGTTCACCTCGACGGCGACGAACGCCGCGTCCTCCGGCTTCGCCCGGAGCAGGCTCTCGGTGATCCCGCCGTCACCCGGGCCGGCCTCCACCACGACGGCGTTCTCGGGCCAGCGAACCGCGCGGGCCATCGCCTGGCCGAGCGCGGGCCAGCTGCGCCAGACGGCGCCGACCTCCCGGGGCCGGGCCACGAACTGCCGGAGGATCGTGGCGTCGGCCGGCGCGCTCGGGGGCGGCTCCCGCTCGCCCGCGGAGCGGGCCATCAGCCGCCCGGGAGCCTCTGGGCGCTCGGGCGCCGGGCGCTCAGCCGCCCGGTGGCGAAGCCGAGCCAGTGGAGGCGCCCGAAGTGGCGGGCGTGCTCCACCTTCATGCACCGGTCCATGACCACCTCGATCCCGAGTTCCCGGGCGCGCTCGGCGGCCGCTTCGTGGATCACCCCGTACTGCAGCCAGAGCGCTCCCGCCCTGCCGGCGCACTCCTCGACGATCGCCGGAACCGCCGCCGGCGCGCGGAAGACATCCACGATGTCCACCCGCTCCCCGATCGCGGCGACGCTCGGGTGGCAGCGCTCGCCGAGGATCTCGCTCTCGCGCGGATTCACCGGGATCACCCGGTAGCCGTTCCGCTGCAGGTAGAACCCGACGAAGTGGCTCGCCCGGAGCTGCTTCGGCGAGAGCCCGACCACGGCGACGGTGCGCGCGGAGGCGAGCAGGCGACGGATCCTCGCGGGGTCCTGATAGCGAGCGAGGTCGGGGCCGGCAGCCCCGGGAAGCTCGCAGGCGGCGTCGGTCATGCTGCTGACTCCTCGCGGGCGGCGGCGAGCCCGCGCTCGAGATCCCGGATCAGGTCCTCGGGATCCTCGATCCCCACCGAGAGGCGGATCGTCCCGGGAGCGATCCCGGCGCCCGCGAGCTCTTCCGGGCCGAGCTGCCGGTGCGTCGTGCTCGCCGGATGGATCACCAGGCTCTTCGCGTCGCCCACATTGGCGAGGTGCGAGAACAGGTCGAGCGCCTCGATGAAGCGCGCCCCCGCCGCGCGCCCCCCGGCGAGATCGAACGAGAACACCGCGCCCGCGCCCCGCGGGAGGTACTTCTCGACGAGCGGCGCGAAACGGCTCGAGGGGAGCCCGGGATGGGCCACCGCGCCGACCTCGCGACGCCCTTCGAGGAAGCGCGCGACCGCGAGGGCGTTCGCCGCGTGGCGCTCCATCCGGAGCGGCAGCGTCTCGATGCCCTGCAGGAACAGGAAGGCGTTGAACGGGGAGAGGCACGCTCCGAGGTCCCGCAGCGTCTCGGCGCGGAGCTTCATCAGGAACCCGTATTCCCCGAAGGTGTCCTGGAAGGCGAGCCCGTGGTAGGCGGGGGAGGGGTCGGTGATTCCGGGGAACTTCGCCGCCGTCCACGGGAACCGGCCCGAGTCGGCGACGACCCCGCCGATGCTCGTCCCGTGGCCGCCGAGGAACTTCGTCGCCGAATGGAGCACGATGTCGGCCCCCCACTCGAGGGGCCGGCAGAGCCACGGGGTCGCGAAGGTAGAGTCCACCAGGAGCGGGACGCCGGCGGCGCGGGCGATCCCGGCGACCGTCTCGAGGTCGAGGACATCGCCTCCGGGGTTCCCGATGACCTCCCCGAAGAAGAGGCGGGTCTCCTCGCGAACCGCGGCCCGCCAGGCCTCCGCGTCGCCCGGGTCCACCAGGGTGGCCTCGAACCCGAACTTCCGCTCGAAGTGCCGGATCTGGGTCAGGGTGCCCCCGTAGAGCGCCCGCGAGGCGACGAGGTGGTCCCCCGGCCGGAGGATCGTGAAGAACGCCGCCGCCTGCGCCGCGAGCCCGGAGGCGAAGGCGACCGCGCCGACCGCGCCCTCGAGGCTCGCCACCCGCTCCTCGAACGCCGCCACCGTGGGGTTCATGATCCGGGAATAGGTGTTCCCGTACTCCTGGAGGTCGAAGTAGGCCGCCGCCGCCTCGGGATCCTCGAAGACGTAGCTCGCGGTCTGGAAGATCGGGATCGCGCGGGCTCCGGTGTGGGGTTCCGGGCGCGCCCCGGCGTGGACGGCGCGGGTGGCGAAGCCGAAGCCGCCGCCCCTCGGGGTGGTCACCGGGAGCGCGCCTCGTCCGCCGGGAGCAGGAACTCGCGGATGAGCGGGGTCATCCGGCCCGCCTCGAGCAGGAAGGCGTCATGTCCGGCGAGCGTGTCGATTTCGTCGTGGACTACCGCATTGCCGCTCGCTGCGAGCGCGCGGGCGAGTCTTCGGGAGTCGGCGGAAGGGTACAGCCAATCCGAGGTGAACGAGAGGAGCAGCGTCCGGCAGCGAAACCGCCCCGTCGCGGCTTCGAGATCGCCGCCGCCGTGCCGCCGAGCCAGATCGAACCGGGTCAGCGCGTGGGAGAGGAGGAGGTAGGCGTTCCCGTCGAAGCGGGCGTCGAACGACTCGGCCTGGTGGCGGAGGTAGGACTCGATCTGGAAGTCGGCGGCCCGCGGGTCGCCGGCGAAGTCCTCGCGGTCCTGGAGGTTCCGCCCGAAACGCGCCGCCACCCCGGCGGCGGAGAGATAGGTCAGGTGGCCGACCATCCGCGCCACTCCGATCCCGGCTGCCGGGCGGGCGCCGGATTCGGCGTAGCGCCCGCCGCGCCACTCGGGATCGGCGGTGATCGCGTTGCGGGCGATCCAGTTCCAGCCGATCCCCTGGGCGGAGAGGGCGGCGGTGGAGGCCACCGCGATGACCGCATCCACTTCTTCGGGGAAGGCGGCGGCCCATTCGAGCGCCTGCATCCCGCCGAGCGAGCCCCCGGCGATCGCGTCGAGGCGCCGCACGCCGAGCTCGTGGAGGCCGACGCGGGCGGCGCGCACCAGGTCGCCCACGCTGACCACGGGGAAGTCGGGCCCGAAGGGACGCGAGGTCTCGGGGTCGAGGCTCCCCGGGCCGGTGGTCCCGCCGCAGCCGCCGAGCAGGCTCATGCAGACGACGAAGAACCGGTCGGTGTCGAACGCCTTGCCCGGGCCGATCATCGGGTCCCACCAGCCGAGGCCCGCCTTGCCGGTGGAGTCCCGGCCGGCGGCGTGGGCGTCCGCCGAGAGCGCCGGGGCGATGAGCACGGCGGTCTCGTCCGGCCGGCCCCAGGTCTCGCACGCGATCTCGATCCCGGGGAGCGTCGCGCCACTTTCGAGGCGGAACGGCCCCGGCGGGCGGAGTCGCCGCCGCTCGTGCGGGAGCGCGTTCGCCGGGATCTCCCAGGCGGGCCGCTTCCGGCTCACGCCCGGAGCCACAGCGCGAGGGCGAAGATCAGGGTGGCGGCGGCGACCACGATCCGGAGGATCCGGTCGCCCGCCCGGACCGTGAGCCGGGCCCCCAGGATCGCCCCGGCGAAGGTCCCGACCCCGAGGGCGAGCCCGACGGACCAGTCCACGGCTCCGTTCGCGGCGAACACCGCGAGCGAGACGATCGAGAAGAGGAAGATGCAGGCGACCTTGATCGCGTTTCCGGCGACGAGCCCGAAACCCGCCCAGGAGGTGGCGCCGAGCGAGAGGAACCCGACCCCCGCCTGGACGAAGCCGCCGTAGAAGCCGACGACGAGGAACGAGGCGCAGAGGCCGATCCCGGCTCGCGGCGCGAGACGGTCCGGGTCGTTCCGGCGGAACCGGTGCTGGACGAGCGGGACGAGCGTGAACGCGACCATGACCACCGACAGGAACCGGAGGAACGCGGCCTCTCCCACCCGGACGGCGAGCGCGCTGCCGAGCACGGCGCCGATCACCGCTGCGAGCCCGAGCCGGGACAGGACCGCCGGGGGCATCGCGCCGGCGCGGCGAAAGGTCTCGACGGCGGTGGCGGTCTGGATCAGGATCGCCAGTCGGTTCGTGCCGTTCGCCACCTGGTGGGGGAGGCCGAGGAAGATGAGCAGCGGCAGGGTGAGGAAGGACCCGCCGCCGGCGACCACGTTCAGCGCTCCGGCGACGAAGCCCGCCGGAACCAGCAGCAGCGCCGCGAGGAGCGGGTCAGCGGTCGTCTCCGCCTCCCTCCTCCGGGCGGAAGTCGAGCGCGGCGGAGTTGATGCAGTAGCGCTGCCCGGTCTCCTCGCGCGGGCCGTCCGGGAAGACATGGCCGAGGTGCGCGTCGCAGCGCCGGCAAGTGGCTTCGGTGCGGATCATCCCGAGGCTCCGGTCGGTGGTGGTCGCGATCTCCGCGCCCGCCGCCGGGCGGGTGAAGCTCGGCCAGCCGCTCCCGGAATCGTACTTGTCCCGCGACGAGAAGAGGAGCGCCCCGCAGCAGACGCAGCGGTAGTCGCCGGGACCCCGCCGTCGGTAGTGGACGCCGGTGAACGGCGGTTCCGTCGCGCCGCGGCGGGTGATCCGGAACTGCTCCGGGGTCAGCCGCTCCTTCCACTCCTCCGGCGAGCGCCGGATCGGGTCGTCGGTCAATGCGTCTTCTCCGTCGGGGTTCGTCAGCCCGCGAACCAGGTGCGGAAGATCATCAGGATCCAGTAGAGCGCGAGCGAGATCACGAGCGCCCGTCCGAACTCGCGAACCTTGCCGCGGAGCCGGGACTTTCGCTCCCGGGGGACGATCGCGTACACGACCGCGGCGAGCAGGACGACGATCGCCAGGTTGCGGAGCCGGATCATCGCCTCGCACGATGATAGTGAACGGTTCCCGGGTGGGGCCGCGACGGGTATCATTCAGGCGCAGAGGGGTCCGTGGAAGACGATCGGAGAGGCGAGGCGCCGCCGGCGGGCGACGATCGGTTCGGGAAGGTCAACGAGGACGAGTGGGGGCAGGTCGTCCCGCCGGAGAGCCAGCCGGAGGCAGCGGACCGGACCGCGCGCCGCGGGGGCCTCGTGACGGCCGGGCTCGGGGCCCTGGCCGTCGCCGGGCTGCTCGCCGTCTGGTTCTGGCTCGGGCGCGAGGCGCCGCCGGTTCCGGTCGGGACGGTCGCCGGGACCGTGGAGCCGGAGCCCGGGCCCGGGCCCGTCGAGGAAGCGCTCGAGCTGCCGCCGCTCGATGCGAGCGATCCCTTCCTGCGCGACCTCCTCGCCGCGCTCACGAACGACCCCGACGCGCTCGCCTGGCTCCTCGGTGACGGCCTGGCCGGGCAGATCGCGGTCGCGGTGGACAACATCGCCGACGGCGTCTCCCCGAGGCGGGCGCTCCGGGGACTCGCGCCGCAGGGCGGCTTCCGGGTGGCGGGCGAGGGCGAGGAACTCCGGGTGGATCCTGCCGGCTTCCGGCGTTACGACTCGCTCGCGGCGGCGATCGGCGAAGCGGATATCCCGGCGCTCGCGCGGACGATTCGGGAGGTGATGCCGCTCATGGATCTGGCCTACGCCGAGCTCGGGCGCCCCGAACGCACTTTCGGCGAGGCGCTCCTCCTCGCCTGCGACCGGCTGGCGCGGGCCCCGGTCCCCGAACTCCCGATCCTGCTCGATGCCAGGACCTTGCGTTACGAGTACCGCGACCGGGCGCTCGAGGATCTCGACGAGGCGAGCAAGCACCTGGTGCGGTTCGGGCCGGACAACCAGCGGCGCATCGGGGACGCGCTCGGGCGCCTCGCCCGCGCGCTCCGGGACGGGTGAGGGTCTGCGGGATGGCCGCAGTCCGTTTCACCCCGAACCTGCGGCGTCACCTCGTCGTGAGGGACACTGAAGTGGCGGGCGGAACGGTCGCGGAGGCGCTTTCTTCGGTCTTCCGGGAGAATCCGGCGCTTCGGTCCTATGTCGTGGACGATCAGGGCCGCCTGCGCACCCATGTGGTGATCTATGTGGACGGGGTTCCGGTGCGCGACCGCACGGAACTCGGCGACCCGATCGGCGAGCGCGCCGAGATCCATGTGATGCAGGCGCTCTCCGGAGGCTGATCTTGTTCCTCCACCTGGGAACGCGGAAGGGCTGTCTCGGGCTCCGGCGCGCCGCCAGGGGCGACTGGCGCCTCGAGCGGGCCAGCTTCGTCGGGGATCCGGTCTCCCAGGTGCTCCCCGACGGACGGGACGGGCGGCTCTACGCCGCTCTCGACCTCGGCCACTTCGGGGTGAAGCTCCGGGTGTCCGAGGACGGCGGGGCTTCGTTCCGGGCGCTGCCGGCCCCCGCGTACCCGAAGGCCGAAGGCGCCGCCGCCGGCGCGCCCTCGGTGGATCTCCTCTGGTGCCTCGAGGCGGCGGGCCCCGCTCCCGGATCGCTCTGGTGCGGGACGATCCCCGGCGGGCTCTTCCGCTCGGACGACGGCGGCGCCTCCTGGACGCTGAACGAGGCGCTCTGGAACGAGCCGGGCCGGAAGTCGAAGTGGTTCGGCGGCGGCTACCCGAAGCCCGGGATCCACTCGGTCCTGGTCTCGCCCGACGGTCGCCGGGTGACTGCGGCGGTCTCCTGTGGCGGCGTCTGGATCAGCGAGGACGGCGGCGCCTCGTGGCGGGTGAGCACGAGCGGCATGTTCGCCGAATACATGCCGCCCGATCAGCGCGAGGACCCCGAGATCCAGGACCCGCACCGCCTCGCGTGCTGCGCCGCCGACCGGAACCGGATCTGGTGCCAGCACCACAACGGCTTCTTCCGCTCCGACGACGGCGGCGAGAGCTGGACGAGCATCGAGGTGCCTCCGTCCTCGTTCGGCTTCGCGGTGGCCGCGCATCCCGAGGATCGGGACATGGCCTGGAGCGCGCCGCTCGTCAAGGACGAGTGCCGGGTCCCGGTGGACCGCCGGATGGTGGTGGCGCGGACCCGGGACGGCGGGGAGAGCTGGGAAGCGCTCGGCCGGGGACTTCCGGAGCGAGACTCCTTCGCGGTGGTGTACCGGCACGGGCTCGAGGTCCACCCCTCCGGAGAGGCGCTCGCGCTCGGGACGACGACCGGCGCGCTCTGGATCTCCGAGGATCTCGGCGAGAGCTGGGACCTGATCAGCGCCGAGCTCCCCCCGATCTACGCCGCCCGCTTCGAGCCGTAGCCCGCTCCGGAACGCCGGCGCCCCCGAGCGCCACGCCTCCGGGCAGCCACCCCTCCCGCGAACGAGGTCCGGGCGGAGGCTGCGATCGCCACCGCGGCGATCAAATGATCGGTCCACTCTGCCAACTCGTTTGCAACGGAGGACAGAGCTGTCATATGATCTCCCGCGCTGGTGCCCGTCAGTGAAGAGATCCGTCGGCAGATCGCCACTCTCGCCCGACACCGCCGGCGTCGCACCTCCGATTTCACGATGGAACGTCCGACCAGATGGCGCCCGCAGACCGTGAACGAACCCGAGAGCGGCCTTCCGTTCACGGACCGGGGCGCCTGGAACTTCGTCGCAGACTGCATCGAGGAGGGGCATGAACTCCAGGAACGGTTCCTCCGGAAACCAGAGGGCGCCAGGGGATACGTGATGCACATCCGGCTCGAAGCGAACCGATCACTGCTCTATGTGAAGGTGGAGCTGGTCGGTGGAAGGCTGTGGGGGCGCAGCTTCCACTACTCCGAGCATTGAATCGGGCGACGACAGGAGCCAACGAGCATGAGAACTTACGCAAGGCAGGCCCGAGCGCCAGACGACTGCATCTGCGGCGCTCCGATGCACACGGAGTGGCGGGACCACACCTTCACCTACGGCGCTGATGAGTCCGCCGTCGAATTGAACGCCCGAGTTCCGGTGGATGTGTGCGCGTCGTGCGGTTCCGCATGGCTCGGCCATGAAGGGGAGGAAGCGAGGCACGAGGCGGTCTGCGCCCACCATGGCGTGTTGACGCCGCGCGAAATCGTCTCCCTGCGGAAACGTCACCGTCTTTCCCGCGCGGCCTTCGCCGGGATCACCGGGCTCGGGGAAGCGACGCTGCGCCGATGGGAAACGGGGGCCATCATCCAGAACCGCGCGAACGACCGGTACCTGCGCCTGCTCGACGACCAGGACAACATGCGGGCGCTGCAGCGCCTGGGGGCGGATCGAAAGGCTTCGGTGCGAGGCTGGAAGCCGAGCTTCCGGTGCCTTCGGGATCCGGGCCGGTATCGGCAGGATCAGGCAGACTTCTGGCTGCGAGCGAACTGACGGAGACGCGCCGTGTACACGACCACTTTCTATTCGTTCAAGGGCGGCGTGGGACGGACGATGGCGCTGGCGAACGTTGCGGTCGAGCTCGCGAACCGGGGGCGCAAGGTCATCGCAGCGGATTTCGACCTGGAGGCTCCCGGACTCGATTCGTTCGACCTCCTGCGTCCGAAGAACCCGTCGCGCGGAATCGTGGACTTCGTGCTCCATTACCGGGACACGGGTGAGGCTCCGGATGTAGCCGACTTTCTCTACGAGGTGCCCGGAGTCGGGCGGGAGGGCGGGCAGCTCTGGGTGATGCCCGCCGGATCACCGCAGCGTGACTACGGAGGCCGTTTTCGGGACATCGATTGGGCCGAACTCTACGCCAGACGGGACGGATATCTCCTCTTCGAGGACCTCAAGGCCCAGTGGGACCAGAAGATGGGAGCCGACTGGGTACTGGTGGACTCCCGGACCGGACATACCGACACGGGCGGGATCTGCACCAGGCAACTTCCCGATGCCGTGGTGGCCGTCTTCTTTCCGAACCGGCAGAACCTGAACGGCCTGGCGAGAGTCGTCCACGACATTCGCGAGGAGGCGCGGGGGTCGCGGGAGAAGCAGATCACCCTCCACTTCGTGATGTCCAACGTGCCGGATCTCGACGACGAGGACGAGATCCTCCGAAGCCAGATCCAGTCGTTCCGGAACGAACTCGCAATGGAGAGCGATCCCCTCGTCGTGCACCGGTACGACAGTCTGGCCCTGCTGAATCAGGCGATCTTCATCCACGACCGCCCGAAGAGCCGGCTCGCCACCGAATACCGGGCGCTCGCCGACGAGATCGTACGCGGCAACCTCGCGGATCGGGACGGTGCGCTGTCCTGGCTTCGCCCTCCGCGAGATGATCTTCCGCCCCTGCCACGGATTCTGGAGTCTCCGGATGAGAAAGAGCAAGCACTCTTGATGCTGGAGAAGAACTACCACGCTGACGGGGAGGTGTTGGCCGCGATTTCGCGACGGTACCGTCAGGAGTGGCGTCGAGAAGAGGAGGCCCGGCTGATCGATCTGGCCGTCGGAGCCGGTTGCCTCGATACGGACATCCTTCTCCGCCGGAGCCGCTGGTGGAGAGAGAAGGGGGACTCCGCCGGCGCGACCGCTGACGCGCTCCACGCGCTCGAAGGCGATTCCGCGGAACCTTGGGATGTCGTGGAAGCACTGCATCTCGCGGATGCCACGGCCGAGGAGCTCCTGGAGACGCCTCGAGTTCGCAGCCTGGATGCGACGGATCGCTCTATCGTTGGCTCGTTGCTCTTCGAACGCGGCGACCATCGGATCGCTATCGCCCTGCTGGAGTCGCTCGACGATCTGGAATCGTACGAGTTAGCGCGCAATTCCCTGACGATCATGTATATCGGTAGCGGGCGGTGCGCGGATGCTGCTGCGCTGCTGCGCCGAGGTGGGCGAGGCGTAGAGGACATGCCGATCCAGGACGCCTTCAACTACGGGATGGCGCTCTGGGGAGCGGACGGCGTGCTGCGGGAAGAACCGTTTCGGCGAGTCGTTCGGTTGGCCGGTTCGGGAGAGAGGGGGGACGGAGATCCGAACCACCTTCAATGTCTGGCGGTGGCGTATCGCGTAACCGGTGACCGGAAAGCCGCGGAGCAGAGTCTGCGGGCGTCCCGGGAGGCCATTGGCGATGGACCGGGACGGTCATGGTTGAGTTGTTGGCGTTACGGAAACGTATCGAGGAAGGAGTTCCTGGAGGATCTCGATGACATCGAGGAATGGATCTCCGGCGACGACTCCCGGAGGCCCCGCTTCCTGACGAGCGCCGAACAGGCCGTAGCGGGCCACGGAAGTCTGGCTGCGGTGGCTCCTGCCGATTGAGGAGCCGATCCCCGGTCAGATCAGAGGTCAGCGGAGCTCGATCTCCTGCTCCACTGCGGTCCGGATCGAGTCGGCGTCGAGAGCGACTGCACTCTCCAGCCGTCGGTCCAGCTTGTGCGCGCTGACCTCGGAGCCGAGGTCGGGGTCGTGATCGAGCAGCGACGCCAGTCCGCGAACGCAGTCCAGGCTGTGCGTCGTGGCGAAGACCTGGACGGAGGACTCCCTGGCCGCCCGGACGACGAAGCGCCACATGTCTCGCATCACGGTCCAGTGCAGGCCCGCCTCGATCTCATCGATCAGCAGGAAGCCGCCGGTGCTGTCGATGAGCGAGAGCGAGAGGGCGAGGATACGGCGCATTCCATCACCCTGACTGCCCAGAGGCACGCGCCGGCCGTCACCGAGTCCGACGAGAACGCCAGCGGCGCCGAGGCGAGACCGCGAGGGATCGCTCGACAGGAAATGGATGGATTCGAGGTCGGGAACCACGAGGCGCACCGCGCGGACGACTTCCGCTTCGCGCCCCTCGATCTGGACCGCGTCCCACATCGTCCTCATCGAGCCGGGATCGAGCGAGCGCGGCGTCAGGAACCGGGTCCGCGGGAGTCTGTCCGCGGCTCCCGCAAGGGCGCCAGTGGCGCGGAGGCTGCGGTAACCGACGGATCCGTCGCGGCCGACGGGCAGAACCACAGGGCGCTCTCGCGAGGGTCCGCGGATCTCGAGCGCGAGCGCCGGAGCGGTCTCTTCGCCCTCGTCGAAGAGAGAGCGCGCCGCTTCGCCGTTCCCCTCTTCGTCTGTGAGCGGACGGATCTGGAGCGTGATCGCGCGACGCCGTGGTTCGCCATCGAGCCGGATGCCGGTTCCCGACCCGAGATCGTGACCGTGGAACAGGTGGGCGACCTTCGTCCGCCAGTACGGCGTCCGGGCATCCGGATCACGGCCCCGAGCCGTTTCCCCGCGACGCTCCGCCGACCGCAGCAGCACCCGAGGATCTCCGCACGACACCAGGAGTTCGACGGCCTCCAGGAGCGAGGTCTTGCCGCTGTTGTTCCGGCCGACGAGCAGGTTCACTCGCGTCAGGTCAGACAACCGATAACGACCGAAGCTGCGGTATCCGTCGAGCCGCAGGACTTCGAGCATGGGGGCCTCCGGTGATCGGGTTCACAAGTCTACCCGGTGGGGCCGAGGTGCGGTTCGGGGTCCCCGGCGACTCCGGGTCAGGCCGGGCCACGGTGGTGCGGGGGGCGCAGGCGGTACACTAGGCGAATTCTGCCTGCCGGCAGGATGGATAAGCCTGCCGGCGGTCCGAACCCCTGCTGGCCGGAAGGACGACTCCACGACTGCCCACCGGCCGGACGACCCTTGCCTGACTCCCGCGCGGTTCCCTTCCACGACCTGATCCGGCGCCTCGACCTGAGGCTCCGCATCCTCGGGGCGATCCGGGACTCCGGCTACGCCGCCGCCGCGGTCGCGCTCGCGCTGTTCGCGCCGCGCCTCTTCGGGGACGGCCTTCCCTGGCTGGTGGTGGCGGTCGCCGTCCTCGGCGCCCTCGCGGTCCTCTACCGTTTCTGGACCGGGACGAGCTACGCACGCGCCGCGGCGGCGGGGGACCGCGAGGGCGGGTTCCACGACGAGCTGGCCTCGGCGCAGTGGTTCGCGAACCGCGACGCGACGACCGGCTGGGAGGCGCACCAGATCCGCCGGGCGCGCCGCCACGCCGACGGGCTCGAGGCGCCGGCGCTCGTGCCGCTCCGGGCGCCCCGGCCGGTGGTCGCGTCCTTCCTGACGCTCGCGGGGCTCGCCGGCGCCCTCGCGCTCTTCGAGGGCCCGCTGGTCTCCGAATCGGCCTGGGGCCGCCTCGCCCGGACCCTCGCCCCGGGATCCGGCGCGGCGGAACCGCCGCCCCCCGGCTCCGAGGACCTCGAAGATCCGGAGGACGCCCGCGTCGAGGCCCGCTCGCCCGAGGAAATCCTTGCCGAGCTCCGCGCCGGCGAGCTCCCCTTCCCCGAGGATCCCGACGATGCGGACGGCCTCCGGGCGGCGCTCGCCGAGGCGATGGACGAGCGGGCCTTCGAGGAGTCGAGCGAGGAGGTCTCGGCGGCGCTCGCCGCGCTCGCCGGGGCCATGGATTCGGCCGAATCGCTCGCCGCCTCGGAATGGCTCGAGAGCCTCTCCGAAGCGATGCGCGCCGCGAACAGCCCCGAAGAGCTGCAGGCGCTGCTCGAATCGCTCGAAGGTGGTCCCGAGGGCGGCCTCGAGGCCGCGGCCGCCGAGATGATGGAGCTGATGGAAGGCGGCATGACCGCCGAGGAGGCGTTCGAGCAGCTCGCCGAGAACCTGCAGGCGATGGACGGAGAGGCGATGAACGCGGCCGGCGACGGCGCGACGCAGCAGCTGCCGTTTCCCGGGGAGGGGGAGGGGAGCGGTCAGCCGCAGGCCGGCGAGGGCGGCGAGCCCGCCTCGGGAATGCCGCAGGGCGCCGCCGGGCTCTCGGGGCAGGTCCAGATGATGGCCGCCGAGGGACAGATGGGGGCGCCGATCCCGATGGACGCCGGCCCCGCCGGGAACATGACCGGGCCGGGAGGCGGCGGCGAATCCGAAGTCTTCGGGGCGCCGACCAGCCTCGAGGTCCAGCTCGAGATGGAGGCGATCCCCGCCCCGCTCGACGAGGAGCCGGCGCCCGAACAGCTGGTCGAGCGCCAGAGCCGCCGTGAGGACGCGACGGTCGCCTACGACTCGGTGAGCTCGCTCTCGGAGTACGCCGACGAGACCGTCTCGAAGAGCCGCCCGATCCCTGCCGGGCTCCGGCCGCTCGTCCGCGCCTACTTCCTCAGGATTCGCGAGACCGCCGGCGCCGCCTCCTCCGAAGGGGAACCAGAAGGGAGAGATCCATCATGACTCCGGAAACCGCACTGGCGGACGCGCCCGCCGACATCGAGAGCCGCGTCGCTACCTTCTGCGAGCGGCACGACCGGATCCAGGCCGAGGTCGGCCGCGTCATCGTCGGGAACCGCGAGGTCGTCAGCGGGATCCTCACCTGCCTGCTCACGCGGGGGCACGTGCTCCTCGAGGGCATCCCCGGGCTCGGCAAGACGAAGATCGTGCAGACGCTCTCGGAAGCGATGCACCTGAGATTCAACCGCGTCCAGTTCACCCCGGATCTCATGCCCGGCGACATCGTGGGCACGAACGTGGTGCGCGAGACGGACACCGGCGCGAAGGTGCTCGACTTCCAGCCCGGCCCGATCTTCTGCAACCTGATGCTCGCCGACGAGGTGAACCGCGCCACCCCGAAGTCGCAGTCGGCGCTCCTCGAGGCCATGCAGGAGAAGAGCGTCTCGGTGGGCAACCGGACCCACCGGCTCGAGGAACCGTTCTTCGTCATGGCGACCCAGAACCCGATCGAGCTCGAGGGGACCTACCCGCTGCCCGAGGCGCAGATGGACCGTTTCCTGATGAAGCTCCGGATCGGGTACCCGGACCAGGACGAGCTCCGCGAGATCGTCGAGCGGACCACCAGGGTCGAGGAGCCGAGGGCCGAGGCGGTCGTCCACCGGGACGAGGTCCTCGACATGCGCGACACCGTGCTCTCGGTGCCGATCGCGCGCCCGGTCGAGGACTACGCGATCCGGATCGCGATGGGCACCCACCCCGGCTCGCGGTTCGCCCACGCGGACACGAACCGCTATGTGAAGTTCGGGGCGAGCCCCCGGGGCGTCCAGGCGCTCGTCCTCTCCGGGAAGTTCCGGGCGCTCCTCGCCGGGCGGGTCCATGTGGCCGCCGAGGACATCCGGGCGAGCGTGCTGCCGACGCTCCGCCACCGCCTCCTGCTGAACTTCGAGGGCGAGGCGGACCGGGTGGACACCGACGACATCCTCCGGAAGGTCGTGGAGCAGATCGAGCCTCCGGGGGAAGCCGCCGGCGCATGAGCGAACGCGAGACCCTCTTCGATGCGGAGTTCCTGGAGCGGCTCGACTACCTCAAGATGATGGCCGCCCGGATGCTTCCGGGCCGGCGCCGGGGAGAGCACCGAGCCAGGAAACGCGGCTCGGGGATCGAGCTCGCCGACTACCGCCCCTATGTGGACGGCGACGACACCCGCGATGTGGACTGGAAGGCGTTCCTCCGCCTCGACAAGCTGGTGTTGCGGATCTTCGACGAGGAGGCGGACCTGCCGATCTACCTCTTCGTGGACCAGAGCGCCTCGATGCGTTTCGGCGATCCGCCCAAGTTCGACTACGCCCGGAAGATGGCCGGGGCGCTCTCCTACATCGGGCTGATGAACCAGGACCTGATCTCGATCGTCTGGTACGGCCCGAAGATCGGCGGCTGGCTCGCCCCGAAGCGGGGCCGGAACCAGGTCTTTCGCGCGTTCCGCTTCCTCGATCAGGGGGAGACCGGCGGCTCGACCTCGCTGGCGACCTGCTTCCGCACCTTCTTCGGGTCGCGGCGGAAGCGCGGGCTCGCGGTGGTGCTCTCGGATCTGATGGACGGGGAGGATCTCCTCGGCGCCTTCGACGCCTGCCGACACCAGAAGCACGACCTTTTCGTGATCCAGCTCCTCACCCCGGAGGAACTCGACCCGGCGCTTCCCGACGAGGCGCTCCTGACCGACATCGAGGACGGCTCCGAGCGCCGCGTCCGGGTCACCCCGCGGCTCCTCGACCGCTACCAGGAGGCGCTCGCCGCCCACCGGGACGAGATCGCCGGCTACTGCTCGCGCTACGGATTCGGCTTCTCGCAGGCGAACACCGGCCAGCCCTTCGAGGAGGCGGTGCTCGCGATCTTCCAGCAGGACCGCTTCATCCGCTGACCGGATGGACTCCCCGGACGCATGGGTTTCGCCGCCACGCCGCTGCTGATCGTTCTCGGCGTCCTCGGCGCCGCCGGGGTCGTCTTCCTCCTCTACTGGGTGCGCCCCGAGCCCCAGCCGGTGGTGGTCCCGTCGAACCTGATCTGGCGCCTCGTCCTCGACGAGCGCCGCCGGCGCGAAGACTTCTGGCGCTGGCTGATCTCGCTCCTCGCCGCGCTCTGCGCCGCGCTCGCCGTCGTCTTCGCGCTGGCCCGGCCGATTCCCGAGGCCGCCGGGCGCGGTTCCCGGATCGCGCTGGTGCTGGACACCGCGCCGACGATGGGGGCCGAGGTCCCGGGCGGCGGCACCCGCTGGGAGCGAGCGGCCGAGCAGGCGCGACGCATCATCGGGCAGGGGAACGAAACGAGCGAGTTCCTGCTCCTCGACACCGCCGGGCGGCGCGGCGGGCGCTCCTTCACCGGGCGGCGCGAGGCGCTCGAAGCCCTCGCGGGTCTCGCCCCGGTGCACGGGGCGGAGCATCGCTTTCCCGCTCTCGGCGACCTGCTCCACCCGGCCGACGGGGGCGCTCCCGCCGAGGTGATCCTGATCGGCGACGGCGTCTTCGTCTCGTCGCCCCCGCCCGGGGTCGCACGGATCTCGGTGTTCGAGGCGGCGCCGAACCTCGGGATCACCGCCTTCGATGTGCGGCCGCTCCCGGTGGATCCGGGGCGATTCGAGGCGTTCATCGAGGTGGTCCGATCCGGTGGGAGCGGGGTCGCCGCGCTCCAGCTCGACGGCGCCGGCGGGGCTTCGGCCCGGCGGACGCTGCGCTTCGGCGAGGGCGACTCGGTCGGCGAGACGGTGCCGCTCACCGGGTTCGTCGCCGGGCCGGTGCGCGCGGTGATCGCGGGTTCCGGCGACGACGGTTTCCCCGCCGACGATGTGGCGCATTCCTACATCCCGTCGCGGAACCGGCTCCGGGTGCTGCTCGCGGGCGAACCGAATCCCTACTGGGAGGCTGCCCTCCGCCTCGACCCGCGGGTGAGCCTCTCCCGGGCGCCTGCGGGGGCCGACCTCGATCCGGCGGAGTTCGACCTCGTGGTGATCGAAGGGGCCCCTCCCGAGGAGGCGCCGCCGGCGCCGCTGCTCTTCGCCGGGCCGGGCGGCCGGGCCTGGCTTCCGCCGCGCCGGGACGACGCGGGAGCCGAGGCCGCGGTCGCGCTTCCCGTTCTCCCGGGTCGCGCGGATCACCCGCTGCTCGCCGATTTCGACTTCGAGGATGCGCTCGCGCGCGAAGTGCGGGCGTTCGACGCCGCGGCGGTCCGGGAGGCCCCGGCCGGGGGTTGGGAGCTGCTGCTCGGTGACCCGAGCCTCGGGCTCCTCGCCGCGCGCGAGACCCCCTACCGCCAGCTCGCCTTCCCGTTTCCGCTCGCGCAGTCGAACCTCCCGCTCCAGCCCGACTTCCCCGTCTTCCTGTCGCGCGCCCTGAGCTGGCTCACCGATGTGGAGGTCCGCCGGGCCGGGCTCGGACAGGTCCGGCTCGAGCTCGCCGCCGGCGCCGTCTTCGACGCCGAGGGGCGCGAGGTCGCATCGAGCCGCCTGCGCTCGGAGATCACCTTCGAGGCGGACGAGCCCTCGCTCTACTACGCCGCCGGCGGCGGACGGGAGATCGTGGTCGCGGCGAGCCTGCTCGACCGCCGCGCCTCGGATCCGAACCGTTCCGCCTGGGCCGGCGAGCCCCCGGCCGCGCTCGCCGTCGCGGGCGCCCCGGGGCGGGTCCTCTGGCCGATGCTCGCGCTCTTCGCGCTCCTGCTGATCGTCGCCGAGTGGATCGCCTTCCACCGCCATCTCACGGTGTGATCTCGGCCGGGGGAGCGGGGAGCTCCGGGCGCCGGGGAGCGACCCGGACGCGGATCGCTCCCTCGCCGACCGGCGACCCGCATGTCGGGACCGCCTACCAGGCGCTCCTGAACTACGCCTTCGCCAGGCGGCGCGGCGGGGCGTTCGTGCTCCGCATCGAGGACACCGACCGGGCGCGCTCGACGCGCGCTTCCGAAGCGGCGATCCTGCGCTCGCTCGCCTGGCTCGGCCTCGACTGGGACGAGGGGCCGGACCGGGGCGGGCCGTTCGCCCCCTACCGCCAGAGCGAGCGGACCGATGCCTACCGGGAGGTCGCCGAGCGGCTCCTCGCCGACGGCCGCGCCTACCGGGACTACGGCGAGGACGGGCGCGGCGCCTTCGCGATCCGGCTCCGCACCCCCGGAGCCGGGCGGATCGCGCTCCCGGACCGGCTCCGTCCGGGACTCGAGAAGGACTGGGAGACGGTGGACGACCCGGTGCTCCTGAAATCCGACGGGTTCCCGACCTACCACCTGGCGAATGTGGTGGACGACCACCGGATGGAGATCTCGGATGTGATCCGGGGGGAGGAGTGGATCGCCTCGCTCCCGAAGCATCTGCTCCTCTACGAGGCGCTCGGCTGGGAGCCCCCGGCGTTCTGGCACGCGCCGCTGCTCCGGAACCAGGACCGGAACCGGTCGAAGCTGAGCAAGCGGAACAGCCCGACCTCGCTCGACTTCTACCGCCAGGCCGGCTTCCTGCCCGAGGCGCTGGTCAACTTCCTCGGGATGCTCGTCTGGACCCGCGCCGAGGGCGAGGAGAAGTTCGACCTGGCGGCTTTCGTCGAGAACTTCGACCTGGCTTCGATCTCGCTCGCCGGCGCCGTGTTCGACACCGGAAAGCTCGCCTGGCTGAACGGGCGCTACCTCCGGGAGGACCGGGACCCCGCCGGAATCGCCGCCGAGCTCCGGCGCTGGCGCTTCGACGACGCGACGCTGGAGGCCGCCGCCGCGCTCGCGCAGCCGCGGCTGCGGACGCTCGGCGACTTCGGGCCGCTGGTCTCGTTCTTCTTCGCCGACGAGGTGCCGCTCGACCCCGCGGCGCTCGCCGGCGGCGCGGAGCCGCGCGAGGTCGCCGAGTGGCTCCTCCGGTCGGAGTGGGCGCTCGAGGAACCGGTCGAGTTCACCGAGCGGGCGGTCCGGGAGGCGCTCGCGGCGCTCGCGGATTCGCTCGGGGTGTCGTTGCGGCGCCTCACCCGGCCGCTCTACCTCGCGGTCAGCGGCTCCGCCGCGTCCACGCCGCTCTTCGGCTCGATGGTCCTCCTCGGCAGCGCGATGACCCGGATGCGCCTGCGCCGCGCCCGCGCCGCGCTTGGCGGTGTTCCCCGCCGGCGCGAGAAGGAACTCGCGGGTGGGCGCACGAGTCGGCGGAGCGGGAAGCGGTAACGCCGCGACCGTCCGGGTCGGCGGAGCGGAACCGGTGGAGCCGTGGGCGGTCGGGTCGGTGACGCGGAAGGGGTCGGGTCGGCGGAGCGAAACCGGCGGAGCCGCGAGCGGTCGGGTCGTTGGCGCGGAAGGGTCGGGTCGGCGGAACGGAGCCGGCGGAGCCGC
>CAYGAO010000032.1:0-17854 GCA_964347715.1 uncultured Acidobacteriota bacterium
GCGCGCCCTTCGGGTCGGGGCGGCGGGGACCCGCCGCGGGGGCTGGGAGGGGCGTTCCTCCGGGAGGCATCGGCGCGCCCTTCGGGTCGGGGCGGCGGGGACCCGCCGCGGGGGCTGGGAGGGGCGTCGCTCCGGTGGGCATCGGCCCGTCTGCCGGTGCGGAACGGTGGGAACGAACCACGAGCGGCGCCGATTGCGACATCCCTCGGGGCGACAGCGGCCCGCGTCGGGGCGCGGGCGAGAGCAGAGAAGACACGAGCAGTTCTCCCGGGGGTCAATGGGTCCAGAACGGAGATCGTCGGAATCCCTCGACGAACAGGGTGACGGGCTCGAGGGCGCCGTCGCGGATACGGAAGGTGAAGTCGCCGATCAGGGCGTCGAAGGCCTCGCCCGCCGCGCCGCTGACGCTGAGGGCCATGTTGCCGCTCCGCGAGAGGCTGATTCCGCGGATGCGTCCCTTGCCGAAAGCGACGACGGAGGCGCCCGGACCGACGACCCCGGCGAGCGGAGCGCCGCTTCGTCCATCGAACGCACGGAGGCGAGAGATGCCGTCCGTCGTCTGGATCACATCGCAGGTGAGCGCGTTTCGCTCGACGGTGCGGGTCACGAGCACCACCTCCACCCGCTCGCCGTCGGTGCGAACCACCGGATTCCCCTCGGGAATCTCCCCTCCGGGGAGTTCCTTGCGCCAGACTTCCTCGAAGTGCGTACCCAGGTCGCGGAGCAGGGCGAGCGCGGCCGGATGTTCGGGCGCCCGCGCGTCCCCGCCGGCGACGACGAGCAGATGCGGTTCGCGGCGACCGGGAAACGCGAACGCGACGGGCGGGGTGAGGACCGGGTGCTCCCCGCCCAGCGAGTGCATCACCCGCCACTCCCAGGCTCCCGGCGTTTCCAGGCGGAGCCGGTGGATCTGGCCGTGCAGATCGGCGACATAGATCCGGGTGACGAGGTCCACTCCGCCGGGGGCGCCCCACGCCGGTTGCCAGGCCACCGGAGGCGCCGGCGCGCCGTTCTTCGGGAGGCGCGCCGAGGGCGCGGGCGTCAGCCGGAACCTGGACCGCAGGCGGCCGTCGCCGACTCCGAGCGCCTGCAGCCACTCACCGGAGGAGTCACCCGGATCCGGGGGCCCCGGGTCCCCCGGCAGCGAAGCCCCGCCCCCCGGATCCCCGAGCCCGGGACCGACGAACGCGAGCCACTCGCTGCCGCCGCTCGATGGAACCTCCACGAGCAGCGGGGGCGGCGTCTCGCCGAGGTCGCGGGGCCCGGGGAGCGTGCCCGCCGGGCGGTCCCCGAGGTTGAAGAGCAGCCGCGGCAGGCCGGCGCCGGGCGGCTGCCCGGCGGCTCGCGGGTCGGCCCCGACCTCCGATACATCGAGCGCGGTGACGAACCGTCCGCCCTCGGCGCGGCCGAACGCGAGCACCGTGCGCCAGTCCCGGATCCCCGGGTGGAAGACATCGCGGACGACCGGGGAGCCGGCGAGGGCGAACCGGCTCCGGAGACCGCGCCGAAGGCCGGCGGCGCCGCGAACGCCGGTGACGGCGAGTTCCCTCAGGTTGGTCCGGCGCCCGGAATCCCCCGGCAGCCCCGGTTCGCCGGCCGCCGGGCCGAGCACATCGTCCGGGATGTAGGCGAAGAGCTCCTCGCCGGTGTCTCCGGCGAAGGCGTGGAGGAGCCCGCCGCTCGTCGGCAGGTACACGGTGGTCCGCCGGTTCAGGTGTTCCTCGAAGAATCGCCGGTAGCTCGCGGCGTTTCGCGTCACCCGTTCGGGGTGGCGCGGCGGATTCGGGACCGCCACCGGAGCGGCGAGGCCTTCCCGGAGCTTCCAGGTTCCCGGCCCTCCGACGAAGTGGAGCCTCCCGCTCGCGTCGTAGATCGTTCCGGTCTCGGGGGCGAGCGCGAGCTCTTCCCCGAGCACGAGCCGGACGACGATCTCGGCGGCGTCCGTCGCCGTGCGCGCGCCGATTCCGTCCACCTCCTTCAGGTACCCGGCCGCGACGCCGAGATCGGCCGGCCGGACCTCGCCCGGCCGGAAGCGCCGGAGGTCGGCGCTCCCCGGCCGGTTGAAGAGCACGACGCGATCCGCGGGGTCCCGCTCGGCGAGCCGCCGGCCGGCGTCCCAGATCACGACCGGGTCGCCTTCCTCGTTCCCGACCCGCCCGGTCGCGACGGCCTCGAGGCCCCCTTCGAGCCGGACGAGGTCGGCGCTCGTCGAGAGCAGCACGTTGTCCTGGAAGGACGCGCGCAGGGTGAGCACTTCCTCGAGGGCCTTCGGATCGCCCGGATCCGCGACCAGGGCGTCCGGCGGGAGCGACGGATCGGTGCCGGCGAACGCCCGGCCCGGAGCGGGCGCCACGACCTCCTTCACGCTCGCGAGCCGCGGAGGAGAGAGCTTCACGGTCCCGGCGGGGAGGGTGACCTCGTCGAGCACCAGATCGAGCGCCTCCCGGAGCGTTTCCGGCCGGTCGGCGTGGATCGCCGGGCGCCGCCCGCCGGAAGCCATCCAGGCCAGATGGTTCGTGTAGCCCCGGAGCGCCTCGTCGCCCATCGCCACGCCGATGACATGGATGTCTCCCAGCCCGGCGTCCGGAT
Source organism: uncultured Acidobacteriota bacterium (assembly GCA_964347715.1). Lineage (GTDB taxonomy): Bacteria > Acidobacteriota > Vicinamibacteria > Marinacidobacterales > Marinacidobacteraceae > CAYGAO01. The sequence continues at coordinate 2,590 of CAYGAO010000032.1, forward strand.
CACCGCCGTTCAGCGCCAGGTGGGCCGCCCGCGCCTTCAATCCGGCGTTCCAGGTGGCGATCCCGTCGAAGCTCCGGTATGCGTGGAAGATCGGATCCGGCGTCGCGGGACTCGTGCGCAGGCTGATCCCGGGTTCGCGCCGGTAGCCGTGCTCGCCGTCGTTGAAATCGAGCCAGGCCCGATACACGCACTCGCAGGTGTCCACCCCGTCGGTGATCAACAGGATGATGTTCTTCTGCCCCGGATCGAGGTCCTCGGTCGCGGTCTGGGCGATGTGGCTCGCGAGCTGGTAGAGCGCGATCCCGTTCGGGGTCCGGTCCGCGTTCGCGTCCCGGGGGAGGTTCTGGAGGAGCGCCAGCCGGGACTGTCCGGCGTCGCATCCGGCGACCTCCGACAGGATGTCCACGCCGCCGCACCTGGCGATGCGATTCACCGGCGGGCCGGGAGGTGACCCCACCGGGAGTCCGGCGCCCCGGGTCGGGTCGCGGCAGGTCCTTTCCGGGGAGTTCCCCTGTTCCTGCTGGCGGAACGGCTGGAAGGCGGCGAGCCTCCATTGGACGAGCGGCTCGCCGGCTTCGGAGACGAAGCTGTCCACGGCCCAGCGGATCACCCGCTGCGCGGCCGCGAACCGGGTCTCGGTCCCGAGTCGCTCGCGCATCGAGGTCGAGGTATCGAAGAGAACCCAGACCCGGTGCCGGATGGCGGTTCGAACCGGCCCCAGGGGATCCCGCCCGCGCGCCGCGGCGGAAGGGCGAACCGGGGGTCTGGCGCCGATCCCGAGTCGGGCTCCGGCGTGGCTCCCGAGACCACCCGCAGCGACTCCCGGCGCCGAGGGCGATCCCGCGGGAGAGGTCAGCAGGAAGGCCCCGGCGACGGCGGTGGCGGCCAGTCGCCGGGGGAAACGAGGGATTGCGGACTTCATCGCGTTGCGCCTCCGGTCCCGCTCGAGGAGAGTCGTCGGATCCCGCCCGAGCCGGCGCGTTTCGCCCACCCGGTGAGGCCGTCGTCGTAGTCGCCGTCTGCGGCGCCTCCGGAACGCGGACGCGGAGCGAGGCGAAGCGTCAGCTCCAGCCGGCTCACCGCGTGCGGCTCGTCGGGCGTTGCCGGCGGTGGGTGCCGGGCCTCCGCGGTCAGGATCGCCCGGTCGTGAGGAGCTCCGGCGTCCGCCGCGCCGACGACCGCGCGGCGCACCCACACCGTGACCCCGGCGAGATCCGGAGCGCCGTCGCCGTCGAGGTCCGGAGCGAAGCCCGCGCGCGGCGCCCGCGGATCGAACAGCACCGCCCTGCCGTTCACATCGCGGAGGACTCGCCCCACATGGATCCGCGCGTTCGACCCCGCGAGGTCTTCGTCGCGGAAGAGTTCGTAGTCGCGGCAACCGGGTCTTCCCGGATCCGGACAGGCGGCGCGGTCCGCCGGCCGCGCCGTTCGGTGGGGCGCTCCCGCCTTCGCGCGGATCGAGCTCCGCGCCGGGGGGAGGGCGGACTCGAAGCTGTCCCCCTGAAGGACATGGGCGGCGAGGATCGCCTTCCCGACTTCGAGCCCGGCTTCGGCCTGCGCCGTCGCCGCTTCCATCCAGGCCTGGTTCCGCGCCGCCGCGCCGTCGGAGGCGACCGAGAACAGGACGACCGCGCCGATCCCGGCGAGGGCCAACAGGAGGAGCAGCGCGAGGACGAGCGCGACGCCGCGCTCCTTCGCCCGCCGCGGACGAGCACCCGTCGGTTCAGGCACGGTTCGCCACCCGGACCGAGACCAGCCGGACCACCGGGCCCCGACCGCGCGCAGTCGGCATCGCGAGCACCTCGAAGCGCAGGCTGCGAAGACGGTCGCTGCCGGCCGAGGTCAGCTCCCGGATGCTCCAGCGGACCTCGTAGAGCGCGGTGTCCGGGCTCGCCGGCTCGCCGCGCTCCCCGAAGAACGCGACATGGCCGGGGCTGCCGGGCCCTGCCGGATCCACGCTTCCTCCGGGGGCCACGGCCTCGTGGTACCCGGAGAGAGGCCACGGTTGCGAGAGCGGCGCCGCGTGGAGTTCGTCGAGTCGGGCCCGGGCGAGCGTGGCGGCGAGGCCGGCGTGCGCCGCGGCGCGACCGGCGGTCGAAGACGCCGAGACGGCGCGGACCAGTCCGCCCGCTGCGAGCACGAGGACGAGGGCGGCGAGCAGCGCCTCGACGAGCGAGAAACCGTTCGGTCCCGACCGGCCCGGTTTCCGTGGGCCCGGTTTCCGTGGGCCCCGGTCGGTCCGGTCCCCGTCCGGTCGGTCCGGGTGGCCCGGATCCCGGTCCCCGAGGTCCGGGAGACGCCGGTCCTGCTCCCGCGGGTGGGGCCGGCTCCGGTCCTGCTCCCGCGGGTCGGGATGGCTCCGGTCCTGGTTCGGCGGGTGGGGCCGGCTCCGGTCCTGGTTCGGCGGGTCGGGATGGCTTCCGTCCTGCTTCCAGGGGTCGGGCCTCTGTCGCCCCGGGCTCCCTCGGTCGGGGCTCCGGCGGTTCGGATCCGGTCGGCGCCGGACCGTTCGGGCGCCGGTCTCGTCTTGCCTGGGCATCGGACTTTCCTCCTTACGGGAGCAAGGACGAGAATCGGGCCGATTTCAGCCCGCTTCGGCGACCCTTGTGGAAAAGTCGTCTCGAAGAGGCCGAATCTCCAAGAGTCCCAACGCATTCCGCGCCGAAGCCGGGCGGCGCCCCCGGACTTCAGCGCGAGGTGACGACCCAGGACACCCCGGCTCCGATCGCGAGCAGCGACCCGAAGGGGAGCGGGGTGTCGCGGCGGATCCGTCCGGCGAGGAGGAGCGGCGCCGCCGCCACCAGGCCGAGAGCGGATGCGAGAGTCACCGCGCCGAGCGTGGGGCCCGGACCGAGGAAGGCGCCGATCATCAGGAGCATCTTGATGTCGCCCCGGCCGAGCGCCTCGACGCGCCGGAGCCAGAGCCAGAGGCTGCGGAGCAGGAGGAGGAGTCCGGCGCCCAGGAGCGCGCCGAGCAGCGACGACCCGAGGTCGAGGTCGGTCCGCGGGATGGCGAGTAGCAGCCCGAAGGCGGCGCCTGGCAGTGTGAGGGTGTCCGGAAGGATCATCCGTTCCCAATCGGTGACCCCGAGGACGAGGAGCAGGCTCCCGAAGAGGATCCAGGCGGCGGCTGCCGCCGGCCCGCTGCCTAGCGGCGCGGTCGCCACGACCAGGGCGGTCAGGAGCTCGACGAGCGGATAGCGCCAGGGGATCCGGGCCCGGCAGCTCCGACAGCGCCCCCGGAGCAGCAGGAAGGAGATCACCGGCAGGTTGTGCCGCAGCCGGATCGGGGCGGCGCAGGACGGGCACTGCGAGCCCGGGAAGAGCAACGACTGCCCGACGGGCAGGCGGTGGGCGACGACGTTCAGGAAGCTGCCGAAGACGAGGCCCAGCGGAACCAGAACGAGGGGCGGAAACCCTTCGGACGAGGTCACCGGGAGATGCCTCGTCGCCGGGCCGGTGGTGCGCATGGCCGCCGACCCGGGACCCCCGGGAACACCGACGCGGCGCCAGCCCCCCGCACCGGGGTCGGCGGCCCGAATCGCCGGCGAGTTCGGATCGAATGGGACCGCGAATCGGCTCCGGACCCGCGCACGGGGATCAGCGGCTCGGATGGCCGGCGAGCGACGAGGTCGACGAGATCTCGGGAACCCCCCGCTCGTTCAGCCGGAACGGCGTTCCGGTCGGGTCTCGCGGAACACCGTGGAGAAGACCGGCAGCGGTCAGTTCCCGCCAGGTCCTCGGGGGGCGCCCGTACCGGCGCCCGAATTCCCTGGCGATCCCGGCCAGCCGGTCGATCTGGTCGAGGGCATCCAGCTGGAGGAGGTGGGTCGCCGCGTTCTGCCGGGCCCGCGGGTCGGATGCCCGGGCGGCGAGGATCCCCCAGAGTTCCCGAGCCGTCTCGCGCGCTCCCGCCTCGGTCCACGAGCGCGCCGCGAGCGCCAGCAGCCACCGGGGCGACCCTTCGGCCCGGGCGCCCGCCTCGAAGATCGCCGCCGCCGCCTCGGGGTCGGCGAGGTGCCAGTGCTGCAAGAGTCCCCGGATCAGGATCGCTTCGTGGTCTCCGGGATGCCGCGTCGTCCAGTCCCGGAGCAGCGCGTCGGCGGCGCGCGGCTTTCCGGCCCCGAGCGGAGACGGCTCGGCGAGCAGGAACGCGCCGCTCAGAACCGCTGGACGGATGCCGGGGTCGAAACGGAGCGCGAGTTCGAGGAGCGCCTCGAACTCGGGAAAGGTGGCCGAGCCCGCGAGCCGGCGCTCGCCGTAGTGCTGGACCGCGGCGAGCCAGGCGACATCCGCGAGGAGGCGCCGGACACCTCGCGGCATCCGCGAGATCGCGGTGTCGCCGAGGGCTGCCCAGGACCGCGCCGGGGCGGAATCCGGGCTCCGGAGCGTCCGCGCGGCGACGAGGAATGCCGCCGCGAAGAGGGAGGCGGCAAGCAGCAGCCCGATGGCGCGGGGCTTCACCGCCGCCATCCGGATCTCATCCCCGACCGACCGGGCGCCGCCCCCCGGACCCGGTCCGCATGCTCTCGCCGCGCCCTCACGAGGCCCGGCCCGGGCGACGTGCGAGGGAGGTGAAGAGGAGCAATGCGACGGTGAGCGTCCCCCCGGCGTAGAGCGCCGCGTAGAGGGTCGGCCATCCGAGCGCTGCGAACGTCTCGCCGAGTCCCGGCGGGAGCCCGCCCGCCGGCGCTTCGAGCGCGGAGAGGTCCGGCGCCAGCAAGCGTCCGAGCGCCGACAGGGGACGGAGCGCCGGCGGCAGCCCCGATGCGGGAGCGCTCGGTACGAACCACCCGGCGGCCGCGACCGTGGCGGCGAGCACCGCCGCCGCCGCCGGGCGAAGGCCGGCGTGGAGTGCGGTCGCGAGCGCCGCGACCACGACGAGGCGCAGGCCGAGCAGCCAGCCGGCGGCGGCGAGCTCCACCGGGGGCGCCCCGTAGCGGGCCGAGAGCCACGCCGTCAGGAGCGCGGTGGCGACCGAGGCGTACAGCAGCAGGCCGAGCGCGAGCCCGGCGAAACGACCTCCGAGGAGGATCGCCGGAGAAACCGGCCGCGAGAGGGCGAAGGGCCGCAGGACCCCGCCGCCGTCGGCGAGACCGCTACCGTGGGCGAGCGCGATCCACCAGCCGAGCATTCCGGCGGTCGCCCAGCCGAGGTCCGCTGCGAACCGCGCGGCGCTGCCCACCGACGCCGAAGCGAGCGTGGAGCCGAGGACGGGGGCGGCGGCGGCGACGAGCAGGGCCGCGGCGAGGCTGCGATCCCGGAGGAAGCCGCGGAGGGTGACCGCCGCGGTCGCCGCGAAACGCCCGAGCGACGGCGAGTTCACCGGGGGCTCTGCTCCGCATCGCCGAGCACGGCGGCGAGCCAGTCGCCGGGGGCCGCCCGAGCCGCGCCGGCGGCTCCCGGCGAGAACGAGCTCACCGGACCGTCCCGCGCCACCGCGCCCTCCGAGAGCACGATCAGCCGGTCGGTGAGCGCCTCGATCGCCGCGCCGTCGTGGAGGCTCACGATGACCGCGGCGCCGTCCTCCGCCGCCGCGCGAATCGCCCGGATCACGCCGGCCCGCGCTACCGGGTCGATCCCGGTGAGCGGCTCGTCGAGGATCAGGGCTCGCGGCCGCCCGAGGAGCGCCTGCGCGAGCCCGATCCGGCGCCGGACCCCGAGCGAGCAGCGCCCGGCCCGCCGGTCGAGCCAGGCTTCGAGGTCGAGGTCGTGGGCGATGCGCCGGATTTCCTGCTCGGCTTCGGCGCCGCCGAACCCGATGAGCCTGGCCGCATAGCGGAGAAACGCCGCGACGGAGAGCCCGGGCGGAAAGCCGTCTTCCTCGCCGAGGTATCCGAGTCCCCGGCGCGTCGCGTCCCGGACCGCGGGTTCACCGTCGAGGAGCGCCTCGCCGGCGTCCGGGGCGAGGAGTCCCGCGAGCAGGCGCAGCGTCGTCGTCTTCCCCGACCCGTTCCGGCCCGCGAGCGCCGCCACCTCGCCGTCCCCGACCCGGAGATCCACCCCCCGCACGGCGGGAACCCGGCGCCGCGTGAATCCGAGACCCCCCGCGCCGGGAAAGGAGAGGCTCAGGGAACGGGCGCGGATCTCCAAGGCGGAAACGCCGCCTCATTCGAGGAAGGCGGTCCCCGGCGGCACCGGACAGCCGATCGCGTCCCCGGCCGGGTCGTTGTAGAGCGCCCCGGCACTGGTGGCCGAGAAGGATCGCACGCCCGTTCGGCCGACGTCGGCGGGCTCCGAGTGGTAGCAGTAGTCGAGCAGGCTCTCGGGATCGCAGTGGGGTGGAATCCCGGTCGGGTTTCCGTTGCCGGCGAGGGTCCGGTTGTAGCCCGACTTCACATAGGGGCTCGTCCTCCCGAGATCGGCCCCGAGGAACTCCGGCGCGGCGTCCGGGTAGTCGGGGATGCCGATCCCGCAGTCGGCGCCGTCGCGGCAGAGATTCGTCAGGTCCGCGAAGAAGCCGCAGTTCGAGGCGGCGTAGGTCTGCTCGGCGGCGATGACCGCGCGCGAGTCACCGATCGCCTGCGCTTCGTTCGCCGAGAGCCGGGCGCGCAGGAGCTGCGGGATCGCGATCCCCGCGATCACGCCGATGATCGCGATGACGATCAGCAGCTCGATGAGCGTGAATCCGGACGCGTCGCGCGGAATCACGGCGTCGCGCCGGCTCGGGCCGGACGCGCCCGTTCGTCGTCGGCAGGGCGGCCTGGCAGGGGGCATCGCGGCAGCGGTGGGGGAGGAAACGGAGTGGGTGTGGTTCATGAAGGATACGCCGTCGCCGGGGCGCCGGCGAGGTCGGAACGGGCAGATCGGAACCACCGGGTTCGGGCTCACGAGAGCCGCCCCACGAGGGTCCAGATCGGCAGGTACATGGCGATCACGATGCCGCCGATGACCCCACCCAGGATCAGGATGAGCAGCGGCTCGATCAGTGGCAGGATCGTCTGGGTGGCGCGCCGGACTTCTTCCTCGTAGAACTCGGCGATCTTCTCGAGGGAGCCGTCGAGCTCGCCGGTCCGCTCGCCGACGGCCACCATCTGGACGACCATCGGGGGGAACAGTCCGCACTGCTCGAGCGGGCGCGAGAGCGAAGCTCCGGCTTCGACCTGCCCCCGGACCCGCGATACCGCGCGCTCCAGGAAGCGGTTGTCCACCGCCCGACGGGCGATGTCGAGCCCGTCGAGCACCGGAACGCCCGCGCCGGTCAGGACCGAGAGCGTGCGACAGAAGCGGGAGATCGCGGCTCGGTGGAGGAGTCGCCCGAAGAGCGGAACGGCGAGGAAGGCCCGGTCGCAGACGACCCCTCCCGTCTCGGTGCGCCGGATCCGGTGCAGGGCGAAGGCCGCTCCGCCGAGAACCAGACCGGCGGATCCGGCCCAGAGCCCGAACGACTCCGACACCTCCACCACGATCCGGGTGAGCAGCGGCAGTTCCGCATCGAGGCCTTCGTAGAGATCGCTGAAGATCGGAACGACCCGCCAGAGGATGACCGCCACCACGAGAACGCCGATCGCCCCCACGACGAGGGGGTAGGCGAAGGCGCCGCGCACCTGCGCCGCGGTGCTGGCCGCCTTCTCGAGTTCCAGCGCGAGCCGCATCAGGCTCTGGTCGAGTCGCCCGCCGGCCTCGCCGATGCCGGTCATCGCCACCGCGAGGCGGCTGAAGATGCGCGGGTGGCGGTTCATCGCCCCGGCGAGCGTGCTGCCCGACTCGACATCGCGCGCCACGCTCCCGACGGCGGCGCCGAGGCGGCGGCTCTCCTGCTGGCGACAGAGCACCGCCAGGCTCTCGGCGAGAGGCAACCCGGCCCCGACCATGACCGCGAGCTGCCGCATCATCACCGCCACCTGCCGTCGGCCGACCGGGAAGAGCGCCTCGAGCGCGGCAGGAATCCGGAAGCGGGCCGCCCCGCCCCAGAAGAGCCGGCCCCGGCCCGGGGCCTCCTCGGCGGCCATCACGGACGGCGGCGGTCGCGCCCGGCCGGGAAGCGAAGGGGAAGCGAAGGGGGCACCCGACCGACGCCGATTTTCGGGCGGCGGCGGGAACGCCGCTCCGGGAGCGAGCGACGCCACCCGGGAAGGAAGGGGAGACGCTCCGGGAACCGGGAGCGCCGGTACGGGCAGCGAGCGTGGAGGTCGGCCCCGGGGGCCGACCCCGGGCCTTCGAGTCGTTCGGAGCGCACCGGTGGGCGCAGGTCCGGGCGAACTGGTGGGCGCACTTCCGGGCGCGCGGGCGCGAGCTCCACCCGCTCGACGACGGGCTTCGGCGTGGCGCGCACTTCCGGGCGCACGGGCGCGAGGGACGCCTCAACCGCGGGCGGCGCCGCCGGACTTCAGCGCCGCGCCGAGAGCGTCCGGGTCGTTCGAGGCCCGGAGCGCCTCGTGCCGGACAATGACCCCGCGGCGGCAGAGCGCCGCCAGCGCGTCGTTCAGCGAGCCCGACATGGCGCGGCCCGACCCGGCCTCCATGACCGCGAAGAGCTGGTGGAGCCGGTCCTCGCGGATCAGGTTGCGCGCCGCCGAGGTGGGCACGAGGTGTTCGACCGCGAGCACCCGGCCGCGGCTGTCCGCCCGTGGCACGAGCCGTTGACAGTAGATCGTCTCCAGCGACGCCGAGAGGCGGGTGCGCGTCTGCCGGTGCTGGGAAGCCGGAAACAGCTCCACGATGCGGGTGATCGCGTGGATCACCGAGCGCGCATGGATCGTGGCGAGCGCGAGATGGCCGGTCTCGCTCACCCGGAGCGCGGCGTCCGCGGTGTCCCGGTCGCGGATCTCCCCGATCGCCACCACATCGGGGTCCGAACGCAACACCGAACGCAATGCGCTCGCGAAGGAAGCGGTGTCGCTCCCGACCTGGCGCTGGCTGATCAGGGACTGCCGGTTCCGGTGGATGAGCTCCACCGGATCCTCGACGGTGACCACATGCGCGGGGCGGGTGCGGTTGATCCGGTCCACGATCGCGGCGAGCGTCGTGGACTTGCCGGAGCCCACCGGTCCCGCGCAGAGCACGAGGCCGGAGCTCAGCCCGGCGAGCTCGACGGCGCCACGGGGAAGCCCGAGTTCGTCGAGCGGCGGTACTCCCTGGCTCACGAGGCGATACACCCCGGCGAGGGCGCCGCGGCAGCGGAAGACGCTCGCCCGGAAGCGGCCCACGCCGGCGACCGTGAACGCGAAGTCCGCCTCGCCTCCGTCCCGAAGCAGCGTCTGGTGGCGCTTCGGCATGCCGGCGGCGATCATCGCCTCGACGGACCGGGCGGGGAGCGCGGAGCGCGCGGCTGGCGAGAGCTTCCCGTCGAGCCGGAACCGCGGGGCCGTATCCGGACTCAGGTGGAGGTCGGAGCCGCCGAGCCGCACGAGCGCCTGGAGCAGCCGCCCGAGGCGGATCGCCGGGGGTGGTTCGGGCTCCGGGTTCTCCCCCGGAGACGATTCGGAGATCGCTCCCGCGTCCTCCACTGGAAGTGCCGGCTGGGGAGGGGCCGCCGGCGCGCCCTGTTCTTCGCTCACGGAATCGAGGACGAGATCGCGACCGAAATCTTCCCAAAGTTTTTTCGTCGCCGAAATTCGGCCCGTGGTGGCGCGAAAGTTGCCTCCGCACCACCACGATCGGTGAGCAGGCGCGGAGAAGTCCCTCGCGCGCCGACGCGGCGCGAAGCGCCGCCGGGGAGGGTGCGGGGAGGGTTCTCCCTCCCCGCGAAAGAGGGCGGAACGGATCGCGCAAGCGATACGGGGCGCCATCCGGTGGGGGAAGCGCCCCGCATCCGCCCGGACGGTGGGGTTCCCCATCGCTTCGAGGATGGATTCCCCTACGGGGCGCCTTATCCACCGGCTGCTAGCATTCCGGCCCGGATGGTGGCGCGGGCCGGCGACGGGGCGGACCTCTCCGGCCTCGGTATCTCCATCCCGGAGAAGACCCGTTTCCTCTTCGTCACCGGCGGGGTCATCTCCTCGCTCGGCAAGGGGATCGCGTCGGCATCGATCGGCCGTCTGCTGCAGTCGCAGGGGTACTCGGTCACCTTCCTCAAGTTCGACCCGTACCTGAATGTGGATCCGGGCACGATGAGCCCGTACCAGCACGGCGAGGTCTTCGTCACCCACGACGGCGCCGAGACCGACCTCGATGTCGGCCACTACGAGCGCTTCACCGGAAGCGCGTTCTCCGCGCGGTCCAACGTGACGAGCGGGACGATCTACGAGACGGTGATCGAACGCGAGCGGCAGGGCGGGTATCTCGGCGCCACGGTCCAGGTGATCCCCCATGTCACCGACGAGATCAAGCGGCGGCTCCTCGCCGTGGCCGACGCCGGCGCGGAGGTGGTCATCGTCGAGATCGGCGGCACCGTCGGCGACATCGAGGGGCAGCCCTTCCTCGAGGCCGCCCGTCAGTTCCGGCTCGACGCGGGCCCGGGCCGGGTCTGTTTCCTCCATCTGACGCTCGTGCCCTGGATCCGGACGGCGGGCGAGTACAAGACGAAGCCGACGCAGCACAGCGTGCGCGACCTGCGAGCGATCGGGGTCCAGCCCGATGTGTTGCTCTGCCGCGCCCCGGAGCCGCTCCCCGGGGAAGTGAAGGCGAAGCTCGGACTCCACACCTCCGTGTCCGGGGACGCCGTCTTCACCGCGGTGGACGCCCGCTCGGTCTATGAGGTGCCGCTGCACCTGGCCGCCGAAGGCGTGGACTCGTGCATCCTGCGTCATTTCGGGCTTGCCGAGCGGGAACGCGACCTCGCCGACTGGCGGGAGCTCGTCGAGCGGCTGCGGGCCGGTTCGCGGGATGTGCGGATCGCGGTCGTCGGGAAGTACGTGCAGATCCAGGATTCCTACAAGAGCCTCGGAGAGGCGCTCGTCCACGGAGGGCTCCCCCACGACGCCCGCGTCGAGATCCGCTGGGTCGAGGCCGAGAGCCTGCAGGATGGCGATCTCTCCGCACTCGACGATTGCGACGGGATCCTCGTCCCCGGAGGCTTCGGATCACGCGGGACCGAGGGGATGGCGGCCGCCGCCGGGCGCGCTCGCACCGGGAGCACGCCGTTCCTCGGCATCTGCTACGGGTTCCAGTGGGCGTTGGTCGAGTTCGCCCGCTCCGAGTGCGGACTCTCCGGGGCGAGTACCGAGGAACTCGACCCGGACGCCGAACACCGGATCTTCGCGAAACTCCGCGGCCTCGAAGGCGTCGAACGGATGGGCGGAACGATGCGCGTGGGGGCCGCCGCCTGCGTGCTCGACGCGGACTCGCTCGCGGCGCGGACCTACGGGGCGACCCGTATCAGCGAGCGCCACCGGCACCGCTACGAGTTCGACCGCCGCTACGAGGCCCTCGTCCGGGAGAAGGGGATGCGGCTCTCCGGCGCGACCGAGGACGGGTTCGTCGAGATCGCGGAGATCCCGGCCCACCCCTGGTTCCTCGCGTCCCAGTTCCACCCCGAGTTCCAGTCGAATCCGCTCCGGCCCCACCCGCTGTTCCGGGGCTTCATCGGCGCCGCGCTCGAGAACCGCGAGCAGCGCGAGCGTCGCTGACCGAACCGTCGCCTCACGCTGCCGGGTCGTCGTCCAGCAGACGCGCCGCGAGCCGGGCGGCCGCCGCCTCGGTCTCGGCGACCGACCCCGAGGCGTCCACCAGGTCCGTCGCCCGCCGCGCCTTCTCCGCCGGGGACATCTGCGCGGCGAGGCGCAGCCGGGCCTCGTCGGGGCTCATCCCGGACCGGACGGTCAGGCGCGCGAGCTGTTGCTCGGGTCGGCACGAGACCACGACCACGCGGTCGTAGGTCGCCGCGCTCCCGGTCTCGATCATGAGCGCCGCCTCGATGCCGGCGGCGCGACACCCCTCGGCCTCGCGGGTGCCGAGAAACTCCTCGATCCGCTCGCGGATGCGCGGATGGACGATGCCGTTCAGCCGCTCGCGGTCGGCGTCGTTCGCGAAGACGCGGGCGCCGAGCGCCTGCCGATCGATCCCGCCCGCGGCGTCCACGACCCCGGAGCCGAAAGCCTCCGCGATCGTCGGGACGAGTTCTCCGCCGGGAGCGAGCAGCTCCCGCGTCAGCGCGTCGGCGTCGAGCATCGGAATCCCCGAGGCCTCGAAGAGGCGCCGGACGGTGCTCTTTCCGGAAGCGATGCCGCCGGTCAGCCCGATTCGCAGCATGGGGCGCCGTCAACCGCCCGCCTCGCGCCGGGCGACCGCGAGGGCCACCGCGTTCCGCAGGAGCATCGCGATCGTGAGCGGTCCGACGCCGCCCGGAACCGGCGTGTAGGCGGAGCTCTGCTCGCGCATCGCCGCCGGGTGGATGTCCCCGACGAGCGTGTAGCCGTTCTTCCGGAAGCGAGCGAGCCGCTTCTCGTCCCCCTCGAAGTACTCCCGGACCCGGGCCTCGTCCTCCACCCGGTTCATCCCCACATCCACGGCGACCGCTCCCGGACGGACGGCGGCATCCCCGAGGAGTGCGGGCCGGCCGATCGCGGCGCAGAGGATGTCCGCCTCGGCGCAGACGGCGGCCAGATCGCGCGTCCGGGAATGACACACGGTGACCGTCGCGTGGTGGTGGAGCAGCAGCAACGCGAGCGGCTTCCCCACGATGTTGCTGCGGCCCACCACGACGGCGCGGCGCCCCTCGACCCCGATGCCCTCGCGGCGGAACATCTCCATGATGCCCGCCGGGGTGCAGGGGCGCGGGCCGGGGGCATTCGCCGCGAGCCGTCCGACGTTCTCCGGATGGAAGCCGTCCACATCCTTGTCGGGGCGAATCCGCGACAGGAACCCAGCCGCCTCGAGCCCCGCCGGGAGCGGGAGCTGGAGCAGGATCCCGTCCACGGTGTCGTCGTCGTTCAGCCGGTCGAGCCGCGCCCCGAGCTCGGCGGGGCTCGTCTCCGCGCCCAGCCGGTGGGTCTCCGAGCGGATCGCCGCCTCCTTCGAGGCGCGGATCTTCCCCCGGACATAGATCGCCGAGGCGGGGTCGTCGCCGACGAGCACCACCGCGAGGCCCGGCGGCCGCCCTCCCCGGGCGAATTCCCGCGCCGCCACCGCGGCCTCGTCACGGATTTCGGCGGCGATCCGTTTTCCGTCCAGAACCCGTCCAGCCATCCTCATTCCCCGTTCCGGGGGCGCTCCCCCGCTGCGACCAGGAGTGCCGTCGCGGCCCTCGCGATTCCGGACGGCGCGGCGAGCGCGGACGCGGTGGCGACCGCGTCCGCGCCGGCTTCGAGCACTGCTTCGAGCCGCGGCGCGGTGATTCCCCCGATAGCGACCAGCGGGCCCGCCCACGCGCGGCGGGCGGAGCGGACGCCGGAGAGACCGACCACCGGTTCGGCGTCCGGTTTCGTCGCCGTCGGGAAGACCGGCCCGATCGCCAGGTAGTCCGCTCCCCGGGCTCCGGCCTCGCGGACCTGGTCGGCGCCGTGCGTCGAGAGGCCGATGATCGCGTCCTCGCCGAGGAGAGCCCGTGCGCGGCGGCAGGAGAGGTCGGTCTGTCCCAGGTGGACGCCCGCCGCCCCGGCGAGGAGGGCCACATCGGCCCGGTCGTTCACGAGCACCCGGAGGCCCGTCCCCGCCGCGCCGAGGAGTCCCGCGCGGACCCAGACGAGGAACGCGCCGGACGCCATCCCCTTCGCCCGGAGCTGCGCGATCCGGACGCCGACCGCCGCGAGTCCGGCGAGCAGTGGCCCCGGATCGCCGTCGCCGAAGACGCCGGCATCCACCACGGCATAGAGAGGGCTCCCGAAGATCCGGCGACCGGGACCGCCGCCCCCGAGCCCGCGCTCAGAGGAGTCTCTCGAGGAACCCGGTATCGAATCCGCCGGCAAGGAACTCCGCGCTCTCGAGGATGCGGCGATGGAGGGGGAGCGAGGTCTCGATCCCCTCCACGAACATCTCGCCGAGGGCGCGCCGCATCCGCGCCGCCGCGTGTTCGCGGCTCTCGCCGTGCACGACGAGCTTGGCGACCAGCGAGTCGTAGTGCGGCGGAACGACCGCCCCGGCATGGGCGGCGGTGTCCACGCGCACTCCCGGCCCTCCGGGGCTGTGGAACCCGGTGATCGTCCCGGGGCTCGGGGTGAACCGCTCCGGGTGCTCGGCGTTGATCCGGCACTCGATCGAGGCGCCTTCGATCTCGACGGACTCCTGGGTGAAGGAGAGCGGCTCGCCGGCGGCCACCCGGATCTGCTCGCGCACGAGGTCGAGGCCGGTCACCATCTCGGTGACCGGGTGTTCGACCTGGATGCGGACGTTCATCTCGCTGAAGTAGAACCGCCCCTCGGGGTCCATCAGGAACTCGACGGTCCCGGCGTTTCGGTAGTCCACGGCCTCGGCCGCCCGGACCGCAGCCTCGCCCAGCTCCCTTCGGGTGGCCGGATCGAGACCGGGGGCTGGCGCCTCCTCGACGAGCTTCTGGTGACGCCGCTGTACCGAACAGTCGCGCTCGCCGAGGTGGACGGTGTTGCCGTGACCGTCGGCGAAGACCTGGACCTCGACATGGCGAACGCTCGGCAGGTAGCGCTCGACATACACCTCGGCGGCGCGGAACGCCGCCTGGGCCTCGCTGGCGGCGGCCGCGAACGCGTGTTCCATCGCGGATCCGTCGGGAACGATCCGCATCCCGCGGCCGCCGCCCCCGAAGGACGCCTTCAGGAGAACCGGATAGCCGATCGCGGAGGCGATCCGGGCTGCTTCTTCGGGCCCCGCGACGGCCTCCTCGGTGCCGGGCAGGATGGGCACGCCGGCATCGCGCATGACCTGCCGCGCGAGCGCCTTGTCGCCCATCGTACGGATGCTCGACACCTTCGGGCCGATGAAGGTGACGCGACAAGCCTCGCACACTTCGGCGAAGGCGAAGCTCTCGGCGAGGAACCCGTAACCCGGGTGGATCGCGTTCGCGCCGGAGAGTTCCGCGGCGGTCAGGATCCGCGGGATGTCGAGGTAGCTGTCTCCGGGGGCGGGGGGGCCGATGCACACCCCCTCGTCGGCGAGACGCACCGGAAGCGAGTCGCGGTCGGCTTCCGAGTACACGATCACCGTCCGCAGACCGAGTTCGCGGCAGGCCGCCAGTATCCGGACGGCGATCTCGCCGCGGTTGGCGACGAGTACCTTGTGGAACACCCGCCCCGCCACCCTCGCCCCGCGCGGCCTCAGCAGCCGGTGGATAAAGCGCCCCGCATGGGAATCCGTCCTCGAAACGATGGGGAACCCCATCGTCCGGGCGGGTGCGGGGCGCTTTCCCCACCGGATGGCGGCCCGAATCGCCGGCGCGATCCGTTCCGCCCTTTTTCGCGGGGAGGGCGGACCC
>CAYGAO010000033.1:0-17555 GCA_964347715.1 uncultured Acidobacteriota bacterium
GGTCGTGGCGCAGCCGGTTGGCGTCTCGGCGGTGGGGCGGATCGCGCAGCCGGCTGGCGTTGCGCCGAGGCGTCCGTTCCGGCCGTTCGCGACGAACCGGGCGGCCGGCTGGCGGCGCGCCGGGAGGTCAGAACCGGTAGCGCAGCTGCCCGATCACCTGCCGCTTCAGCACATCCCCGAAGATGTGCTGCTGGAGGTCCTGGTTCAGCACGTTGATGACGCGGAGCCCGGGCCGGAGCCGGCCCCCGAGCAGGTTCACCCCCAGCGTGGCGTTCACCATCGTGTACGGCTCCGTCCAGCCGTGGTAGTCGGCGGTGAGCACATCGGTCCAGAAGGCCCGCCCCGAATAGTTCATCGAGGCGCCGAGCTGCACCGCGCCGATCTCGGCATCGATGCCGGCGTTCACGCGGTGCGCGGCCGGGATTCCGACCTCCGAGAGCTCTTCGGTGGCGAAGCCCTCGACTTCGGGTTCGTCCTGCCAGGAATAGTTCACATAGGCGCCCACGCCCGACCCGAGGCGGGCGTTCAGGCCGACCTCGAAGCCCCGGTGGGTGAGCGAATCCCGATTCACATAGGTGAAGACGGACGGGAGCCGGACATCGGCGAGCGCGGCGAGCAGGTCCACGACGGCGCCCGGGTTCTCGCCGACGGCGACGATCGAGGGAGGAAGCGTCCCGGGGGGCAGGGCCGCCCCGAGCTGGCGGAAGAACTCGCTCGTGGGGGTGAACGCCTCGTTCCATCCCGGGGGCGGATTCGCTCCGGACCAGAACTCGGTGTCGGTGAAGTCGATCGCGTTCTTCGTCTTGTTCTGGTACACCGCCAGCGTGGCGCCGACATCCTCCGTGACCTCGCCCGACCAGCCGATCTCCCACGCGGTCAGGGTTTCCGGAACCAGCGAGAGGGATCCTCGCGCCACGAAGGGAACCCGATAGAAGACCGGGTCGGGCAGGGCCGAATCGGGAACCGCGATGCCGGTGAAGAAACCGCGGATCGCGGGGCGAAGGTCGAACTCCGCCGGCTGCGCCACGCTCACCTCGAGGAAGTTGTTCAGCAGCGAGGGCGCCCGGAAGGCGCGGTTGTAGGAGATCCGGAACGCCTGCTCGGGAACCGGCTTGAAGATCAGGGTCGTCCGGGGAGAGAAGTTCACCTCGTCGAGGACGCTGATCCGGTCCGCCCGCGCACCCACGATCCAGCGGAACTTCTCGTTCAGGAAGATCTCGTCGCTGATATAGACGCCCTGCTCGTTCCGGCGGTCGCCGAGCGAGGCGATCGGCATGTCGAGCGTGATGAAGCGGACGCTCGCCCCGTAGCTGAGGATGTGCCGGGTCCCGATCAGTCGGGTGTCCTTCAGGCTGAAGTCCCAGGTATTCGTCGTCATCTCCGAGTCGATCTGCCGCCCGGCCGGATCCTGGACGAGAACCAGGTTGAACGAGGCGGCCGTCTGGTTGAGGAAGGCGCCGATCTCGAGGGAATCGCGCAGGTACTGCGCCCTGCCGTAGGCCATCCGGGCTCCTGGAAGCAGCTGGAACGGCCCGAGCCCGGTGTGGAGCAGCCCTTCGGAGCCCGCATAGCCGCCCGACAACCGGAGCCCCGAGGACTGGTCGGGAGCGTCCCAGTCCACGCGGAAGTCGAGCTTCGGCGCCCGGGTCTCGATGCTTCCGACCTCGGGGTAGAGGGTTCCGCTGCCGTTCGGGACCTCGCCGGCGGGACGCGCGAACGCATCCTGCCGGGTGAAGCCGACGCTCACGCGGTAGGCGAACTCGTCGTTCACCGCCCGGGCGTGGGTGAGCGTTCCCGAGAGCAGACTCCCCGGATCCATGTCGCGCCCGGGCACATTGCGCTCGAAGGTCCCGAACCGGAGGTCGAGCGTGAGTTCTTCGGTGTCGCGGGGCGGCTTGGTGATCAGGTTCACGACGCCGGTCATCGCGTTCGCGCCCCAGACGGCCGACGCCGGACCGTTGATCACCTCGACGCGCTCGAGATCGTCGATGCCGACCGGGATCAGGTCCCACGCCACGAAACCGAAGAAGTCCTGATACACGGACCGACCGTCCACGAGCACGAGCTGCGAGGTGGCGAGCGTCCCGGCGGTGGCGCGGCTCGTCACATTGAAGTCCCGGTTCGACAACTGGGTCACATTGACCCCCGGCGCCTGCCGGATCAGGTCGCCGAAGTGGCTCGACGCCTGGGTCTCGATGACTCCGGTATCGAGGACGGTGATCGTGGCGGGAGCGTTCACGATCTCCTGTTCGACCCGCGATGCGGAGACGACGACGGTTTCGGAATAGCGGAGCTGCTCGATCGGGGGGACCTCTCCGGCGCCCTGCTCCTCCTGACCCGGCTCCTCCTGTCCCTCGGCTTCTCCCGAGGCGGTCTGCTGCTGTCCGGTTTCTTCCGGGAGTGGCGCCGCCGCGGCCGCCGGAGCGACCAGGAGGGCGAGCGCGATGGCGACGAGACTGGCCCCGGGTCGTGGCGACACCGGGGCGACAGCGGGGGATTTCACGGATTGCATCGGGGCGGGGACTCCTTGGGCGCGGGCAGGGTATCCTAGGCGGCCCCGGTTTTTCGATGTCCTCCCCGAGCCACGAAGCGGTCCTCGAAGCGCTCGCTCGAGTCCGAAACCCGGAGTTCTCCGGGGAGGACCTCGTGGCGCTCGGGCAGGTCGGCGATATCCGCATCTGCGCCCCCGCGGTATCCGCGACGGTCACGCTTCCGAATGTGCGCAGCGCCGTCGCCGGGCGCATCCGGGAGGAGGCGCTCGCGGCGCTCCGGGCGCTCCCGGGGATTCGGCATGCGGAAGTCGCGATGCGGACCGAGGTGACCGCTTCCCCGGCGCCTCGGGTCGCGGCCCCGGCCGGGCCTCGTTCGCCCGCCACGCGGCCGGGCGGCCCGGGTCCGCCGCGCGCCCCGGCTCCGGCGAAGCCCGACGGCGTCCAGAATGTGGTCGCGGTGGCGTCGGGCAAGGGAGGGGTCGGGAAGAGCACCGTATCCGCGAACCTCGCGGTCGCGCTCGCCGCCAGCGGCGCCCGGGTGGGTCTCCTCGACGCCGATGTGTACGGCCCGTCGCAGACCACGATGTTCGGTCGGGACGACCGCCCGGAAACCGACGAGCGCCGCCGGATCTTCCCGCTGGAGGCGCACGGGGTGCGCTTCGTTTCCATGGGAATGCTCTCCTCGAAGGAGACGCCGGTGATCTGGCGCGGCCCGATGGCGTCGAGGCTGGTGCAGCAGTTCTTCTCCGGCGTGGTCTGGGGGGAGCTCGACTATCTGATCGTGGATCTCCCGCCCGGCACCGGCGATGTCCAGCTCACGATCGCGCAGACGGTGGCTCTCGCGGGGGCGGTGATCGTGACGACTCCCCAGGCGGTGGCGCGGACGATCGCCGAGAAGGGACTCAGGATGTTCCAGCCGGTGGGAGTGCCCGTGCTCGGCGTCATCGAGAACATGGGCGCCTTCCTCTGTCCGCACTGCGGCGCGGCGACAGAGATCTTCTCCTCGGGAGGCGGCGAGGAGGTCGCGCGCGAGCTGGGGCTCTCCTTCCTCGGTGCGATTCCGCTGGATCCGGCCGTGGTCGCCGCGGGCGACGAGGGCTGTCCGACCGTGATCCGGGACCCCGGGAGCCCCGCCGCCGCCGCCTGTCGCGACATCGCGCGTCGCGTCTCCCTGGAAGTCGCGCGGTCGAACCAGCGCGCGAACAGCGCGCTCGCCGAGTCGTTCCGGGTCGAGGACGGCTTCGTCGTCGTCGGCTGGGCGGACGGCCGCGAAGACCGCCTCGGATTCGAGTACCTCAGAAACCATTGCCCCTGCGCGACCTGCGTGGACGAGTGGAGCGGGAAGCGCCGGTCGCTGACGCTGCTGCTGCCGACGAACTTCGGCCCCGAGCAACTCGATCCGGTCGGCAACTACGGCGTGCGGATCCGCTGGAGCGACGGGCACGAGACGGGGATCTACAGCCACCAGCTGCTAAGGCGGCTGGCGCGACAGCAGGATCGGTCCCCCGGGGCGCCGACTGCGGCGCCACCCGCCGCCGTCGGAACCCGGTTCTGATCGGCCCGGGCGGGGGCCCGTTTGCGGAACCCCGTCCCGGCCGACCGCGGCGGTCCGAGCGGATTGCCGTCCCGCCCGGCGGCGTCGCCGCGGGCCCGGGGTTCGGGGCTCCGGAGACCGGGTGCGGTGGTCGTGCCGGTTCCGGTCCCATCAGGATGCGCCGCGACGGTTCGGGTTTCTCCGGGCTTCGGAAAGGGCCGGGGCGGGTCGCTGGGCAGGGGCGACCCGGGGGGGGAGGGTCCGGTCGGGACCGTCGCGCGTGAGTTCGCAGGGTCGGGCTGGGGGGGCGCTGGCGGGTGCGACCCGGGGGGAGGGTCCGGTCGGGACCGCCGCGCGTGAGTTCGTAGTGTCGGGTTGGGGGGCGCTGGCGGGTGCGGCCCCGCGGGGAGTCTCCGCTTCCGTTCGCGGCAGGCGCCGGAGGTGCTGCCGCCGGGTGCGGCCAGACCGGGCAGCGGGCCACTTTACCGGGCAGCGGGCCACTTTCGGCGGAAGGTCGTTCCGCCCCGAGCCGGTGGCGGGAACCCGCGGAGCCCGTCCCCGGATCCACTTCGTGGGGCGGGTCGAGCCCCGGCGGGTGTCCGGGCGTGCTCGTTACGCCGCGTTTCGTCGATGACCGGGGGGCCGGATCGTCGCGCTCCGGCTCGGGAGGTCGGGCGCGTTCCTTCAGGCGTCCGGGCGCGCCGCCTCGGCCCCGGTCTCGCGGGGCGGGGCGCCGCGGCGGACATCGATCACGCCGGGGATCGTCCGCAGCAGGCGGGCGATCGCGCCGACTTCCTTCGCGTTCTGGACGGCCACGGTGACATGGATCACGCCGCGCTCCGCTTCGTCGGCGCTGCCGAAGAAGGTCCGGATCTCCGTATCCGCTTCGGCGATGATCTTCGTGATGTCGGCGAGCATCCCCTTCCGGTTCTCGACCCGGACCCGGAAATCGGCGTCGTAGCGCGTTCCGGTGGTCGCCTTCCAGGAGACGCTCACCTGCCGCTCCGGATCGCGCGCGAGCCCGGTGAGCTGCGGGCATTCGGCGGTGTGGACCGAGACGCCCTTCCCCTTCGTGATGTAGCCCGCGATCGGCTCGCCCGGCAACGGGGAGCAGCAGCGCGCCCGGTGGACCAGGATGTCGTCCTGGCCCCGGACCAGGATCTGTCCCGGCTCGCGCCCGATGATCCGGCGCACCGCGCCCGTCAGGCGCCCCGGAGCCTCGCTGTCCGGGACGGTGCGCCGAGGCAACTCCCCGACCGGGAAACAGTCCCGGATCGCCCGGCTCGCGGACAGCTTTCCGTAGCCGACGGCGGCGAACAGGTCGTCCAGATCCGCGGCGCCGTGGCGTTTCAGGGCTTCGGCGAGACGGGGAGCAGCGCGGACCCGCCTCGGGCCGAGCCCGTGCTTCCGAGCCTCCTGCTGGACGAGTTTCTTCCCGATCTCGATGCTCTCGAGCTTCGCCTCGGCGTTCAGTCGCGCCCGGATCTTGCTCCGGGCGCGGTTCGTCCGGGCGATAGTGAGCCAGTTCTCGGACGGGAGATGGTTCTTGCGGGTGAGGATTTCGCAGATGTCGCCGTTTCTCAGTTCGTAGCGGAGCGGCGCCATCGCGCCGTTCACCCGGACGCCGACGCAGCAATGTCCGACCTCGGTATGGACCGCGTAAGCGAAATCGATCGGCGTCGCACCGCGAGGGAGCGTCTTCACTTCCCCCTTCGGAGTGAAGCAGTGGACCTCGTCCGGATAGAGATCGAGCTTCAGGGTGCTCAGGAACTCGTGCGGATCCTCGACCTCCTTCTGCCATTCGAGCACTCGTCGCAGCCACGCGAAGTGCTTCACATCCTGCTTTCCGTGTTTCGCCGCCGACTTGTAACTCCAGTGGGCGGCGATCCCCTCCTCGGCGACCCGGTGCATGTCCGTGGTCCGGATCTGGACCTCGAAGTGGGTTCCGGAATCGGTCAGGAGGCTCGTGTGCAGTGACTGGTAGCCGTTCGCCCGGGGCATCGCGATGAAATCCTTGATGCGTCCGGGGATCGGTTTCCAGAGGTTGTGGATCACGCCGAGCGCCGTGTAGCAGTGCGGCACGGTGTCGGTGACGATCCGGAGCGCGATGAAGTCGTACATCTGGTCGAGTTCGATCTGCTGTCGCTGCATCTTCTGGTAGATGGAATAGATGCTCTTCGTGCGGCCCGAGAGCTCGCCCGGGATGTCCTCGGCGCGCAGCTGCTTCTTCAGCGTGCGGCTGATGTCGCGGATGAAGTCCTCGGCCCAGCGCTTCTTGGCCCGGACCCGGGTTTCGAGGACCCGGTAGGTCTGGGGCTCGAGGTGGCGCAGCGCGAGGTCCTGGAGTTCGCCCTCCACCCGGCCGATGCCGAGGCGTCCGGCGATCGGCGCGTAAACCTCGAGAGTCTCGGAGGCGATGCGCCGCCGCTTCTCCTCGCGGAGGTGATCGAGCGTCCGCATGTTGTGGAGGCGGTCCGCGAGCTTGATCAGGATGACGCGGGCGTCGTCGGTCATCGCGATGACCATCTTGCGGACGTTCTCCGCCTGGTTCGCCTCCGCCGAGCTGAAGTCCACGCGGCTCAGCTTCGTGAGCCCGGCGATGATCCGGCTCACCTCCTTGCCGAAGCGAAGCTCGATGGTCTCGTTGGTGACCTCGGTGTCCTCGACCACATCGTGGAGGAGCCCGCACGCGACGGACACGATGTCGAGTCGCAGCTCCGCGAGGATCGCCGCGACTTCGAGCGGATGGGTCAGGTAGGGCTCGCCCGAGCGACGGACCTGGCCGCGGTGCGCCTGCGCCGCGAGGACGTACGCCCGTCGGAGCAGGTCGAAGTCGGCGTCCGGCTGGTACGCGTGGACCCGGTCGCGTATCGTCTCGAAGCGGATCATCGCCGGCCGGTTTCCGTTCATTCTGGTCGCCGCCCGAAGCGGGCGACGCGCCGAAGCACCGGCGACCGCAATCGCACTTCGGGGGAGCGGTCTGGCATCCGGTTCAGGCGTCCCGGTCGGGCGGACGGTGGGAGAGGTTTCTGCCTCGTCCGAGCGGCCCGGGGCGCCGCGCCCCCCGGCGGAATCGCCGGGGGCGGGTCTCTGGGCGTCCCGGGGTTCTGGATGCCGGCCAGCCGGTCGGTGGACCCGGGGAGGTACGGCGTGGGAGTGGTCGGGCCACGCGGTCGGGCGGTCCCGGTGGGCGAGGTCCCGCGGCGTTGGAGCGGCCGGGGCGCCGCACCGGCCCGGGCGGAATCGCCGGTGGGCGCGGTGTTCCGGCGCGTGGGCGAGGCTGCGAGAGTGAAGCGGTCGGGCGTTTCGGGTAGATGGCTCTGCTCATCGTTCCTCCTCGGCCGATCTCTTCCCCGGGCGCCTCCTCAGGGAGGCGCCCGGGTCGTTCGCCCGGTCCGCGCTGGCTCGTCCACCCGCGACCAGCAGCGGGTCGAGGCGCTCCTGCGAGAAACAGGGAACCCCGCCAGCCGCGAGCCCGGGAGCGCGCGACCGGCGGGGTGGCAGCCGGCGGGTCGAAGAGCCTCAGCGCTCCGGCTGGTTCGCCTCGGCGGCTGCGGCGGCCGCTTCGCGGGCGGCTTCGGCTGCGGCGTCGCGCAGCGCGATCGCCCGGTTCCGGTATTCGTCGGCTTCCGCGATCAGCGCCGATTGATTCCGGGGCTCCACCTTGGCCTTCTCCCGGAGCAGCAGGTTCTTGTAAACGAGCGCGTCGATGTACTCGTCGTCGAGATCGAGCGCCTGATCGAGCTCCTCGAGCCCGAGGTCGATGTAATCCCGCCGATCCTGCTGTCCGAGGTCCGGGTCGCGATAGACCTTGTCCCAGTAGTAGGTCGCGAGGAGGTAGTAGCCCTCGGGGTTCTCGGCGTTCACATCGCGCGCCCGCCTCAGCCAGTCCATCGTTTCCTCGAAACGGCCGTACTTGTTCAGCAGGTTCGCGACCTGCCGGTAGGCGATCGGGTCGTCCGGGTTCATCTCGACCGGTTTCTCGTAGGCGGCGACGGCCTTTTCGAGCAGCGGGTTCTCCTCGGGATCGTGGAACCGCTCGTACACATCGGCGAGCGCATACCACCGTTCCGGAGTCTCCGGATCGAGCTCGATGAGCCGATTGAAGTAGTGCTCCGCCATCTCGAGGTCGTCGAGGTGATCCCGGTGGATCGCCGCGAGCTGCTCGGAGGCGTAGCGCTCATAGACCGCCACGGTCTCCTTCGCCGCCTCGTCGAGTGCCGGATCCTGTAGCGCGGCCTCGACGACCTCGAGCGCATCCTCGTAGCCGTCGAGCGCGGCGTCGAGATGCGCCTCGTTCTCCGGGTCGTCGAACGCGGTCGGCCGGTACAGCAGGTGGTGGCTGCTCGCGCTGAAGAAGCGGAGCGTCGTCTGGATGATCGGGTTGCCCTCGGGGGCATTGTCCGTCGCCGCCGCGTACTGGGTGATCGCCTCTTCGTATTCCTTCTTCCCGTAGGCCTCGTTCGCCTTTGCGAAGGCGCGCATCGCCTGGAGCATGTCCACATAGTTGCCGAGCCAGGCGGGCAGCGGGGATACCGCGACGCCGACGACGACGACCAGCAGGATCCCGCCGATGATGAGCCGGGTCTTCTTGATCTTCACGATGGTGTCCTCCTGTTCGTCGCCGTTACTCGGGAACGATCCCGACCCGTTCCACGCCGTTCCCCTTGGCTATGTCGAGGACGTTGACGACATCCCCATAGGGGAGGAATCCGTCCGCCTTGAGGAAGATCGTCTTGTCGGCGCGGGTCTCGAAGATGTCGCGGATGCGCAGCGGCAGCTCTTCCCGGGCCACGACCTGCTTGTTGATCGTCACCTGGTTCGCCGCATCGATCGTGAGGACGAGCTGGTTCGGGTCCGGCTCGGCCTCGACGAACTCGTCCTGGGCCTCGGGCATCTCGACATCGTGGCCCTGCTGGGTGAGCGGGGTCACGACCATGAAGATGATGAGCAGCACCAGCAGCACATCGATGAGCGGAGTGATGTTGATGTCGGAAGTTACGCCGCCGGAGGCGAATCCTGCCATTCCCATGAGGGGTTTCTCCTGGTGGTTCCTGGCGGGGCCGCCGCGCGGCGGCCCCGGAAGTTACTGGTTCGCGCGCTCGGTGATCAGGCCGATCTCGTCGGCGCCACCGTCACGGCAGAGCGACATGAGGTTCAGGACCTCTCGGTACTCGAGGCGTTCGTCCGCCTTGAGGAACAGCACGTTCTCGGACTTTCCCTCGAATTTGGCGGCGAGCGCGGTGGGCAATTCCTGTTGCGTCGTCGGGATCAGGTCGAGATAGATCGCGCCGTTCTCCCGGATCGCCACATTGACGACATCGTCGCTGTCCGGATGGTCCACGCCGTATTCCGCGACGGGGAGCTGGACATCCACGCCCTTCTGGAGGAGCGGGGTGACGACCATGAAGATGATGAGCAGCACCAGCATGACATCCGCGAGCGGAGTCACATTGATGTTCGCGTTGACGTCCTTGCCGCCGAGGCCGGACATTCCCATGATTCGTTACTCCTTGGCGGACGGGCCTGAACGGGGCGCGCCGGAACCCGCCCGGGGAGGGGCGGATCCGGCGAGCCCGGATGGGGAAGAGGGGGAATCGGACATGGCGCCGGGTTCCGGGACGGAATCAGCCCTTCCGCGACATGAAGTCGAGCAGTTCGGAGGCGCCGTTGTCCATCTCGACGCCGAAGCCGTCCGCGCGGTTCGTCAGATAGTTGAACGCCCACACCGCCGGGATGGCGACGAAGAGCCCGAAGGCGGTGGCGATGAGCGCCTCGGCGATTCCGGCCGAGACGGCGCCGATGCCACCCGATCCGGTCAGCGCCATCCCCTGGAAGGCGCTGATGATGCCGAGCACGGTGCCCAGGAGCCCGACGAACGGAGCGGTGGCGCCGATGGTCGCGAGCCCGGAGAGGTTCCGGCGGAGGTCCATCATGGTGATCGCGGTCGCCCGCTGGATCGCCCGGTGGGCGGCCTCGATGGTCACATCGCTGCTCGTCCCGCCACCCTCGTCCGAGTGGTACTGGACTTCCTGGAGACCCGCGAGCAACACCTTCGCAAGGTGGCTGTTCTTGACCCCCTTGGCCTTGCTGAGCTTGATGGCGCTGTCCAGGTTACCGGACTTGAGCTCCTTGGCGATCCTGACGGAGTAGCCCCGGGACTGGCCCTTGGCCCTCCGGTAGAGCATGTAGCGCTCGACCATGACCGCGAGCGAATAGACCGACATGACGAGCATCGTCAGGTTGACGGTCCTTGCTTCCCATCCCATGTGGGACCAGATCTCGAGCAAGTCGAAAGACATTTCCGATTGATTCCTCCTGTAGTACTGGAGATTTGCTGGAATTCAGCGACCGGTCCCGGAGAACCCGATCACGAACGGTGATCCGCCGAGTTCGCCGGGACGGCCCGAAGAAAGTGGTTCGATGGTGTGGGTTCGCCCGGTCAGCCTAGCTGGAAGGTCACGGTGACGGTCATCACGATCGGGACGGGAACGCCGTTCAGCAGGGTCGGTTCGTACCGCCACTGGCGCACCGCGTCCATCGCGGCCTGGTCCAGCAGGGGGATGGACCGCAGCACCGAGATGTTCGTCACATTGCCGTTCGGGTCGATGATCGCTTCGAGGATCACGACGCCGGAGACCCGGGCCTGCTTGGCGATCTCGGGGTACACCGGGTCCACATAGACGGTCCGGCGCGGTTCCCGGATCTCGCCGCCGACCCGGACGGGTGCGGCCGCGGGTGGCGGCGGCGGGGCGCCGGTCGGCAGCCCGCCGACGATTCCGCCGATCATCCCGCCGGGGATTCCGCCCTCGACGCCGCCGGGGACGCCGAAGTCCACCGCGCCGGTGCCGATGTCGTCCGGAATGTCCACGGGAGCGACGAACTGCGGGGTCGTGTTCAGCACCGGCTTCGGCGCCGAGGGACGACGGGCCGCCTTCGGTGGCGGCGGTGGCGGCGGTGGCGGCGGTGGCGGCGGCGCCGACGCCATGAAGGTCATGATGCCTTCGGGGGTCGGCAGGTTGACGGTCAGGATGGGGATCACGATGAAGGTGATCAGCAGGCCCCCCTGTACCAGGAACGACACCGCGAAGCTCCCGGCCGAACGGCCGGCGGCTCCTTCTGTTTCCGCCAATCGGAAGTTCACTTCCCTCGTCACGCTACGCTCCTTTTCCCCGGCCCCGTTTCCTCCTCGGAAGCGGCGAACAGCCCGGCCAGCCAAACCTCTTTCTCGAATCGTGGGGCGAGGAGGTGGCTCGCCGGGCTGCGTGGGGAAGATACGGAAACTACCATCCGTTCCCGGGGATGTCAACCGACGGTTCCGTCCCCGTCGGAGCCACTCGGAAGCGTCGGTTCAGCGGAGCGAGAACCGGACGACCAGGTCGCCGAGGGACGCGACGGGCCGGCCGTTCCGCCGGGCGGGCCGGAACCGCCAGGCGGCCTCGACGACCCGGATCGCTTCGGCGTCGAGGGCCGGGATCGAGCGCAGGACGCGGAGGACCTCGACGGCGCCCCGCTCGGTGATCAGGGCCCGCAACACGACGCGGCCCCGGACGCCGTCCCGGAGCGCGTCCTCGGGGAAGCGCGGGGGCGGCATCGCCAGCGCCCGCGGTGGTTCGTCCGGCGGGGGAAGGACCGGGTCGGCGCGGGCGCGCAGGCCCCCGATCTCTCCTCCGGGAGTGCCGCCGGGGACGCCGCCGACCACCCCCGCGGCCTCGCCGGGAGAGAGCCCTTCCCAGAGTCCCTCGGGGATCCCGGCGTCCGCGCCGAACGGCCGCACCGGCGGGGGGATGTCGGGGAGCGGCCCGAGGTCCGAGGGAACGAACCGCGGCGCTTCGAGCCGAGGTGGCCTCGGCGCGGGGCGGGCGGCCCGGTCTTCGGGATTCGGCAACGCGCTCTCGTCGCCGGCGCGAAGCGCCGCCGCGGGCGGGGCGAACAGCCGGATCCGGTGGGCCGGTGCGTACTCCGGCAACCGGTCGCTCCGGAAGGCGCGGGACGACTGGACGAGAAAGGCGATGGCGGCGAGGTGGACGAGGACGCCGAACGGCAGCGAGGCGCCGAGCCCGAGGCGCCCCGGCGGCGATCCCGACGGAGCCGGGTCGCTTCCTTCCAGACCTCGCGCCGGCAACCGGGGATCGGACCTCTCGCGCCAGTCTAACGGGCTGTGGAGAAACTCCCTCGCGCGCTGACGCGGCGCGAAGCGCCGCCGGGGAGGGGTGCGGGGAGGGTCCGCCCGCCCCGCGAAAGAGGCGGATCGGATCGCGCCAGCGATTCGGGCCGCCACCCTGTGGGGGAAGCGCCCCGCATCCGCCCGGACGGTGGGGTTCCCCATCTCTTCGAGGACCCCATGCGGGGCGTTTTATCCACAGGCTGCCTGACGGGGTCTTCTGCCGCGCCGCCGGCGGCGAGGCTGGCGCCGTTCAGCGAACCGGGGTGAAGAAGCGGTCCCAGCGGGTCCGCGAGGCGAACCGCACCGGCAGCAGCAGCAGGTCGAGAGCCCGCTCGGAAAGCCGGGTCTCGAGATAGGCGCCGTCGGGAGCGTCCCAGGACCAGTAGATGAAGAGGCCCTTCCCCTTCACGAGCCCGGCCGGCAGGGATCCCCAGAAGCGGCTGTCGTGGCTGTTGTCGCGGTTGTCGCCCATCACGAAGTAGTGGCCCTCGGGGACCTCGTGGTCGCGCGTCGTCGGCTGGCCGCCGTGGACGAAGCGGGCGTAGTCCTCGGCGAGGGGTTCGCCGTCGATCCAGACCTGCTGCCGTCCCACCCGGACCGTCTCTCCGGGCAACCCGACGACCCGCTTGATGAAGTCGCGCTCGGGTTCCACGGGGAACTTGAAGACGACCACATCGCCGCGTTCCACCTCGCGGCGTGGGGAGAGGCCGAGCGCCCCGTCGTGGTAGAGCATCTTGTTCACCATCAGGTGATCGCCGACGAGCAGGTTGTCCTGCATGGAGCCGGTGGGGATCTTGAACGCCTGGAAGACGAAAGTCCGCACGAACAGCGCCAGGATCACCGCGGTACAGATGGACTCGAAGTACTCGCGCAGCGTGGAGCGCCGCTCGCCCGGTCGCCGGGATGCCATCAGGAGCCGCCCCCCGATGCCCCGTGGGCGGCGCTGGATGCCGGCTCCGTGCCCGAGGCCTCGCCCGGGCCCGGGTCCGCCGGCTCGGGCGGCGGGCCGACCGAGACCGGGACCGTCGGCGGATCGAACGAGACGACGGCGACCGCCGGATCCCCGGCTTCCGGGAACGCGAGCGTCGGGACGACCTCGTGCGTTCCGTCCTCCAGCCCGTCGCAGGAGACCTCGGCGAAGAGAGCCGTCGCCGGCGTCTCGCCGGAAGACTCCCCGACGGCTTCCGCATCGAGCTCGGCCGCGAAGGCGCTCGGGACGCGGAGCGAGGCGCCGATCTCCCCGATCAGGACGCGGCAGGGTGGTTCCGCCGGATCCTCGTCCGCCTGCCGGACCGCGAGCCGCAACTCGCGCAGTTCGCGCTCTTCGCCGATCTGGAGCCTGAGCTCCACATACCGCACCGCGGGGCGAAGCGACGGGTCGAGCTCGATCTGCACCCGCTGCGAATAGGGCTCCCGCAGGCCCTGCGCCGAAATCGGCTCCGTCGTGATCTGTTCCAGATCGCGCAGCAACGACTCCGGGCCTTCGACCGCGAGCGCGGCCGGGGCGATCACGATCCGGTGGATCTCGAAGCCGGCCGCGGGCTCGCCGAGGACCCGCGGGCTCACCCGCACGGTGTTCGTCAGGGTGCGGTCCAGCCGGAGGACGACCCGGGGGGGATCCACGCGCATCACCTGGACCCCGGAAGGAGCCTTGACCGCCTCGGCCCCGAGAAACCAGGTGCGCTCGCCCGGGGTCCCGTCGGTCAGATCGAGCTGCGCCCGGAGTCCCTGGAGCGGCGCGTCGCGCAGGAGGCCCGAGGCTCCGCGGAGGCGCACATCCACCCGCTGGACCGACTGGTCCACGATCTCGAGCCCCGGCGGCACGTTGCGGAGCTCGAGCGCGGCCGGCGCCAGGATCTCCGCGCTCTGCTGGTCGGCGACGAAGAACCAGAGGCCGAACGCGAGCCCGAGCGCGACCAGCGCCCGCACCACCTCGACCGGCCGGAACGGCCCCCGGCGAGGCGTCGCCCGGTTCATCGCCCCGCTTCCGGCGCCGAGAGGGGGTGGCGGACGGCTCTCGGCCCGGCCTCGGCCGGCGGCGCCCGGCGCGTCCGGGCCAGCTCGGCCTCGAGGTCGGCGCGGTCGGCCGCGGCGACGATCTCCCCGGCGAACACGGCGCTCGCGTGCCCGGTCTCCTCGGAGACGACGAGGACGGTGGCGTCCGTTTCTTCCGTCAGTCCGAGCGCCGCGCGGTGCCGGGTGCCGCCGATCGCCTCGCCCGCCTTGTGCGCGGCGAGCGGGAGCAGGCACCGGGCGGCGACGATGCGGTCCCCGCTGACGATCGCCGCCCCGTCGTGGAGCGGCGAGGTCGGCTGGAAGATCGAGACGAGGAGTTCGGAAGTGAGCCGGGCGTCGAGCGTCATCCCGGTGTCGGCGTAGCTCTTCAGTCCGATCCTCCCCTGCCAGACGACGATCGCTCCCACCCGGTGCCGGGAGAGTTCGGCCGCCGCCTCGACGAGCGCGGCGATCGTGGCGCGCTCCGGATCCTGGTCGCGCCGCCGGTTGCGCAGGAACGC
The DNA here is from genome assembly GCA_964347715.1 of uncultured Acidobacteriota bacterium. Taxonomy (GTDB): domain Bacteria; phylum Acidobacteriota; class Vicinamibacteria; order Marinacidobacterales; family Marinacidobacteraceae; genus CAYGAO01. The sequence goes on from CAYGAO010000033.1 coordinate 14,710, forward strand.
GCCGCCGCCGATGCGCGCGAGGCCGTTGCGGATCTCCGCCTGGTAGAGCACGACGATCGCGATCCCGAGATAGGGGAGGGTGTTCCCGACGATCCACTGGACGGTCGTCAGGCCGAGCCGGCTCGAGCCGAAGAGCACCAGCAGGCCGCCCACGATCACTGTGCCGAACGCCATCTGGGAAGCGCGCCTCCCCTCGATCAGCTTCAGGACGACATGGATCGCCCCGGCGACGAGCACGATGTCGAGGAGGTCGGCGAGCGAGAGGCGGGCGGCGACCAGCGCCGCCAGCTCGGCCAGGGTTTCGGTCAGACCGGCGCCTCCGGGGAATCCGCCCCCTGACGACCGGCGGGCAGGGTGGGGAGAGCGACGGGAGCGGTCCGGCGCCCGCCCGACGAGGCGCGGGCGAAGGGAGTCCCCACGGGTCCTTCGACCGAAGCGGGACGACGAGCGGAACGGTTCGGCGGGGATGCGCGACCGTTCGGGAGAGGCGTCCGGTCATCCGGAGTGGGCGTCGGCGGGGCAGCGCGGCCGTTCGGGAGAGGCATCCGGTGGTCGGTGTCGGGTGTCGGCGGGGAGGCCTGGCCGCTCGGGCGCCGCTCCGCACCGTCCACTGGCACTCTGGCCGGGTTGCCCGGCGGCTCGAACGCCGCGTGACCCCGTCCACCGGCGGTGGCCCCGGCTCCTCCGGACGGCGCCCGGGGAGCGCGACGGCCGACGGGTCCCGGTTTCAAGCCGCGCTACCCGGCTCGGGCACGAGCGGCGGCGTGATCGGAGCCCGCTTCGGACTCGGCTTCGGGGGCGCCTCTTCGGCTTCCGGCGCCGCCGCCGGCTGGGGTTCCGGTTTCGGGAGCGGTCTGCCGTCGAAGACGAGCTGGACCTCTTCCGAAGTCAGCACCTCGCGCTCGATCAGGGCTTCGGCCACCGCCTCGACCCCGGAGCGGTTCTCGACGAGGAGGTTCTTCGCGCGGTCGTAGGCGTCGTTCACGATCCGGCGCACCTCGTCGTCGATCGTCCGGGCGGTGTTCTCGCTGTAGTCCTTCTTCGAGGCCAGATCCCGTCCGAGGAACACCTCGTTGGCGCTCCGGTCGAAGGTCAGGGGCCCGAGCGTCTCGCTCATCCCCCACTCGCAGACCATCCGCCGCGCCAGGTCGGTCGCCTTCTGGATGTCGTCGGACGCCCCGGTGGTCATCTGGCCGAGGAATATCTCCTCGGCGAGGCGCCCGCCCATCTTCACCGCGATCATCGCCTCGACATAGTCGCGATCCTGCGTGCGCCGGTCGTCCTCCGGCAGCAGCATCGTGACCCCCATCGCCATCCCGCGCGGGATGATGCTGACCTTGTGGAGCGGGTCGGCCTTCTCGAGGAGCGCCGCCACCACCGCGTGTCCCGCTTCGTGGTACGCCGTGGTCCGCTTCTCTTCGGGGGTCATGATCACCGAGCGGCGCTCGGCTCCCATCAGGACCTTGTCCTTCGCCTGCTCGAAATCGAACATCCGCACCTTCTTCTGGGCGTAGCGCGCCGCGTTCAGCGCCGCCTCGTTCACGAGGTTGGCGAGATCGGCGCCCGAGAAGCCGGGTGTGCCCCGGGCGATGATGCTCAGGTCCACTTCGGGCTCGAACGGGATGCGGGCGCTGTGGACCTTCAGAACGCCCTCCCGGCCCTTCACATCGGGAAGCGAGACCACCACCCGGCGGTCGAAGCGCCCCGGCCGGAGCAGCGCCGGATCGAGGACATCGGGGCGGTTCGTCGAGGCGATCAGGATGACGCCGTCGTTCGATTCGAAACCGTCCATCTCGACGAGGAGCTGGTTCAGCGTCTGCTCGCGCTCGTCGTGGCCGCCGCCGAGGCCGGCGCCCCGCTGGCGGCCGACGGCGTCGATCTCGTCGATGAAGATGATGCAGGGCGCGTTCTTCTTCCCCTGCTGGAACAGGTCGCGCACCCGGCTCGCCCCGACGCCGACGAACATCTCGACGAAGTCCGAGCCGCTGATCGTGAAGAAGGGGACGTTCGCCTCGCCCGAGATCGCCCGCGCGAGCAGCGTCTTGCCGGTGCCGGGGGGACCCATGAGCAGGACTCCCTTCGGGATCCGCCCGCCGAGCCGCTGGAACTTCTGGGGCTCCTTCAGGAAATCGATGATCTCCTGGAGCTCTTCCTTGGGCTCGTCCACCCCGGCCACATCCTTGAAGGTCACCTTCTTCTGCTGGTTCGAGGTGAGCTTCGCGCGGCTCCGCCCGAAGGACATGGCGCGGTTCCCCGGCGCCTGCATCTGGCGGATCAGGAAGAAGAAGAGGCCGGCGATCAGCAGGATCGGCAGCCAGCTCAGCAGGGTGACGATCCAGGGGGTCCGGCTCGAATCGTCCGCCTCCACATTGATGCCCCGGTCGAGCAGCGTCTGGACGAACCCTTCCATCTCCGGAGCGAAGGTGCGAAAGGACTCGCCGTCCACCCCGGTCCCCGAGATCTCGCTCCCCGCGCCGGTTCCGCTGATCCGGACCTCGGCGATCTCGTCCTCCTCCACCCGCTGCATGAACTGGGTGAAGGAGAGCTCGTCCTCCTGCTCGGAGAGCCGGCCCGACACATTCCAGAAGAGGATCAGGACGAGCGAGGCCGTGAGCCAGAACATCAGGTTCTTCATGGTCGGACTCATCGCGCCCCTGTCTCTTCGCCCCCGAACGGACCCGGTGCAATCAGCCGGTGGATAAAACGCCCCGCATGGGAATCCGTCGTCGGAGAGATGAGGAACCCCGTCGTCCGGGCGGATGCGGGGCGCTTTCCCCACCGGGTGGCGGCCCGAATCGCTTGCGCGATCCGTTCCGCCGTCTTTCGCGGGGAGGGAGGACCCTCCC
>CAYGAO010000034.1:0-17267 GCA_964347715.1 uncultured Acidobacteriota bacterium
CCCATCTCTTCGAGGACGGATTCCCATGCGGGGCGCTTTATCCACCGGCTGTTGAGGCCGCACTCGGCGCTCAGGCCGTAGAGATGATCGGCGTTCGCCCAGCGCTGCTCGCGGAACAGCAGCTCGGCGTCCTCCCGGTGGCGGGAATGGGCATCGCCGAAGTCGGCCGGAGACGCCATTCCGACCTCCCCGGGCCGCGCCCGGAAGCCCTACAGGTTGCGCGTGTGGGCGCGGGGCGGGAGCACATCCCGGAGCCGCAGCCCTTCGTCCTTCAGGTAGGCGAGCAGTCCCTTCTTGTCTATGGTGCGGAGCGCCCGGGTCGAGAGCCGCAGCCGCACGGTGCGATCGAACTCGGGGACCCAGACCGACTTCCACTGCAGGTTCGGGAGCTGCCGCCGGCGGCTCTTGTTGTGGGCGTGGCTGACCGAGTTGCCCGACAGGGGCCGCTTGCCGGTCAGGCGGCAGGTTCTGGACACGAGAGCGGGCGATTCTAGCAGGCGGTGGAGAAAAGTCCCTCGCGCGCCGACGCGGCGCGCCGCCGGGGAGGGGTGCGGGGAGGGTCCTCCTCTCCCCGCGAAAGCGGGCGGAACGGATCGCGCCAGCGATTCGGACCGCCATCCGGTGGGGAAAGCGGCCGGCCTCCGCCCGGACGACGGGGTTCCCCAGCTCTTCGAGGACGGATTCCCCTGCGGGGCGCTCTATCCACCCGGCTGTCAGCGGCGCCGGGAAGAAATCCCAGAGATCGCTGCCGCGGACGGGCGGGACGCGGGAACGCGGGCCGGCGTCGTCGCCGGGCGCCGACGCCCCTCCGGCGGAGGCGAGGGGTCTGGCGAGCGCCGCCGGCGTCAGCGACCCAGGTCCTCGACGGCGGCGCCGTTCAGCGCGTTCAGGAAGAGCTTGTAGGAGCCCCGCGGCTGTCCCCGGAACTGCGGCCGGAACCCGAAGAGGACCACCTCGCCCGCGCCGACGGGGACGCGGGCCATCGCGATCTTGCCGCCGATCGCGTCCTCCTCGCCGAGCGCCCAGCCGCTCATCAGGAGGTCCTCCTCGGCGTAGCGCGCCACCGCCTCCACGTTCGGCGGCGGCGCCTCCTTCGTCGTCTCCTGCCCTCCCTCGCGGGTGCGCGGCAGCCGGACGGTGTCGAAGGCCCGGCTCCTCACGAACTGGGCGGCCACCTCGGGCTGCATCCCGAAGGCGAGCGAGTGGGTGTCGTCCACCGAGACCCGGATCAGCGAGCCGGGGATGAAGAAGCGGTTCGGGGGGAGATCGGCGGTCACATTCCGGAGCGGCAGCCCGAACTGCGCGATCGCGAAGTCGCTCGCCTCGTCGAGCGCCACCAGCGTGCCGCCCTCCTCGACGAAGCGGTGGAGCGCGAGCGACCCGTCGAGCCCGATCCCGCCGACGAACTCCTCGGGCATCGTGCCCGGCGGATGCCCCCAGAGGATCGCTTCGGGGGACTGGTGCGGGAGGACGATCACATCGAGGCGGGACAGGTCGCCGCTCCGCACCTCGTCGTTCGAGAGGCTGGTCAGGTCGTACTCGTAATTCTCGAGGAGCCACCGGGTCCAGCCTTCGTCCATGCTGGCGACGAACGACTTGTAGAGCCCGACGCGCACCGGCTCGAGCGGGAGCAGCTCGACTCCGGGGGCTTCGGGGAGGCCGACCACGGAGAGACCGAGCTCCGAAGCGATCCCCTCCATCGCCGCATCGGCCGCGCCCGACCGCCGCACCACGAGCGTGCCCGCCGGATGCGATCCGAACGACTCCCGGGCCCACGCGACCTCGGCGCCGGCGGCGAGCAGCCGGTTCTGCGCGATCACCGCGGCGTTCGGCCGGTGCGAGATCGCGTAGCCGAAGCCGGACTCGCCGGAGATATCTCCCGCGGGGGCGCGCACCGGGCCGCTCACGGGCGTGGAAGCCACCTCGGGGAGCGTCCCGACCCGCTCCACCCGGACCCCCATCTGCATCGGCAGCGTCCAGCCGGCGAGATCGTAGGGAGGGTCGGGCGGGCCGTCGGGAGTGCGCCGCCGGTCCGGATAGTCCTGCGGTTCGAGGAGGTCGGCGATGTAGGCGTGGAACGCCTGCGCCCCCGGGATCAGGTAGGAACCCGCGCCCCGGGAGACCCCCTCGACTTCGAAGTCGGCCTCGGCGCGCTCGATCTCGATTCCGCCGTCGAGGAGGACGTTCACGAGCGCCGCCGCCTCACCCGGATCCCACTGCTCCGCGGGGATGATCCAGCTCGTCTCGCTGCGCTCGATCGCATCGCGCCCCATCCGCCAGATGTCGAAGAGCCAGCGCTCCCGGAGGTCGGCGGCGATGTCGAGCACCGCGACCGAGGCGGTGAGCGTGTAGCGGACCGGATCCGAGAAGCGGGACTCGCCGCCGGGCCACGGGTAGGGGTAGAAGATGTCCGTCCCGTTCGTCGGCGCCGCCTGCCCCCGGCGCGGGTTGCCGACGAACTCGGGCCGCTCTTCCGGCTCGTAGATCCGGGGGCTCGCCGAGGCGTGCGAGGTCTCGGTGAGCAGGCCGATCATGTTGTGGAAGTAGGGGACGGTGCGCATCCCGCCGTTCCACCACATCGAATAGATCATGTCGGAGACGGCCCCCGGCATCTCCTCGAGGGCGAAGCGGTTCGCCATCGCCGACCCGATCAGGTTCACCGAAGTCGTCACTCCGGGGTGGATCCTCGGGTTCACCGGGTCCGCGAACGGGGGCAGGAAGATGCGAGCCCACGCCGGGCCGGTCTGGTGGTGGTTGTAGACGATCTGCGGGAACCACTCGTGGTAGAGCATCCGGGTCACCGCCGCGGTCTCGGGCATGTTGTTCATGAACCAGTCGCGGTTGTTGTCGTGCCCGACATAGTGGTGGTAGAGCTCGGGAGGGCGGGTGGTCTCGAACGGGGTCTCGAGGTTCCGCCGGTACCAGGAGGCGACGATGTCGAGGCCGTCGGGGTTCATGCAGGGCATCAGGATCGCGACCACCCGGTCGCGGATCCGCTGCATCTCGGCGGACTCCTCGGTGGCCATCCGGTGGGCGAGGAGCGGCATCATCTGCGCCGGAGCCACCTCGGTGGCGTGGAGTCCGGCGTCGATCCAGACGATCGCCTTTCCCTCGCGCGCCCGCCGGACCGCCTCCGCTTCGGAGATCCGGGCCCGCGCGAGCGCGGCCGAGTTCTCGCGGTGCGTCTCGAGTGCGGCCAGGTTCTCCGCGGAGGAGACGAAGAGCACGATCAGCGGCTTGCCGAGGACGCTCCGCCCGATCTCGCGGAGCTCCACCCGGTCGCTCGCCCGGGCGAGGCGTTCGTAGTAGGCGAAGAGCTCGTCCGAGAGCGCGAGCCGGTAGTCGTCGCCGGGTTCGAACCCGAGGACCTCGGCCGGGGCGGGAACCGCGGTTCCCTGGGCCGCCGCAGCCGGGGCCGCCGTCAGGCCCAGCAGGATCGTGGAGAAGAGGGTGAGTCGCATCATGGATTCCTCGCTGGCAGGTTCCCGGCCGGCAGGCGCGGGGTCTTTCGGGCGCGGTCGGCAGTCAGACGGTTTCCTTGAGGTCCACCGCGTCGAGGAACGGCATCATGCGCCGCAGCTCGGCGCCCACGCGCTCGATCTGGTGCGCCTGCTCCTCGCGCCGCCGCGCGAGGAACCCGGGCCGTCCGGCGCGGTCCTCCTCGACCCAGCGCTTCGCGTAGGCGCCGCTCCGGACCTCGGCCAGGATCTGCCGCATCGCCTCCCGCGTCTCCCCGGTGACGATCCGCCGCCCGCCGGAGTAGTCGCCGTGCTCGGCGGTGTCGCTGACCGAGTAGCGCATGTAGTTCAGGCCGCCCCGGTACATCAGGTCCACGATCAATTTCAGCTCGTGGAGGCACTCGAAGTAGGCGATCTCCGGCTGGTAGCCAGCCTCGACGAGCGTCTCGAAGCCGGCCTTCACCAGCTCGCTGACGCCGCCGCAGAGGACGCTCTGCTCGCCGAAGAGATCGGTCTCGGTCTCCTCGGCGAAGGTGGTCTCGAGCACCCCGGCGCGGGTGAGCCCGACGCCCTTCGCATAGGAGAGCGCGAGCGCGAGCGCCCCGCCCGAGGCGTCCTGCTCGACGGCGACGAGCGCCGGCGTCCCGCCGCCCTCGAGGAAGAGCTCCCGGACGCGGTGCCCGGGCGCCTTCGGGGCGACGAGCGAGACATCCACCTCGGCCGGCGGGCGGATCGTCCCGAAGCGGATGTTGAAGCCGTGGGCGAACAGGAGCGTCTTCCCCGGGCCGAGGCGCGGCGCGACCTGTTCCCCGTAGATCCCGGCCTGGGTGGTGTCCGGGGTCAGGAGGGTGATCACTTCGCCCCAGGCGGCCGCCTCGGGCCCGGAGAGAACGGTCAGGCCTTCGGCTTCGGCCCGTCCTCGCGACCGGCTCTCCGGGTGGAGCGCGACCCGCACCTCGACGCCGCTGTCCCGCAGGTTCAGGGCGTGGGCGTGGCCCTGCGAGCCGTAGCCGAAGACGGCGACCCGGCGGTTCCGGATCAGGTCGAGATCGGCGTCGTCGTCGTAGTAGATCCTGGCCATGGCGGCCCCTCCTCGGGGCGGACCCGCCCGCTCCGGGGACGGTCCGGGAGCGGATGCTATCCGCCCGGGGAGCCGTCTTCGTCTTCGGGAGCGCTCGGCGGGGGCTTCGCGAAGTGGCGCGCCGCGGGATCGGTCATCACGCTCGCGGCCCCGCGCGCCATCCCGACGAGCCCGGTGCGCACCTGTTCGAGGATGCCGTAGGGGCGGAGCACCTCGGCGAGGCCGTCGATCTTCGCCGGCGAGGCGGTGGCCTCGATGACCACGGAACCGGGAGCGACATCCACCACCCGGGCGCCCGTCGCGGTGGCGAGCTGGATCACCTGGGTCCGCCCCTCGGGGGAGGCCGCGATCTTGAACATCGCCAGCTCGTGGTGGATGGCGGGTTCGCCGGTGATCTCGTCGCAGCGGAGCACGTTCACGAGGCGGGAGAGCTGGACCGCGAGCCGGGCGGCGCCGGCGGGGTCGGTCCGGACCACGATCGTCATCCGGGAGACCCCGGGCGCCCGCGCCCGGCCCGCCGAGAGCGATTCGATGTTGAAGCCGCGCCGGCGGAAGAGCGAGGTGACCCGGTTCAGGACGCCGGGAAGGTCCTCGACCCAGACCGCGAAGATGCGCGGCCCGACGGCGCTCACCATTCGGTCTCGTCGCCTGCGCCTGCCGCCAGGGGGGCCGGGCGCCGGATCATGTCCTGGAGCTCCGCTCCCGTCGGCACCATCGGATAGACGGTGTCCTCCTTCTCGACGCGGAATTCGAGCAGCGTCGCGCGCGGGTCGGCGCGAGCCCGCTCGACCGCTCCCTCGACCTCGCCCCGGCTCGATACGGTTTCTCCGGGCAGCCCGAAGGCGCGGGCGAGCGCCGCGAAGTCGGGGCTCAGCAGGGGCGTCCCGGCGTAGCGGCGGTCGTAGAAGAACTCCTGCCACTGCCGCACCATGCCGAGGTAGCCGTTGTTGATGACCGCGATGTTCAGCTTCAGCCGCTCCTGGGCCACGGTGGCGAGCTCGCTCATCGTCATCTGGAAGCCGCCGTCCCCGGCGATGACCCAGACCTCGGCCTCGGGGCGCGCGACCTTCGCCCCGATCGCGGCGGGGAGGGCGAAGCCCATCGTCCCGAGCCCGCCGGAGGTGATCAGCGAGCGGGGCTCCTCGTGGCGGAAGTACTGCGCCTCCCACATCTGGTGCTGGCCGACATCGGTCGCCACGATCGCCTTCCCGCCGGTCAGGCGCCAGATGTCGTGGATCACATGCGCGGCGTAGAGGCGGCCGCTGTCGGGCAGGTTCTGGATGTCCCGGACGGCGTGGTCGCCCCGGAACGAGGAGATCGTCCCGAGCCAGGCGGAGCGGTCCCGCGCCTCGATCGTCGGAAGAAGATGGTCGAGGACCCGCGAGAGGTCGCCGGCGAGGGCCACTTCCACGCGCACGTTCTTGTGGAACTCCGCCGGATCGATGTCCACATGGATCTTCCGCGCCTTCGGGGCGTACTTCCGGAGATTGCCGGTGACCCGGTCGTCGAACCGCATCCCGAGGGCGAGGAGGAGGTCGGCCTCCTGGATCGCCCGGTTCACCCAGGACTCGCCGTGCATCCCCATCATCCCCATGTTCAGCGGGTGCCCGGCGGGGACCGAGCCGATCCCGAGGAGCGTCACCGCGACCGGGATCCCGGCGCGTTCGGCCAGCTCGCGCACCTGGGCCATCGCGCCCGAGATCAGGATGCCGTGGCCGGCGAGGATGACCGGGCGGCTCGCCTCGTTGATCAGCCCGGCGGCGCGCCGGAGGCTCGCCTCGGGCGGCCGGGGTTCGGGGCGGTAGCCGGGGAGATCGATCGGCTGCGGTTCGAACTCGGCCGTCGTCGCGGCCTGCTGGGCGTCCTTGGTGATGTCCACGAGGACCGGACCCGGGCGCCCGGAGCGGGCCACATACATCGCTTCGCGGATCGCGGGAGCGATGTCCTCGACCTCGGTGATCAGGTAGTTGTGCTTCGTGATCGGCAGGGTGACGCCGGTGACATCGGTCTCCTGGAAGGCGTCGGTGCCGATCAGCGCGCTCGGGACCTGCCCGGTGATGCAGAGGATCGGGGACGAGTCGAGCATCGCGTTCGCGATCCCGGTGACCATGTTCGTCGCGCCGGGGCCCGAGGTGGCCACCGCGACCCCGACCTCGCCGCTCGCCCGCGCGTAGCCGTCGGCCATGTGGGTCGCGCCCTGCTCGTGGCGCACCAGGATGTGGCGGATCCGGTAGTCCAGCATCGCGTCGTAGGCGGGGAGGATGGCCCCGCCCGGATAACCGAACACCGTGCGCACGCCCTCCTGGAGGAGGGTCTCCCAGATGAGCTGGGCGCCGGTGCGGCTGCGCTTCGTCATGCGGTCCCCGGTTCCCCCGGGCGCGGTCAGCCGGTGGCCATCGCCCGGAAGAGGGCGCCGTGGGCCGAAAGGATGTGGTCTCGGGCCGCCGGATTCGGTGCGAGCGACCACTCGCCGGGCTCGGCGGTGCTGCCGAGCGCGATGCCGTCGCTGCGCGGGAGCATACCGAGGCCGCCGACTCCCGGCGGGGGGTTCCGGGAGCTCGCGGACACGGAGTACCCCACCTCGGGCTGGGGGACGAGCACGGTCAGCTGGCCCTTGAGCGGGACGAGTTCCGGATCGTCGAAGAGGTCTTTCGCACCGAGTCCGGTGCAGTTCACGACGACCGGCGCCTCGAGCGCGACGAGCTCGCGCGCGTCGCGGAACTCGCGGATCTCGATCCTGCCGCCGGCCTCGAAGAAGTCGCGCACCAGCGCCTCGAGGTAGATCGCCGGCTCGATCCGCATCATCGCGCGGCGGATCGCGTAGCGCGTCGGGAAGGGATGTTCGCCCGGGCCGAGCGGCAGCCGCCCGGGGCTGAGCCGCGCCGGGAGCAGGTCCGAGTCGCCGCGTCCCCGGGACGACGGCTCCGAGTCCATGAGCGAGTAGCGATCGATCCAGGAGACGCCGTAGCCCTGCCCCACGAGCCACTGGAGCTCGAGGAAGGCGGTCTCGGCGGCCTCGCGGAACTGCGCGTCCCACGCGGTGGTGCGGCGGGTGTGATCCACCGCCCAGGCGCCGGGGGTGAACCCGGCCCAGGCGAGGTTCGAGGTCGTCTCCGGCGGGACCGACTTCGCGTGGATGACGACCTCGAAGCCGCGGCGCTGCAGCTGGCGCGCGGCGGCGAGACCGACCGCGCCGCAGCCGATCACCGCCGCGCGGCGGCTCTGGTGCGCGAGGGCGAGTTCCGCCGCCATCCGCCCGGTGCCCCACGAGAGCGAGAGCCCCGCCCCGCCGTGGCCGTAGTCGTGGATCACCGTCGTCGTGTCGAGCTGCTCGGCGCGGAGGACGAAGCCCGACGCGCGGTGGGGACGGAGTCCGACCGTCGTCCGGATCACCCGGTTCGGCTCGGCGCGCACCGCCGGGAGCCGGAGCCTCGGACGAGGCGCGGGGAGCGGGCGCCCGGAACACCCGGCGAGGGCGCCGCCGATCAGGGTTCCGCCGGTCCCGAGAAATGTGCGCCTCTCCATCACGACCTCCGCCGGAGAGCCCTCCCCGGCAGCTCTCGCGCCCGGCTACTCGCCGAGCGCCTCCCGGATCCGCGCCGAGATCCGCTCGCCGTCGCCCGCCCCGAGCGAGCCGGGACGCCACACGGTGCGGAGCCCGGAGCCGGGCGCATCGCCCCGGCGCCGCCGCGGGATCAGGTGGAAATGAACATGCGGCACCGCCTGTCCGGCGGGCGCGCCGTTGTTCTGGAGGATGTTCAGGTGCGGGGCGCCGGTCGCGGCGGCGAGCGCGCGGGCGAGCCGGGGCAGCACGCGACCGACCGCCGCCGCCGCCTCGTCGGAGAGCTCGCCGACGGTGGCGCAGCTCTCCTTCGGCACGACGAGGAGGTGCCCCGGGCTCAGCGGGGCGATGTCGAGGAAGGCGAGCACCCGGTCGTCCTCGTACACCCGGTGGCAGGGAAGCTCCCCGCGGATGATCCGGTCGAAGAGCGTTGCGGCGGCCATCGGGCGATCTACCGTAGCACCTCGACGATCCGCTCGGGCCGGGAAGCCGCCGCCCTGCCGTCGGCAGCCCGTGGAACGAACCGCCGGGGCGCGAGGGAGCGAGAACTCCGGTCGCCGCGCCCGGGCCGCTCGTTCGGTCGCCTCATCCCGACGACATCCGGGCCACTCGTCCGGGCGGCCCCTCATCCGGGCCGTTCATCCAGGCCGATCCTCCGGGCCACGCGTCCGAGCCGCTCGTCCGGCCCACTCATCCGGTCGCCGCATCCGGGCCGCTCGTCCCGAGCGGATCGTCCGGGGCGGATCATCCGGGCGAATCGTCCGGGGCGGATCATCCGGGCGGATCGTCCGGGGCGGATCCTCCGAGCGAATCGTCCGGGGCGGATCCTCCGGGCGGATCGTCCGGGGCGGATCCTCCGGGCGGCTTCTCCGGCCTGCTCATGCGGGCGGCTCCGGTCGCCGCGGACCGATTTCCCCCGACGGGTTGCTAGACTCGCCCGCCGTGAAGCGCTGGGTCTTCGACCGCTTCGGCAAGGAGCACCTCCGCCTCGAGGAGGTCGGGGTCCCGGCGCCGGGTCCCGGCGAGGCGCTCGTCCGCCTCGAAGCCGCCTCGCTGAACTACCGCGACCTGCTGATCCTGAGCGGGGCCTACAACCCGCGCCTCCCCCTGCCCCAGGTCCCGGTGAGCGACGGCGCCGGGGTGGTCGAGGCGGTCGGGGAGGGCGTAACCGGGTTCGCGCCGGGAGACGCCGTGCTCACCCACCCGGTCGTCGGCTGGGAGGACGGCCCCTTTCGCCGCGAGTACTCGCGGGCCACGCTCGGCGGCCCCGGCCCGGGGATGGGGCAGGAGAGAGTCGTCCTGCCCGAAGCGGCGCTCGCGCGCCAGCCCGCCGGCTGGAGCCACCAGGAGGCCGCCGCGCTGCCGATCGCGGCGCTCACCGCCTGGAGCGCGCTCGTCACCGAGGGCCCGGTGCGCCCCGGCCAGACCGTCCTCACGCTCGGAACCGGCGGGGTCTCGATCTTCGCGCTCCAGCTGGCGAAGGAGTTCGGCGCGCGGGTGGTCATCACCTCGTCCTCGCACGACAAGCTCGCGCGGGCGCGGGAGCTCGGCGCCGATGTCGGGATCCACCGGATCGAGCGGCCCGACTGGGACCGGGCGGTCCTCGAGGCCACCGACGGCGCGGGCGCGGACCTCGTGGTCGAGAACGGCGGCGCGGGAACGCTGAGCCGGTCGCTCCGGGCGACCGCCTCCGGGGGAACGGTCGCGCTGCTCGGCGCGCTCACCGGGCTCGAGGCGCCGGTCCGTCTCGCCCCGGCGGTGATGCGGCGGATCCGGATCGCCGGGGTGATGACCGACTGCCGCCGGGCGCTCCGCGACCTGATCGCCTTCCTCGAGCAGACCGGGATCCGGCCGGTGCTGGATCGTCGTTTCCCGCTCGCCGAGCTGCCCCGGGCGCTCGACTTCATGGAGCGCGGCGCCCACTTCGGCAAGATCGCGATCGCCTGAGATGGAGCAGGGGTCCGGGGTCGCGGCCCCGGCGACCTTCCTCGTGTGCGGCGGGGCCGGGTTCATCGGCAGCCACTTCGTGGACCACCTGCTCGCGAACCATCCGGCCGCGCGGGTCATCACGCTCGACAAGCTGACCTACGCCGGGTCGCTCCGGAACCTGTCCGGCGCGCTCGGGGATCCGCGCCACGAGTTCGTCCGCGGCGACATCTGCGATCCGGAGGCCGTCCGCCCCCTCGCCGCGCGCGCCGACCACCTGGTCAACTTCGCCGCCGAGACCCATGTGGACCGCTCGATCCTCGACGGCGAGGCGTTCGCCCGGACGGACACGCTCGGGACCGTGGTCCTGCTCGAGGCCTTTCGCGCCTCGGGCCGGGGGCGGCGCTTCCTGCAGGTCTCGACCGACGAGGTGTACGGCGAGGTGCTCGACGGCGCGGTGGACGAGGCGGCGCCGCTTGCTCCGCGGAACCCCTACGCCGCGAGCAAGGCGGGCGCGGACCTGCTTGCGCTCGCCTACCACGCGACCCACGGGTTGCCCGTGATCGTGAGCCGGGGGACGAACACCTACGGGCCGCGGCAGCATCCCGAGAAGATGACCCCCACCTTCTTCGGCAGGGCGCTCGCCGGCGAGGCGCTTCCGGTGTTCGGCGACGGGTGGCAGGTCCGCGACTGGCTCTTCGTCGAGGACCACTGCGCCGCGCTCGACCTCCTGCTCCGCCGGGGAGAGCCCGGCGGCATCTACAACATCGCCAGCGGGGAGCGACGCCCGAACCTCGAGATGGCCCGGGCGATCCTCGATCTCGCCGAGGCGCGGACGGGGAGGCGCGGGCGGATCGAACATGTCGCCGACCGGCCCGGGCACGACCGGCGCTACGCGGTGGACGACTCGCGCCTCCGCCGTCTCGGCTGGCGCCCGCGCACCTCGCTCGCGGAGGGTCTCCGGATCACCGGCGACGCCCTGCTCGAGGGCGAGCCGGAAGCGGCGCGATCGCCCGTCCCCGCCTGACCGGCGGTGGAGAAAGTCCCTCGGGCGCCGACGCGGCGCGAAGCGCCGAGGAGGGTCCTCCCTCCCCGCGAAAGACGGTGGGGCGTATCGCGGAAGCGATTCGACCCGGGCTGAGGATCACCGGGAGGCCGACTCCGCGCCCACCGGCGCCGGCCTCAGGCCGACGCGGCGCTTCAGCCACCACACCGAGAGGTAGAGGAGCGGGGTGTCGAGGATCGCCACGATCCACTTGAACGCCACCCCGTTGGCGATGAGCATCGGGGCTCGCTCGAGGGTGATCTCCTCCACCCCGAACGCCATCAGGAGCGCGTTCACGAGGATCGTGTCCACGAGCTGCGAGGTGAAGGTGGAGGCGTTGTTCCGGAGCCAGAGGTAGCGGCCCCGGGTCACGCGCTTCCAGTAGTGGAAGAGCCGAATGTCGAGGTACTGGGCTCCGAGGTAGGCGCCCATCGAGGCGGTCACGGCGACGGGCTGGGTCCCGAAGACGATCTCGAAGGTGGTGTCGTCCACGACGCTCCAGTCGGTCGCCGGAACGACCGTCGAGACCCAGACGAGCACCAGCACGAAGAGGCTCGCCACGAAGCCGGCGGTCACCAGCTGGCTGACGCGCCGTCGCCCGTAGAACTCCGAGAGCACATCGGTGCAGAGGAAGGTCACCGGGTAGGCGAGGATGCCCACCGAGAGTTCCATCCGCGGGTTCAGCCCGAGGTGGCCGAGCAGCGGCAGCTCCCAGGCGAAGAACTTGCGGAAGATCAGGTTGCAGGCGATGAGCGCGGCGACGAAGATCGCCGCGAAGATCAGGAAGGCCTGCTCGCGCCAACGCTGGTCTTCCACGGGGCGCTACGCCGGGCGTCCGGCGCGCTGGGCGGCCTCGGGACGCCGGCCCCGGTCGGACGGCGTCCGCTTCGGCGCCCCCCGGCTCTCGCCGCAGCGGGGCCGGATGGGGGCGAGGCGCGGAAGGGAATGCATCGAGGGAGTCCTGACGGCGAATTCTGACCCACCGACAGCGCTTCGGCGCGCCGAATCGCCTTGCGGAAGACCGCTCGGCGGAAACCCGAGTGCTGCCCTGCCCGGGCCGGGAACCCCGGATCACGGGTTTGCCGTAGAGTCGGGCGCCATGAAGAAGACGACCGTGGAACTGCCCGAGGACCTTCTGACCGCAGCGCGGAGACGAGCCATCGAGTCTGGCTCGTCCCTGCGGGCCCTCGTGGAGCGCGCCCTGCGACGGGAGCTCGCCGCCGGGGACGAGGGGAGCGCCTCCCGACCGCGTGCGATCCGCTGGATAACCGTCGAGGGCGGGATTCCCGACGACCTCGACATTTCCGACCGCTCGGCCATGAGCGACTGGATCCGTCGCCGCCGATGATCGCGCTCGACACGAACATCCTGGTGTATGCGCATCGATCTCTGACTCCGGAACCCGCCGCCGCGAAACGGGCCATCGCCCGCGCCGCCGGGAAGCCGGAGGGATTCGGGTTCAGCCTGCCGGTCGTGGGCGAGTTCCGGGCGGTCGTGACCCGGGCGGAACCGCCGTCCTCCGCCGATGAGGCGTCGCGCTTCTTCCAGGAACTCACCCGCGCCGGGGCCGCCTGGTGGACTCCCCGAGCCGGCTTTCCGACCCGCCTGCTTCGTCGCGCGGCCGATCTGGCCGCGCGCGGAGCGCAGATCATCGACCTCCAGATCGCGCTGCTCGCGCTCGAAGGTGGCGCAAACGAACTCTGGACGGCCGACCGCCGGTTCCTCGCGCCCCCGGAACTCCCGATCCTGGATCCCTTCGAACGGAAGTAGCGCGGCGGCTCGGCGAGATTCCGCAGGCGCTCCGCTCCGCCGACCTGCCGGAACCTCACCCGCCGGGCGGGTCGTCGGGTTCGATGGCCATCCAGCAGAGGAGTTCGATCTCCTCGGGCGCGATGGAGGGCAGCCGCACCGGGGGCTCGCCGGGTTCGAGGCCGGTGGCGAGCACCCACGCGACGAGCTTCCGGGCGCCCTCGGCGCCCCGCTCCCGGGCCTTCCGGAGCTCCTCGCGGAGCAGTCGCTCCTCGCGCCGGGGCCAGGAGGTCCCGAGGATGTCCGAGGCCCGGTCCACCCGTCCGCGCTCGAGGTCGGGGGGCGCGTGTTTCCGGAGGAACTCGGCTGCCTCGCGGTTCACCTTCGCCACCTTCGGATCGAGGTGCTTCGGATCGGTGCGGCGTTCCCATTCGGCGTGGACATCGGACCGGGCGATCTTCCAGAAGGCGTGGGCGCGACGCCCGGTTCCGTCGGGGAAGCAGGTCGGCGTGGACTCCTCGCACTCGATCAGGCGAAGACAGCGGGCGACCTCGGTCTCGACCCTTTCGAACCGAGACCCGAGACCCGTGGAGTCCGCCTCCGCCGGAAGCTCGTCGAACTCCCGCCCCGGGTCGGGATTCCAGTTCCGGTCGGCGGGCACGAAGCGCAGGAAGGTCTGCTCCAGCTTCGCGTCGCCCCTTCCCGCCACCGCACAGAAGAACATCCCCCGTCGCGCCCCGCGCTTCCCCGAACCCATCTTCCAGGGCAGGTTCCCGATCCACTCGGGATCGTCTTCGAGAGCCAGGCGGAGGGTCTGCCGGTACTCCTCGCCGGTCTGGGCGGCGGAGGCGGCGCCTCCCCGCTCGTAGAGCGACGGATCCTCGGCCACCAAGCGCTCGATCTCCTTGCGGGTCTCGGTGAACACCTGCTGCCCGCTCCGGCCCCCGGCGATGGGCGGCCTCACCCCGACGCTCACCGCGGCCATGGCGATCTTCTCGTGGATCCGCCGCTCGAGTTCCAGCACCTCTTCGAGGCGGGCGGCCGGGAAGACGGTGCGGAGGAACACCTCCCGGTGCCGGCTGCCGATCCGGTCGATCCGCCCGTGCCGCTGGACCAGCCGCATCGGATTCCAGGGCAGGTCGAAGTTCACCAAGTGGCGGCACTGCTGGAGGTTCACCCCCTCGGCGAGCACATCGGTGGAGAGCAGCAGGTCGTACCGGTCCTTCGCCGGCTCGTCCGTCCCTTCCATCGAGACCGGGGCGAATCCCCGCGCCGCCTCCCAGCGCCCCATCTCGGCGGCGTCGTCCGCACCGTCGCCCACGACCGCGATCCGCCCCCGATACCGCGCGAGGCCCGGATTCCGCTGAACGGCTCCCTCGAGAAACCGGGAGATCCACGACACCGTGTCCCGGTAGAACGAGAACACGAGGACCTTGGCCTTGTCGCGCGCCTCGACCCCGTCGGTCGCCCCTTCCCGCTCGGCCGCGGCGGCGATGCTGGCGAGCTCGGTCTCGAGGGCGAGCAGCTTGGCGTCGCCTTCCGGGGTGATCCGTTCGGCCGCTTCGGTCAGCCGGCGGAGGCGGTCCCGGTCGCGCTCGACCGCGCGCCGGAGCGCCGGGACCGCGAAGCCCTTCGCGTCTTCGCCGCGACCCTGCCGGACGACGATCTCGTCGAAGGAGCTCCTGCCGGCGCCGATCTCGTCGAGCAGATCCGCCGCCAGCACCTGGCCGCGGTCGAGGGCCTGGAGGAACAGGTCGTGCCACTCCACCATCTTCGCCGCGGTATTCCGGAACGCGTGCGCCGAGGACTCGAAGCGCTTCAGCAGTCCCGACCGGAGCAGCCCGGCGACCACGGCAGCCTCGGCCACCTGCTTCGGATCCTTCTTCCGGCGAAACGCATCGGGCCGGTAGCGGGCGAACGAGATCGCCTCCGGGGCGTCCGGGTCGAGCGCCCGCTCCACCTGGTCGAAGAGATCCGCGAGCGCTCCCGCGAACGGGTAGCGGACGCTCACCGCCCGGGGCTTCGGGAACTCGATCCGGCGCGGGGCCCCGTCAGGCCCCGGGATCGTGTCGCCGGCGTAGTGCTTCTTCACGAACTGGCGGGTGCGCTTCACCGTGGTGGCGTCCAGCACCGGGTAGAGCAGCTCCGGGCTCAGGTTCGACGGGTCGCGCTCCGCGAGCCTGAACAGCCCCCGGAGGGAGGGGATGCCGCGGTCGGCGAAGCGCCCGTCCTGCCGGACGAAGAACCGGATCAGGTGGTAGAGGTCCCACAGCCTGTTGTTCACCGGGGTCGCGGTGAGCAGGAGCACATCGCGGCGGCGACCGGCGAGGAGCCGGCGGAGGGCGCCGGCGCGGTAGGGGGCGTCGGGATTCCGGTAGTTGTGGGCCTCGTCCACCACCACGAGCTGGTAGTCGTCGAGCGGTCGCAGGATCTTCCTTCGGGTCGCCCGCGGTCGGCTCGGGTCGCGGAGCTGCTCGTCCATCGCCAGCTCCTCGAAGGAGACGCATTCCAGATGGAGCTGGTGATCGCTCAGGAATCGTTTCCAGGTGCTGTCGCGGAGCGAGGCGGGGCAGACCAGCAGGGCGCGTTGCCGGCGGTCCCGGTAGTGCCGCGCGATCTCGCCGGCGATGAAGGTCTTGCCGAGGCCGACCTCGTCGGCGACGAGCGCGCCGCCCGTCTGCTCGATGAGCCGCAGGGCGCGGACGACGCCGTGCTGCTGGAAGTTCGTGAGCGGGAGGTTCCCGTCGGCGCGGATGTCGGCGGTCGTTTCGGCCCCGTAGAGCTGGAAGAGGACGCGCAGGAAGACCTCCCACGGCGTCCGCGGCGGGACGGCCTCCTCGTAGAGGGCGGCGAGGTCGTAGGGCTCCGCCTCCTCCCAGAGGTCGTCGAACCAGCCCGCGGCCCGCGCCACCGTGCCCGGGTCGTGGCGGCCGAGGCTCAGTTCGAGGTTCGAGGTGAGGCCGGCGCGGGTCAGGTTCGCCGAGCCGACGACGAGGCCCGAGCGCCCCCCACCGCCGATCAGGTAGGCCTTCGCGTGGAGGAAGGCCCGCTCGTAGCGGCGCACCTCGATGTTCCCCCGCCGGAGCGCCCGGAGCAGGGCACTCCGGGCGGCATCCTCGTCGGGGGAGAACGGCGCCCGGTCGCGCTCGCGCCGCAGGCCGGCGTCCAGCCGGCGGAGCCCGGCCTCCACCCGACGGCGATCGAAGTCGGCGGGCGACTCGCCGGGCCGGCGCCGCACCCGCTCGTCCCCGGCCTCGACGGGCGGCGCTCCGAGCAGGAGACGCACCGCCGGCGCGCGTTCGAGCCGGTCGGCGATGCGGGCGAATCCGCCCGGATTGAAGAACGCGGTGGCGATGCGGATCGCGGCCCCCGGATCGCCGTCGGTGTCGAGGAGCGTCGAGAGCGCCCGCCCCAGGGTGTTGCCGCCGCGGTTGTCGATGAAATCCGGGCGGCCCGCGGGCGGCTCCGAGACCACTCCCGCCGGGGCCTTGACCGGAGCGCCGCTCACGCCTGGACCCGCGATTTGGCCCGGAAGTGCCCGAGCACCGCGCCGAGGCGCGGCTCGTGGTCCCAGCCGGCGTGGAAGGTCTCGAAGATGTGGACGAGCTGGGCCTCGTCGAGGCCGTAGAGACGGGCGGCGACCGCGTCGAGCTCGTGGATCAGGTCGTCCTTCTCGTCGCCGGGCAGCGGCCCGCACTCCACCCCGACCGCCTCGGCCCACCCGGCGAAGCGGTCGTCGGGGCAGGCCAGCCGCCCCGCGATCCCGACCGCGCGCTTCCAGTGCGGGTCGCTTTCCGGTGGCCGGGGAATCGGAAACGGGTTGAGAATGAAGTAGTTCAGATTTATCTCCACGAAGCGCCGGGCATACCAGTCGAGCGGGATCGAGCACAGCATCCCCAGCAGGAACGCCTGGTCGCGCTCATCGCCCCGCGGCCAGAGGAAGTACGGCGCCTTGTGGGTGAAGAACACTCTTGGCGGTGCCAGGCAGGCGATCACGGTGCGCGAGTTCGTCCGGTTCGTCACATCGCGGAACGCGATGCGGGGCCGGTGGCACGGCAGGGTGCTCCGGTCCTGAAGGAATCCGGGCTGGAACTCGTGGTGGGGACTGCGGAGGTTGTTCCGCGCCCGCCAGCGCTTCCGCTGCAGCCAGTCGAGGACCGGCTCGGGGTCAGCCCAGGCGTAGTACTTCCCGGTGTCCGGGTTCCAGAGGTCGAAGGACTCCCCCTTGTACACCGGCCAGTACCCGGGACGCGGCGGCGCGGCGAAGCTCATGAGCGGCTTCCGCGCCGTGGCGTGGAGTTCCGTGTCGGGCCGCGCTCGCCACCATCTGACTCCTCGCCGGTTCCGAACCAGAAGAGGTGCTTCTGGTTCGTCGCGTCGAGCTCGCGATCCGGCCGGGCGCGCCAGTCGCGCTGGCTGGCTGGCTGGCTGGCTGGCTGGCTGGCT
>CAYGAO010000035.1:0-17246 GCA_964347715.1 uncultured Acidobacteriota bacterium
GGGCGCTAACCCCGCCTCGGCCCCCCCCCCCCCTGGGGGTGGGGGGTGACAGGCCCCGCGGCGCCGCCGCGGCGCGACGCGCCGCCGGGGAGGGGTGCGGGGAGGGTTCCCCCTCCCCGCGAGAGACGGTGGGGCGAATCGCGGAGGCGATTCGACGCACCTGCCCGTGGGAAGAGTGCCCCGCATCTCCGAACCGGGGTGGATTCCGGTTCCCCTCCCGGAGCGGTGCGGATGCGGGGGACTTTTTCCACGGGCTGACAGCCGGGGACGGCGCGATCACGGGGAGCTCGGGGCCGGTGGCGGGAGGCGCGGAGAACGCGCCGTCGGCCAGGATCCCGGCGAGCGTCAGTTCGGCGAGCGTGGCCACGATCCGCTCGTGGATGCGGGTGAGCGGCGTGCGCACCGAGCAGGTCGGGGTGAGCTCGCAGCAGCCCTCGTCGAGCATGCACTCGACGAGGGCGAGCGGCCCCTCGACGGCCTCGATGATGTCGGTGATCGGGATCTCCTCGGGCGGTCGGGCGAGACGGTATCCGCCCCGGATCCCCTGCCGGGTCTCGACGATGCCGGATCTCCTGAGACCCTGGAGGACCTTGGCGGCGAGCTCGGGGGGCAGGTGGCGGCTCTCGGCGAGGCGGCGCGCGCTCAGCGTCTCGCCACCGGGCAGCAGGGCGAGGTCGGCGAGGGCGGTCAGGGCGTAGTCGGTGCTCTTCGAGAGACGGATCATCGGGGAGGCTGCGTGGAGATGGCTCGGGGCCGGGTTCCCCACCCGGCGAGCGCGACGAATGGGGCCGGGCCGGCCCGAATCGCAGATGAAATCCGACGGAATCGGTCGGATATCGTATCACGGCCCGGCCGGGTTCCCAACGCTCGCTCTCGCCGGGTTCGGGTGCTCCTCCGGGAGGGCGGTGGCGCCCGGGCGCGCCGATTTGGAACTCGTGGTGAGGTGGCTCCTCGCCGAGGGCGGGGGGCGCGCCGATTGGACCCGTGGTGGGTGGCCCTTTGCCGAGGGTGGGGCTCACCCGGGCGCGCCGATTGGACCCGTGGTGAGGTGGCCCTTTGCCGAGGGTGGGGCTCACCCGGGCGCGCCGATTGGACCCGTGGTGAGGTGGCCCCTTCCCGCGGGTGGGGCTCACTCGGGCGCGCCGATTCGGAACTCGTGGTGAGGTGGCTCCTCGCCGAGGGTGGGGCTCGCCCGGGCGCGCCGATTCGGAACGCGTGGTGAGGTGGCCCCTCGCGGAGGGTGGGGCTCACTTGCCGCTCATCCGGATCCTCGGCGGGTTCCTCCGGGAGCCGGGGCTTCCGGATCCGCGCCGGCCGCAGGCTTCGCTCGCGGCCCCTCCTCGGAGATCACTTCGCGTCCGGTTTCCGGCCCTCGCCCTCGATCCGTCCGTCGCCCGTCCGGTTCGGCCCCGCCCGGGGGTGCGAGCGCGCATAGACCTCGAAGAGGCGGCTGGTCGAGATGTGGGTGTACTTCTGGGTCGTCGCCAGGCTCGAGTGGCCGAGGAGCTCCTGGATCGTCCGCAGGTCGGCGCCCCGGTCGAGCAGATGCGTCGCGAAGGCGTGGCGCAGCGTGTGTGGCGAGACGGCGCCGGCGAGGCGGGCGAGTCCGGCTTCGCCGAGGTAGCGGCGCACCACGGTGCGCACCGAGCGGTCGGAGAGCCGCCCGCCGCGCGCGTTCAGGAACACGGCCTCGGGCCCCGACCAGTCCCGGAGGAGCTGCGGACGGACCCGGAGCCAGGGGATCAGCGCGTCGGCGGCCACTTCGCCGAACGGGACGATCCGCTCCTTCCCGCCCTTGCCGGTGACCCGGAGGATCCGGCGCTGCGGGTTCACATCGGCGAGGTCGAGGCCGACGAGCTCGGAGACCCGGAGTCCGGTTCCGTAGAGGAGTTCGAGGATCGCGAGGTCCCGGCTGCCGAGGGGCGTCGCCGGATCGGGGGCGTGGAGGATCGCCTCCACCTCCTCGATCTCCATGCGGGTCGGGTTCCGGGTGGCCGCGCGCGGAGTCCGCAGGGGCCGGGTAGGGTCAGCCTCGATCGCTCCGGTCCGCGCCAGATAGCGGAAGAAGGAACGGAGCGCGGCGAGCCGCCGGGCGACGGTCGCGCGGGAGAGGCCCTGCTCGTGGAGGGAGGCGAGGTAGGCGCGGAGCGCCCTCGTGTCGAGGCGGTCCACTCGGGGCGCGTCCGCACCGGAGTCCCGCCCGACGAACGCCGCGAACCCGCGGAGGTCGCTCCGGTAGCTCCGGACCGTCATCGGGGAGGCGCCCCGGCGCTCCCGGAGGTCGGCCAGGAAGTCCTCGATCGGCCCGGACAGCCCCTCGCCCTCCGGGGGAGGACGGTGGGGGGCGTGGTCTTCGGGATATCGCCCGCGCGCCCCGGGGCGCCGGCCCGGCGCGGAACGACGGCGGGGCACGCCGCGGGTCAGGCGCGGGCGCCGGCCCGCTTCGAACTCTGGCCCTTCCGTTTCGTGTCCGGTTTGCCCTCCCGGCGGATGTAGCGGCACTTCGGGAACCCGCCGCAGCCGACGAAAGGCCCGCGGCGGCCCTGCCGGCGAACGAGCTGCTTCCCGCAATCCGGGCATTTCGCCGCGACCGGCTCGGGCGCCGCCTTGCGGACGAACCGGCCGTTCTTCAGCTGGATGATCGTGGAACAGTCGGGGTAGCGGGTGCAGCCGAGGAAGGGCCCGAAGCGTCCGCGCCGCTCGGCCATCGGCGCGCCGCACTCGGGGCAGGGCGGCGCCTCCTCCTCGGTCCCGTCCTCGTCCCGTTCGCCGAGCGAGCGGCTCCCCCGGCACTCGGGGAACCCCTCGCAACCGAGGAACTTCTCCCCGCCCGCCCAGCGGACCACGAGCGGCCTCTCGCAGACCCCGCAGGGTTCGGCGGTGGGCAGCCCCCTGACCCTCGGCATCTCGACCCGGGCCCGGTCGAGGACCCGGGAGAAATCGTCGTAGAACGCTCGCAGCGTGCCCTCGAAGTCGGCGTCCCCCTGCTCGATCCGGTCGAGGTTCTCCTCCATCGCCGCCGTGTAGCGCACGTTGATCAGGTCGTCGAAGGCGACGGACAGCAGGTCGCTCACGAGCATCCCCACCTCGGTCGGGACGAACACCCGCTGCTTCGTGCGCACGTACTCGCGGTCCTTGATCTTTCGCAGGATCGGCACATAGGTGCTCGGCCTTCCGATCCCGTTCTGCTCGAGCTTGCGGATCAGGCTGGCCTCGCTGTAGCGCTTCGGCGGCGCGGTGAAGTGCTGGACCGGGACGATCCGCCCGAGCGTCAGGCTCTCCCGGGGGCGGAGCGGCGGGAGCAGGGGCCGCTGGCCGCGCGACTCGGCGGCGGGCGCGGTGTCCTCGGAGGCCTCCCGGTAGAGCACGCGATACCCGGGCTCGGCGAGGACCGATCCGGTGGCGACGAAACGGTCCGGGGCCTTCCCGAAGCCGGGGACCTCCTCGCCGTTCGGCGGCGCGGTCACGATCGTCGCCCGGGTGTCGCGCCAGACCGCCGGGGTCATCTGGGAAGCGACGAAACGCTCCCAGATCATCCGGTAGAGCCGCTTCTGGTCCTCGTCCAGATACCGCGCGAGCTCGTCCGGGGTCCTCGCGACGGAGGTGGGGCGGATCGCCTCGTGGGCGTCCTGCGACCCCTTGACCTTGCGGAAGTGGTTCGGGCGCTCGGGAAGGAAGGAATCGCCGAACTTCGCCCCGATCAGGCTCCGGACCTCGGCGAGCGCCTGGTCCGAGACGCGGGTCGAGTCGGTGCGGAGGTAGGTGATGAGCCCGACCCGGTCCTTCGCGCCGAGGTCCACTCCCTCGTAGAGGGACTGCGCGGTCTTCATCGTGCGGGCCGCCGGAAAGCGGAACGCGGAAGCCGCCTGGCGCTGCATCGTGCTCGTGATGAACGGGGGCGGCGCCTTCTCGACCCGGTTCTTCGCCACCACCTCGGCGACCGTGAACCGCCGGCCCTCGAGGACCCGGCGGATCGCGTTCGCGGTCGCCTGGTCGCGGACCGCGGGCTCCTTCGGCAGCGGCTTCGGGACTTCGGCGACGGCGACGAACCCGGCGCCGCTGGCGGTGTTCAGGTGCGCCTCGATCGTCCAGTACTCCTCGATGTCGAACGCGCGGATCTCGCGCTCGCGGTCGCAGATCAGCTTGAGGGCGACCGACTGGACCCGCCCGGCCGAGAGGCGCGGCGCGACCTTCCGGGACAGCAGCGGGGAGATCTTGTAGCCCACGATGCGGTCGAGCACCCGGCGCGTCTGCTGGGCCTGGACCTTCCCGCCGTCGATCTCCCCGGCGTCCTCGATCGCCCGGCGGATCGCCGGCGGGGTGATCTCGTGGAACGCGATCCGCCGGATCGGGGTCCGGCTCTTCGGCCCGAGCGCGCCGGAGAACTCCTCGGCGAGGTCGTGGCTGATGGCCTCGCCCTCGCGGTCGGGGTCCGTCGCCAGGTAGATCCGCGACGCCTTGCGCGCGACGCGCTTCAGGGCGTCGAGGTTCTTCTTCGTCGAGGCGACGACCTCGAACTGCGGGCGGAAGCCGTTCTCGATGTCCACCGAGAGCCCGCGCGCCGGGAGGTCCCGCACATGCCCGCCCGACGCCATCACCCGGAAGTCGCTCCCGAGGAATTTCTCGATGGTCTTCGCCTTGGCGCCGGATTCGACGACGACGAGTGCGGTTCCCATGTTTCTGGCGCTGGTGGCGGTCGCTCTTTTTTCCAGTGTAACGAGAGAGCAGGTCATTCCCTCGCCGCCCGCTCCGCGTCGGCGAGCGGGCCCAGTTCTTCGAGGATCTCCTCGACCGAGGTCACGAGCGTCGCGCCGAGGCGGATGATCGCGTGGCAGCCGGCGCTCGTCGGCGAGCCGATCGGCCCGGGGACCGCGAAGACCTCGCGTCCCGAGTCGGCAGCGTGACGGGCGGTGGAGAGCGAGCCGCTCCGCTCGGCCGCCTCGACGACCAGCGTCCCGAGCGTCAGGCCGGCGATGATGCGGTTTCGCCGGGGAAAGTGCCGGGGCAGCGGCGGGGCGCCCGGAGGGAACTCGGTCAGCACCGCGCCCGCCGCCGCGCACTCGCGGGCGAGCTGGCGGTGCTCGGGAGGGTAGAGCCGGTCGAGCGCCGATCCGAGGACCGCGACGGTCCGGCCGCCGGCGCGGAGCGCCGCCCGGTGCGCCGCCGCATCCACGCCGCGGGCGAGCCCGCTCACCACGGTGAGCCCGGCGGCCGCGAGTCCTCCGGCGAAGCGGGCCGCGACCTCGAGGCCGTAGCGGGTGGCGCGGCGCGAGCCGACGACCGCGATCCCCGGCGCGCTCGGGTCGGGAGCGCCGGCGGCTTCGAGGGCGATCGGCGGAGTGGCGATCTCGGCGAGGCGCGGCGGGTAGTCGGGCTCGCCGAGCAGGAGGATGCGGCTCCCGGACCGCTCGGCGGAGTCCGCCCAGCCGCGCGCCGCCTCCAGGAGCGCGCGCGACGGCGCGCCGAAACGGCGCCGGAACGCCGCGACCGCCTCCTCGAGACTCCCGCTGGTGAAGAGCGCCGCCTTCTCGCGCGGCGACGGTCTCGGGGCGATGGAGATCGCCAGGGCGGCGATTCTCGCGGGAGTCGGGTCGCTCGCGCTCGCCCGCGCGGGCGCGCCCGCCCGCGTCGCAGTGGTGGCGCCCGGTTTCGTCGCAGTGGTGGCGCCCGCCTTCGTCGGTGTCGGTGCGCCCGGCTTCGCTCGGGCTGGTGCTCCCGTTCGTGCTCGGGCTGGTGCGGGCGGCTTCGCCGGGGAGTGTGCGGGCAGGTTCGCCGGGGAATGTGCGCCGAGCTTCGCCGGTGAGAGAGCGCGGGGCTTCGCCGGTGAGAGAGCGCCGAGCTTCGCCGGGGAGTGTGCGCGGGGCTTCGCCGGTGAGAGCCCGTTCGGCACCACTCGGGAGGGGCCTGCCGGCTCGGTCGGGGACGGTGCGTCCGGCTTCGCTCGGGACGAGAGGCCCGTTCGCGCTCGGGGTGCTCCCGTTCGCGCTCGGGCTGGTGCGGGCGGCCTCACCGGGGACGGTGCGCCGGTTCTCGTTCGGGAGCGCGCTCCCGGTCTCGTCGGGGACGGTGCGCGCGGGCTAGCCCGGAGTCCGTCGTCGGTTCGTCGTTCTCGCATGACTTCGCTCCCGGCAGCGGCCCCGGCGCCAGAGGCGGGGCGGGCGTGGCGGAAGCCTCCTGAAGGTTCAGACGAAATTCGGGCCGGTTCTGTCCCACGGCGGTCGGGTTTTCCCGAACGGCGCCCCTCGCGCTACTATCGGAGGCCCGCGTCAACTCCCGAGCGGCGTCCCCCGAGTGGCCACCCTTCGGGCCGTTCCCCAGGGGGTTCCCGAACATGGCCTTTCCATTGCTCCCAGGCGTGGCCGTGCGCGCCCGACTGCCGGCTGTCTCCCGAGCCCTCTGCCTCGTCGCCGTCGCGGCTCTCTTCGCCGCTGCGGCCGGCGCCGACGAGAGCCGCTCGGCCCGGGAGAACTCCTTCGGAGTCGAGGTCGCCGGCAAGGGCCTGTGGAAGGAGGCCCGCTACCGCTGGGAGCGGGCGGTCGAACTCGATCCGCTGAACCCGAAGGCCTACAACAACCTCGCGGTCGCCTACGAACGCGGGGGCCGATTCGAGGAGGCGCTCGAAGCCTACGAGACGGCGCTCGAACTGCTTCCCACGAGCGAGCAGATACGCCAGAACTACGAGTTGTTCCGCGAGGCCTACGAGCGCAAGCGGCGCAAGGACCGCGACGCGCAGCGGTCCGCCGGGCGCTGACGATGCGTCCGGCCGGGCGCGCCCCGCTCCGTCTCCCGGTGGCGGCGCTCGCCGCGCTCCTCGCCGGCTGCGCGACCGGCCCCTACCTCGAGGTGCCGATCGAGATCCCGATCGACGCGAAGCTCGATCTCTCGGACTACGGCCGGGTGCTCGTCGGAAGTTTCGTCACCCAGTGCAACGAGAACCTCGACCTCGACGCGGAGACCTCGCGCCTGTTGCGGAACCAGTTGCGGCTGAACTCGCGGCTCGCGGTGATCGAGGCCGAGGTCGAACCGCTCGGCGATTTCTCGGATGCGGCGCTCGAGGCGAGCGGGCTCGCCGAACGGTTCGACGAGATGGCCGCCGAGGCGGTGGCGGTCGGGGACGGCGAGATCTCGCGGCAGGAGTGGATCGATCTCGAGCAGGACAAGCTGCTCGAGGACCAGGACTACTGGCGCCGGCTCGGCGAGGAGTTCGAGGAGCCGCTCATCGTGAGCGGCCGGCTCCACTTCTCGGCGGAGGAGCGCTCGGGCTTCTCGCGCCGCGACCGCTATGTCCGCGATCAATTCAACCGGCCGCGCCTGGTGCGGAGCACGCAGTTCCAGGAGCGCAACGCCTACACGCTCTCTGCCGAGTTCTACTTCATCGACGGCGCGAGCGGCCGCACGATCCACCGGGAACGATTCACCGAGGAAGTGATCTTCGGCCGCGACGAAGAGAGTTCGGCGCTCTCTTCCTACTTCGAATTGATGGACCGCATCCTGCCGAATTTCCTGAGCGTGGTGACGCCTCAGACTTTCCGGGGAACCAGAATCCTGCTGCGCTGACTCCCCGGCGCAGCGTCCTGCGGGAGGCAACCGCGTGACACACCGACCCAAGAGAGCTCGCTCGTCCTTCCGGCCCGGAAGCCTCGCGATCCTGACGCTCGTCGCCGGCCTCTTCGCGAGCCTGGCGCCGGCGCAGTACTTCATCCCGTTCTACGGCAAGAACAAGGTCAAGTACGACAAGCACGACTGGCAGGTGTACCGGTCGCCGCACTTCGATATCTACTACTACCCGGAGATGGAGGAAGAACTCGGTCGTCTGGTGAGCTACGCCGAGAGCGCCTACGAGACGATCTCCGACGAGCTGAAGCACGAGATTCCGTTCGCGATCCCGCTCATCCTCTACAAGACCTTCTCCGAGTTCGCGCAGACGAACCTCTCCCCGTCGGAGATCCCGGAGGGCGTCGGCGCCTTCGCCGAGTCCACCCGCGACCGCATGGTCATCCCGATCGACAACCCGCCCGACGAGCTGCAAGAGCTCTTCCTCCACGAGCTGACCCACATCTTCGAGTTCGACATCATCCCGCGCTCGCTCTTCCGCCAGACGGTGCCGCTGTGGATCGACGAGGGGCTCGCCACCTACATGGAGGACGAATGGGACCCCCTCGACCTGATGGTCGTGCGCGATGCGGCGGTCGCCGACCAGATCCCCGATTTCGAGGAGCTGAACCAGCCCTACACGCGCTCGCCCTACTCGTTCGGGGCCTCGATCTTCGACTTCATGGAGGAGCGTTTCGGAAAGGAGGGCGTGCGCCAGTTCGTCTTCTCGTTGCGGCGCGCCGTGACCGGCGGCGTCAGCGAGGAGGTTTACGAACAGGCGTTCCGGATGCCCGCGGAGGAGTTCTACCGGGAATACCGCCGCTGGATGAAGGAGCGGTTCAAGCCCTACCGGGACAAGGAGATCCCCGAGGACTACAGCGTGGACCTCTCCCCTCGGGAGGGCCGCTATGTCGGGGCGATCTCGGCGGCGCACTCGCCGTCGGGCGAGGTGATCGCCGTCCTCGCCGGGAACCGGCGCGAGTCCGAATACGATGTGGTACTCCTCTCGGCGAAGGACGGCGAGGTGATCCGGAACCTGACGCCGGGATACGCCGGCGAGTTCATCAACGTGGTCGGGCTCTCCGGCGCGGACCAGCTGATCGGGCGGAACCTGAGCTGGACGCCCGACGGTTCGCAGGTCGCGTTCTTCGGTCGCTTCCAGAAGCGCCGGGCGCTGCTGTTCGCCGATGTCGTCGAGTCCGAGATCGTGCGACGCATCGAGATGCCGCTCGACCGGGCCAAGTTCCCGCATGTCGGGCCGAGCGGCGAGTGGGTCTATTTCGCCGCGCTCCGAAACGGGATCGGTGACATCTACCGCGTGCGGATCGCGACCGAGGAGATCGAGAACCTCACTCGCGACGACTTCCACGACAAGTTCCCCACCGTGAGTCCCGACGGCGAGTGGGTCTATTACAGCCGCCGGATCAGCGGTTACGACAAGCTCTACCGGCTCCGCATCTCGACCGGCGAGAAGGAACAGATCACCTACGGCACCTTCAACGATGTGGCGCCGATCTTCGCTCCGAACGGGCGCGATCTCGTCTATTCGTCCGATGAAGACGACGGGATCTTCAACATCCGGGCGCTGGACACCGAGACCGGGGACATCCTCCAGTACACGGATGTGCTCGGCGGGAACTTCTCTCCGTCCGTCATCACCGACGCCGACACCGGCGAAGAAACCCTGCTGTTCACGAGCTACTACAAGGGGAACTGGGGGCTCCACACGCTGGTGATGGACGAGCCGGTGAAGGAGATCTCCGCGGACACGATCGTCAGGACGCCGGGTCCGGTGATCGACTTCGTGCCCACGGTGAACCACCAGGTCCTGAGCGAGAACAAGCGGGCGAAGGGCCGGTTCGAGAAGCTCTTCCTCGACGGGCCGCCGCCGATCCAGGCCGGGGTCACGAGCGACGGCGACTTCCTCGGCGGGACCGCGATCTCGTTCTCGGATGTGCTCGGCGACGACCGGCTCTCCTTCACCGCTCTCGGCGTCCGCTCCTACCGGATCTACAACGCCCAGTACGCGAACCTCGCCGGCAGGCTCCAGTATGCGATCGAGGCCCACGACCAGACCTCGTTCTTCTATCCGCAACTTCCCTACTACATAGCGAGCTACTGGTCGAGGGCCGACAGCATCGGCACGATCCGGGCTTCGGGCGCTTCCGCGCGGGCGCTCTACCCGCTGAGCCGCTTTCGCCGGCTCGAGATGGGGCTCGGTTACGACTACCAGAGCTCCGGCTTCGAGAACGTGTTCCTGCAGCCGGGCGAAGACCCGCTGTTCCCGCAGGATTTCATCGATTCCTACGACGACTTCTACAGCCGGATCTTCCCGAGCGGGCACCTCCTCCCGGTGCGGTTCGCCTTCGTCCAGGACACGATCCGTTTCCGCCAGCTGGGGCCGGCAGTGTTCCCGCAGGCCGGCAGCACCGTGTATGCCGGCGTCGAGTGGTCCCCCGGAGGGGCCTTCCTCTCGCGGACGACCTTCAACCTCGACGCCAGGAAGTACTTCCAGGTCACCACCGCGAGCGTCCTCGCCGCCCGCATCAAGTGGTTCCACAGCGCCGGCGACGCGCCGGGATTCTTCTGGTTCGGGGGCAACGGGGAACTCCGTGGCTACCCGCTCTATTCCTTCTCGGGGAATCGGGGCGGGCACGCCACCGTCGAGTTCCGCTTTCCGATCGTGGACGCGGCGATCACCCCGATCGGGCTGATCGGCCCGCTCCGCGGCAGCGTTTTCGTGGATGCCGGCGGCGCGGCGTATGCCGGCGAGGATCTGAGCTTCTACTCCTCGGAGCGCCGGACCTCCCGCCTCGGGTCGCTCTGCGGCCCCCGCCAGAACTCGGTCTGCATCTCTGACGGCGCCGGGCTCGACGACTTCGTCGCCTCCTACGGGTTCAACGCCCGCATCTACTTCCTCGGGCTGCCGCTGAACTTCGCCTGGTCGAAGCGCACCGACTTCTCGACCACGCTCGACGGCTGGAAGTTCGACTTCTGGATGGGCTGGGCGTTCTGATCGCCGGCCGGCGCGCCGCCGCCGGCGGCCCCGAGCCCCTGGATCCAGCGGACGGCTTCCGGAGCGAGGCCGGGCCCGTCGTGCTTCACATAGAGGAAGAGCGTCTCGACCCGGTCCTCGAGCCGGCGCAGCAGTCCGGCTATCTGCCGCTGCTCGTCCGGCGAGTACGGAGGGTCCCGGCGGAGGCGGGCGTAGGCGAAGTCCGTGGTGACCGGAACCTCCGGAGGCGAGTCGAGGCCGCCGATTCCGGCGGCGAGCGCGACCCCGGCTTCCCGGCAGCGGGCGCGCACCGGATCGCATCGCCACGAGTCGTGGCGGAATTCGAGGGCGAACCGTCCGGCCCGCGGCAGGCCCTTCAGGAAGCCGTCGAGCCGGGCGTCGTCGCGGCGAAACCAGGGCGGGCACTGGAAGAGAACCGGGCCCAGCCGCTCCCCGAGCGGGGCGAGCGCACCGAGGAAGGAAGCGACCGACTCGGCGCAATCGCGAAGCCGCGCCCGGTGGGTGATCCCCTGGTGCGCCTTCACCGAGAAGCGAAAGCCCGCCGGGGTGCTCGCCGCCCAGGAGGCCGCGACTTCCGGCTTCGGGAAACGCCGGAAGGTGTGGTTGATCTCGACGGTTCGAAACACCGAGGCGTAGTGCGCGAGGAAGTCCGCCGGGCGCGTGCCCTCGGGATAGAAGCCCCCGACCCATTCGCGAAAGCCATAGCCGGAAGTTCCGGCGAAGAGGTTCAACCGCCGTCGAAGAGGCTGTCGAACGCAGCCTTCGCGTCGCGCGCGGTGTCGAGCTTCCGGCCGGTCACATCGAGGACCTCGGTGGGGCGGAACGACAGGCACTCGTTTCCGGCCCACTTGTCCGCGATCCGTTCGCTGATGTCCGCGCGGCACTCGAAGCGCGCCGCCGGGTCGAACTGCGAGCAGTGCCGGCAGGAACGGAGCGGGGCGCCGCAGGTCGGGCAGACGGAACCGACCACGATGGAGACCTCGCCCGTCGGCCACTGATACCCGCAGCGGCCGCAGCGCGTCACCACCGAGGCCCGCCGGTCGCCGGCGAGACGGAGCGTGCGCAGCTGCTCCTTGTTCCCGAGATCCGCGAGCCTCTCGTTCACCTCGCGGTGGAAGCGGCGCTGCTCCGCCGAATCGCGCTTCTTGCGCTGTCCGCGACGGCGGTACTTCATTCGGCGAAGGGGATCATCGGGGCCCGGCGACGACCGCTCCGGGAGCGGGAAGAACCCGCTCGAACGAGCGGCGCCACAACGCGTGATCGAAGACCGGGCCCGAGCGCTGCGATCCGGAAGGCTCGTCGGGAAGGCGCCGCGACCCCGGAATGCGTCAGGTTAGCACGATGGCGAAAAGGCCGGTCGCGCGGGCGGCTGGCGCGGCCGTAACCGGGCGACCGGTCGCGAAGGGTCCGGAGGCGGGTAGCCCGGGTCGAGCGAGCGGCTCGGGCGTTACCGGCGAACCCGGGCGGCCGGAGCAGCCGGACGGGGGTAGATCGCCTGGGGCGGTGGTTCCGGGCCGGTGGTAGCGGATCAGCCGGGCGGCGCGCGATCCGGTCGAGCGGGCGGCTGGCAGCGCGGGCAGAAGAAGGAGGACCTTCCCGCGAGCCGGATCTCCGCGATCTCGGCGCGCCGACACGAGGCGCAACGATCTCCGGTGCGCCCATACGCGAGGAACCGCGCCGAGGCGCTCGCGCGCCCCGCCGCGCCGTCGTTCAGGTAGAGGATCTCGGGACCCCGCGCGTTCCGGATCGACCGGCGGAGCGTCGCGCGGATCGCCCGGTGGAGCCGCTTCGTCTCCTCGGGAGCGAGCGCCGCCGCGCTCCTCGCGGGATGGATTCCCGCGCGCCAGAGCGCTTCGGTCGCCTGGATGTTGCCGATCCCGGCGATCCGGTCCTGGTCCATGAGGAGCGCCTTCACCGGTCGGCGGGAAGCGCTCAGGATTCCGGCGAGACGCTTTCCCGTGAAGGCGGGGCCGAGTGGCTCGGGTCCGAGTCGCGCGAGTCGGGCCTCGCCTTCCGGCAGGCAGAGGGTGAGGAACCCGAAACGCCGCTTGTCGGAGAAGACGACGCGGCGTTCGCCGGCGAGGTGGAGGGATGCCCGCACCGCCGGCGGGTCCTCTTCTCCCGCCTCGCGGCGGGCCCATTTCCCGCTCATCCCGAGGTGGTTCCAGAGTGGGCGACCGGGGGGAGACAACTCGATCCGCAGGAACTTGCCGCGGCGGCGCACCGCGCGGACGATCCGGTTCTCGACGGCTTCCCGAATCGTCCGCTCGCCGAGCCCGCGCCGGATGAGGGGATCGGGGACTGCGACCGCGAGGAGCCGCTCGCCGGCGAGCCACGCGGTCAGGTTCTCGCGGTTGATCTCGGCTTCGGGGAGCTCGGGCACGGAGCGGCGGGGGCGTGGCTGGTTCCCGGGATTCTCCCCGAGCGCGCCGGTTCGGGGGGATTCGGGCCGCGCGCCGGAGGGGCGCCGTCGCGTCGTTCGGCGAGCGTTGGTCGTGGCGGTCTGGCGACCCGCGCTCGCCGGGTGCGGCTCGGCGATGGTTCGGCCCGGCGATGGTTCGGCCCGGCGATGGTTCGGCTCGGCGATGGTTCGGCCTCGGCGCTGGCCGGTCCGACCGCCACTTGGTAAATTCCGACTCCCTCGCATCTGCAACTTCTGGAGTTCCGATCCATGCCCACTGCGAAATCCCGGCGCGAGACGCTTCGCGTCCTCTCGGCGCTCGCCGCCGCCGCCGCTCTCCCGAAGGGTGTCTTCGCCCGCTTCGGCGCGATCCAGGACGAGGCGGTCATCCCCTTCACCGACATCCCGGAGGACTTCTCGACGCGGCGCGGCGAGTTCGTCTTCCGTCTGGATCTGCGCGAACTGCGCACCTTCATCACCGCGAACGAGGACTTCTTCTCCGTCGCCCACTACAACCGCCCCGAGATCGATGCCGACGGCTGGTCGCTCCGCCTCGACGGCCTCGTCGAGCGTCCGGCCCGCTACACGCTCGCCGAGCTCCGCGCGATGCCGCGGGAAGAGGTGATGGTGAGCTTCGAATGCTCGGGGAACCAGGGCATTCGCCACCACGGCATGGTCGGAAACGCGGTCTGGGCCGGAACGCCCCTCAAGCCGCTGATCGAGGCCGCCCGGCCCCATTCCACCGTGATCGAGACCGTCTTCTGGGCGGCGGACCACGGGACGGAGACGATCCGGAACAACGAGTACCCGCAGAACTTCGCCCGCGCGATGTCCTTCGCCGACACGATGGACTCAGGCGCCCTCCTCGCCTGGGAGATGAACGGCGAGCCGCTGCCGCCGAAGAACGGGTTTCCGCTGCGGGTGATCGTGCCCGGCTGGTACGGGATCGGCCATGTGAAGTGGCTGACGCGCATCCAGCTCGCCGACCGCCGCCTGATGAACCGGTTCATGGGCCGCGACTATGTGACGATCATCGGCGAGGAGCTCGATGGCGAGACGGTCTGGTTCGAGCGCTCGGTGACCCGTCAGCGCGTCAAGTCGGTCATCGCCCGGGTGACCCGGACGAGCAGCGGCGGGACCCGCGTCTTCGGGGTGGCCTGGAACGACGGCACCCCGATCCGCGAGGTCCGGGTGCAGGTGGACGGCGGCGCCTGGATGCCGGCGACCCTGGACCGGACGGACAACCCCTACGCCTGGACGTTCTGGAACTTCGAGACCGGGACGCTGGCTCCGGGGGAGCACGCCCTGGTCTCGAACGCGGTGGACGACCTCGGCCGGGAGCAGCCCGCCGACCTGAGCCTGAAGAAGACCTACTGGGAGGACAACGCCCGGTTCACCCGCCGGGTGATGGTCGCCGGGTAGCAGGCTGTGGAGAAAGTTCCTCGTGCGCCGAGGCGGCGCGAAGCGCCGCCGGGGAGGGTCCTCCCTCCCCGCGAAAGAGGGCGGAACGGATCGCGCAAGCGATTCGGGCCGCTAGCCGTGGCGGAGTACGGACGCCCGTTCGCGAGCGCGGCCCGATGCGCCGGCGCCGGTTCCTGACCTCCGCCTCCGGCTTCGTCGCCGCGGGGCTCGCCGTGGCCGGCTACCGCGGCGTCCCGGCGTCCGAGCGGCTGCGCGGGCGGATCGGAGTCGTCGGTGGCGGGATCCTCGGCGCTTCGATCGCGCTGCATCTCGCCCGGCGCGGCGCCGAGGTGACCGTCTTCGAGCGCGAGGCGCCGGCGGCGGGAGCGACCGGAAACTCGTTCGCCTGGATCAATGCGAACTTCTCGAAACGCCCGCGCTCCTACTTCGAGCTGAATTGGCTCGGCGTTCAGGGATGGCGTCGGCTCGAGGCCGAGCTCGGCGGCGCGTTCCGGGTGCTCTGGGGCGGAAGCCTCGAGTACCGGGTGGACCCCGCGCGGGCGCGCCTGCTGCGGGAGCAGCTCGCCCGCCACCAGAGCTGGGGC
The DNA here is from genome assembly GCA_964347715.1 of uncultured Acidobacteriota bacterium. Classification (GTDB taxonomy): domain Bacteria; phylum Acidobacteriota; class Vicinamibacteria; order Marinacidobacterales; family Marinacidobacteraceae; genus CAYGAO01. Next base: position 15,017 of record CAYGAO010000035.1, read on the forward strand.
TACCCGGTCCACCTCGTGGACGCGGCCGGCTTCGCCGAACTCGAACCGGGGGTGGTCCCGGAGGAGCCGGTCCTGGGCGCGGTGTGGGCGAGCGCCGAGGGGAGCATCGAGCCGCGCTCCGTGACCCGGGCGCTTCTGGCCGCGGCGGAGGCCGAGGGCGCGCGCGTCCGGATCGCCGAGGTCACCTCGCTCGATCTCGGCTACGGGACGCTCCGCGGGGTCTCGACTTCCGCCGGCGATCACGAGCTCGATACGCTCGTGCTGGCGGCGGGGATCCGGGCGCCGGATCTCGCCCGCCAGGCCGGAGTCGAGATCCCGCTCGTCGAGTCGCCCGGCATCCTCGCCCACGCGGCGCCGAGCGAGAACGTGCTGGGCCGGGTGCTCCTCTCCCCCGGGGTCCATGTCAAGCAGACGGCGGCCGGCCGGGTCGTCGCCGGCGCCGGCTTCGGCGGCGCCCGCGCGCCCCATGCCTCGCCGGCCGTAGGCGAGCACATCCACGCAACCGACGCTCGGGTCCTCCCCGGGGCGCAGGGGCTCGAGGTCGAGGAGATGACGCTCGGATACCGGGTGCTGCCGCGGGACGGGCATCCGATCGTCGGCTTCGACGCGAGCGCCCCCGGCATCTACTTCGCCTCGATGCACAGCGGGGTCACGATGGCCCCGGTGATGGGGCAGTTCGCCGCGATGGAGATCCTCGACGACATCGAGGTCACCCTGCTGGCCGACTATCGCCGGGACCGTTTTTGAGTTCGCGCGGGTCGGCGATCCGTGTGCCGGAAGCCGTCCGGCGCCGAAACCCCGGTCGGTTTCGACCAGAGCGCCACGACGCGCGGGCGCTCGCTGGGCGCGCGGCGCGGCCCCACGGACTGTTACACTCCGCCGCCTTTCCCGAAGTGACCGACGCGTATCCACGGTAGCTCAATGGCAGAGCAGCGGACTGTTAATCCGTTGGTTGTAGGTTCGAGTCCTACCCGTGGAGCGCCTTGTGCCCGAGTCGCCCGGTCGGGCGGCGCGGGGCCGGGGCGAAGGGTTCTTTCCTGCGCATGAGGCTCGCTCTCGTCCTGGGAGCCGCGCTCGGATCCGTTGTGGCTCCGGCGGGTGCGGATCCGCCACCGTCGACCGGCGCCGGAGCCGTCGGGGAACGCCCGAATTCGGAATACCCGGACGCCGAGGGATCCGGGGGCGTGGCCGCCGGCGCGAAACGACCCGTCGCGGTTCAGGATGGCCCGGACGCCGAGCCTCCGGTCTCCTTCCATTTCCGGCTTCGGGGCCGGTTTCTCGCCGATGCCGACGAGTTCGCCGACATCCGCACCCAGCGGGTCTCCGTCTGGACCGACACGAGGATCGGGGAGAAACTCCAGGTGCGGGGGACCTGGGACCTCGGCGAGACCCGCATCCACGACCTGTGGGTGCAGTTCGACACCGGCCGGGGAGTCCGGCTGCGGGCGGGCCGGAGCGCGCCGCTGTGGCTCGCAGAGTTCACCGACGCCCCCTTCGGGTTCCAGATGATCAGCGCCGCGAACGGGGCGGCGCTGACGGAGATCCGGGAGACCGGGGTCTTCCTGTTCGCCGACCGGGGGCCGTACCACCTGCGGGTCCACCTCGTGAACGGGTCCGGCTGGGCGACGGACGAGAACTCCTGGAAGGATCTCGTGGCGAGCGGGGGCCGGGACTTCGTCGCCGGCGGCGCGTCCTGGACGCTCGACGCCGGGCACTACGAGGGGCGCGACGGCCCCGACGGCGGCCTGGTCCCGAAGCGGCAGACCGCGGTCCATCTCGACGGCGGGCTCGGTTCGGGCCATTTCGTGCGCGCCTCGGCCTTCCGCCGGGAACAGGACGGCAGGGAACACTTCGGCGGCTTCGTCCGCTTCCGGAAGCGCTTCCCGCAAGGGGTCTGGGGGGCGGCGGCCTTCGAGACCGAGTCGAATCGCGGCCCGGCCGAGAGCCCCGGACACGCGAGTTCGTTCGTCGTCGGAACGCGCTACGAGCTGCCCTGGACGCTGAGTCACCTTTCGGCCGACTACCGTCGCCGGTTCGGCGCGACGAGCGACCACCAGGTGCTCGTCGCGCTCCAGTGGGTGCTGGACTTCCGGGATCCCGCGCGGAACTGAACCTCCGCTCCGGGCCGGTCGTTCAGGGAGCCAGGCGCCCTCGGAGCGTCTTCCCGAGACTCGACTTCAGCAGCCCGTGGAAAAAGTCCCCCGCATCCGCACCGCTCCGGGAAGGGAAC
>CAYGAO010000036.1:0-16895 GCA_964347715.1 uncultured Acidobacteriota bacterium
GTCGTGAGCCCGGAAGACCAGGTTCACGGCGGCGGGGCCGCAACGCTCGACGCCGATCACCTCGACCGCGGCGCCCGGGGGGACGCCGCCCACCCGGGCGCCGGGGCGCAGCTCTTCGAGCTTCACGAAGAACGGCGCCGGTTCATTCGGTCTCGAACTTCGGGGAAGAGAACTTCAGCGTGCGGGCGTTCTCGCTGACCGTCCTGACGACCCGGTCGGGGAAGCCGGTGTTCTTCGTCGCGGCGATCTCGAGCGAGACCTCGACGGTGGCGCCCTCCTGCCCGACGAGGTGCGCGATCACCTCCTCGGCGACCCGGCCCGCGTCCGGGCCGACCTGCTGCGGATCGAGCTGGACGGCGCCGTAGAAGCGGCGCTTGGGTTTCGGTTCGGGCTCGATCGGATCCCGGCCCGCGGGCGGAGGCGGCGGGGGCGGAAGGATCTGCTCCCTTTCGAGCTGGGACCAGGCGCGCTCCGGCTTCACCAGCAGGCCGGGGCTGTCCGCCGAGACGCGCACCGCCATGCCCGCCTGCAGCCCGCGGTAGCGATCCCCGTCGTGGCCATCCGCGTAGGCGAAGGTCTCGCTCCTCCAGCCGAGCAGGGCCAGACCCCTGCCGATCGCCTCGGCGAGCACTCCGGGGCCGAGCAACCGGGGCAGGTAGAGGTAACTCGCGAAGTCGTCCATGAGTTCGCGCACCGGAAGGTGATCCCGGCCCCTCCAGAGAGGAACCCCGTCGAGCGCGCCGCGGAGCGTCGTGGGGCCGTATTCGCCGATGATCGCCTCTTCCCGGAACGCCCGCTGCTCGGCGCGCTCGACGAGGCCCCCGGCGACGCGGATCTCGTGGGTTTCCCAGGTGATCGGGGCCTGGGGGGATTCCTGTCCCGGAACGAGCAGCCAGCGCCAGGTCTCCGGCAGCTGCGCGGCGACGGTGGAGTCGGCCGTCTGCGTCTGCGCCTCCGCCTGCCGCGTCTGTTGCGCGTTCAGGTTCAGGGTCTCGCGGTCGTCCACGATGGAGCGCCAGGCGAGGAACGCGCGCGCCGCGTCGATCAGCGACGGGAGTCGATTGCCGTCGGCGGCGAGGAACACCAGCGCGTTCCGGTAGATGCGGGGGCCGCTGCCGCGCTGTTCGAGTACTTCCAGAGCCTGCCGCTGCGCCCGGGAGTCCCCGCCTCGGCGGTGCGGCGCTTCGCTCCCGAGCACGACGAGGCGCGCCGCGCGCTCGTCGGCCACATCGGCGCCGGAAGCGGGGAGCGGGTGGACGGCGGCGAACCGCCCCCGTTGCCCCACCGCTTTTCGTACGCGCCGGGCGATCTCGTCGTGCAACGCCTCCTCCGAGAGCCGTTCGCCGCGCTGTTCCGCGGTCCGGGTGACCGTGGGCTGGGTGTCGTACCAGGACTGGTCGCCGTCGCGGTAGAGATGGGTCGCGCGCGCCGCCAGCCGTCGCAACGCGTCGTCGAAGGTTCCGGTCGGGTCGCCGGGTACAGCGCAGCCGAGATGGACGCGCCGGTCGCCGAGTCCCCGCTGGACGGCGCCGGTCTTCGGCGCCGACCCCAGGAAGATGGTGCGCGCCACCCGGCGAGCCGCCGACCGCTTGCCGAGCGTCGGGACCTCCCCGTCGAGCTTCAGCGGCAGCGAATCCGGACCGTCCACATCCTTGTCGATGATCGGGATCCAGTTGTCCGTGAGGTAGCGGGTGAGTTCGGGCTGGACCCGCGAGTTCTCGATGGGCAGCATCGAGGGGAGGATCAGGGGGCTCTGGTCCCCGCCCTCCCAGAGGGCGTGGATCACCGCGGCCATCAGCCGCAGCACGCCGCGGGTCCGCTGGAAGCGGAGCAGCGCCGACCAGTCGCCGTAGAGACGGTCGAAGAGCTCGGGATGGATGGGGTAGGCCGCCTCGATGCGCCTTTCGTAGTCGCCTTCCCCGCACTCGGGCGGGAACTCGCCCTTGCGGTCGCGGTAGTAGTGGGCGAACGCCTGCGCGGTGCGGTTGCGGTGCTTGTACGCGTGGCCCGGCAGGCGTTCGAACAGCCGGCGGCGGACGATCTCGAAGCCTTCCTCGGCGCTCGCCGGCTTCCACGGCGACGCTACCCGTTCGACCACGTTCCGGAGCCGGGAGAGCGCCTCCCGTCCCCGGACCCCGCCGACCTCGTCCTCCGAGGTCTGTCCGTGGTCCGAAGCCCGGTCGTCGCTGGAGGCGGGGAGGGAGACCACGAGGCAGCAGTTCGGCGCCTGCTTCGCGGACTCGGTGAGCGCCTGGGCGAAGGTGAACTGGGTCTCGAAGGTTCCGCCGGCGATCTCGTGATCGTTCTCGCGCAGCTGGCGGGCGTAGGCGACCCATTCGTCCACGAGCACCAGACAGGGGCCGTGGTCGCGGAACAGGTCGGCGAGCGCCTGTCCCGGACTCGTGGCCTTCTCGTCGTCGAGGCGGATGCGCTCGAAGGCCTCCCGTCCGCCGAGCTGCCAGGCGAGCTCTCCCCAGAGCGTCCGCACCTCGGTCCCGTCGGGCTTCCGCTGCGGCTGCGCCGGCGAGATCCGGTTGCCCACCAGCACCACGCGCCGGACCCCCGGCGGCAACGCGAGGTTCGCCCCCGCGAGGAGATCGTCCACCCCGGTCAGGTCGCCGGGCGAGACGCCGGAGAAGAGGTGGTAGAGGGCGAGCATCGAGTGGGTCTTGCCGCCGCCGAAGTTCGTCTGCAGCTCGATGACCGGCTCGCCGCCGGCGCCGCCGAGCCGTCGGACGACCCCGAGCAGCAGCTCCCGGAGGCTCTCGGTGAGATAGGTGCGGCGGAAGAAGCGCCCGGGGTCGCGGTACTCGTCGGCGCCCTCGCCGCGCATCACCTGCCAGAGATCGGCGGCGAACTCCGCCTGCGCGTACTGGCCGCCGGCAACGTCCGGGTGCGGCGTGATCAGGGTGCGCCAGGGCTCGAGGTCCGAGGTGACCTCCGTCTCGACGAGCGCCGTCCGCGCCACGCGCTTCTTCGTGTTGCGGGCCTCCTGCTCGAACCGCGCCCGGAGCAGCTCGGTCTTGAGCGTTTCGACTTCGCTCGCCTCGCGGGCGGAGACCGCCGTCAGCAGCCGCGTCGCCGAGTCGAGCGCCCGGTAGGTGTCGTCGCTCGAGAAGCGCTTCTGGTGCGCCCAGTCGTTCCTGTGCCCGCGGAGCTCCGAGACCAGGCTTCGTTCCGAGGGCCCGAGAGGAAACCTGAAGACCTGGTTCCAGAGCTCCCACATCGCGCGGAGCTGCGCGGCCACATCCCACGCGGTGACCGGCGCGGACGCCTGCCCCGGAGTCCCGGCGACGGAGCGCAGCACATCGGAACCGACCTGGCGGTTGCGGATCGCGCTCCCGATCTCGCGCGCGATGAAGGCGCCGAGCCCCTTGCGGAGGAGTTCCAGACCCCGCTCGACCCGGTCGCGGTTGGTCATCGGGGACGAGAGTGTACCGACCGGTTCGACGACGGCTCCGGCGCCGATCACCGGAAGGCCCGGAACGCCGGGCGGGGAACTCCGACCGCTTCGCCCCGTGATCGGCGGACGGTGCTCGGCCTCGCCTCCCGGGAGATGGACGACTACCTCGAAGGCCGCCCGGCGCCCTCGCGGGTGGCGGAGCGGATCGGGGGTCCTCCCCGCCCCGCGAAGCGCGAGCGTCGCGGTCCTGCAACTACCCGGGCGGCCTGGTGAAACCGACGACGAGAACCGGGAACAGACCGGCGCCCGCTGCGCCGTCGGACTGGTCGCTGTGGCGGAGAAGCCGCCGGCGGCAGGCAGGCGCCACTCCGGAGGACGGGGCTCTCGTTCGCCCCGCCCGGGGGGCGCCGCCCGGCGGCCCGGTCAGTCCGACCGCCGGGTCGGGACGGTGTTCCGAGAAGCCCTTCGCGTGACCGTGTCGGGACGACCCTCGACCGGCGGAAGCACTACCCGGCGCCGATGATGGTCACCAGGCGGATGCCCGATGTCGGCCGGGAGTGCCACCAGGACATCATCTGGAACAGGGTCACTGGCGGGGTGAAGCGGGCCGGAATGTTCATCCAGCGCCCGAGACCGGGTTACTGCTACCCGGACATCATGAAGGAGTGCATCCGGTCGTTCCGAAAGCCGGGCGCGGCGCGCCGCGGCAAAATGCCGGCGCCCGAAAATCGACGACCTCACAGACGCCGCCCACGATCTCGAAACGGCGTTCGCTCCCCGCCCGCCGCCGCAGCGGCGCGATCCGGCGCCGCGCGTCGTGGAGCGCGGGCCGGAGGAAGTCGTGCCTCTGTCCACGACCACGAACTCGCGTCCGCCACTCACCTCGAGGTGGAGCACCTCGACGACGAGCGCCGCGGTGGTCCCGAAGAGGCAGCGCCCCGGCTCGAACACCACCTCGATCCGGGAACCGCCCCGCGAGAGCTCGCCGAGGACCGCTTCGGCGTAGTCCCCGAAAGTCGAGGGGCCGGCGGCCACGAGCGCGGCTTCTGCCCGGGACACCCCGGCGGCGAGCCGTCCGGAGACATCGTGCCGAAAGAAGGAACGCACTCCTCCGTCAGTCGCCGGACCTGGACGCCGATTTGTTCTCCCCTCAGGAGACAGGTAGTCGTCACCGTGCTGCCGTCCGGCAACCCGACTTCACGGCGATCGCTGGCGTCCACCTGGGCCTTGCCGACCCACCCGTCGTTCGTTCTCCGGTTCGTTGCGGTCTGCAGGGACTTCGACTCGAAGATGAACGGGTGTCCCTTGTAGCGCGCGACCCGATCTCCTTTCTTCTTCCGGTCATGATCGTCATGCCTGCTCACCTCCGAAACCGATCGCCGGACGACCAGAGCCTCTCCAGCTTCAGTTCGGCCAGGTACCCGAGGATCATCCCGCGGAGGCTCGGGTTCCGGTCGACCACCTCGGTGAGCTCTTCCAGAGTGATATCCCATCGTTCGAGGATCGAGGCCGCCAGGAGCGGAATACCCGATGCGCGTCGAGACCGGGAGTCAACGCCGCCTCGCCGGTGGGGCGGTGAGCCCCGCTCCGGCGGTCCCGAGTTCCCGGGCGGCGAGGGCTGCCGGGGTCTCGGCCGGGCGGGCGAGGAAGGCGCCGTCGCCCTCGATCACCACCTCGGCCGGGCGGGGGCGCAGGTTGTAGTTCGAGGACATCGAGTAGCCGTAGGCCCCGGCGTCGAGCACGGCGAGTCGGTCGCCGGGTTCGGGCGGGGGCATCCGGGCGCTGCCGAAGACATCGCCGGTCTCGCAGACGCCGCCCACGATCTCGAAACGGCGCTCGCTCCCCGACCGCCGCCGCAGCGGCACGATCCGGTGCCGCGCGTCGTAGAGCGCGGGCCGGAGGAAGTCGTTCATGCCGGCGTCCACGACCACGAACTCGCGCCCGCCGCTCGCCTTGAGGTGGAGCACCTCGACGACCAGCGCCCCGGCGGGCCCGAAGAGGCAGCGCCCCGGCTCGAACACCACCTCGATCCCGGAACCGCCCCGCGAGAGCTCGCCGAGGACCGCTTCGGCGTAGTCCCCGAACGGGAGCTCGGTCTCGCCCGCGAGCTGCGCGATCCCGAGCCCGCCGCCCACATCCACGACGCTCGCCGGGACGCCGGCGCACCGGAGCTTCCCGAGCAGTTCCCGGAGCCGCGCCGCGTTCTCCCGGAAGGCGGCGAGGGTGTGGATCTGCGAGCCGATGTGGGCGTGGACGCCGACGATCTCGACGGCGGCGAGCGCCCCGGCCCGCCGTGCGGCTTCGAGGAGCTGGGCCTCGGGCATCCCGAACTTCGCGGCGGCCCCGCCGGTCGCCACCTTCGGATGCGTCTTCGTGGCGATGTCGGGATTCAGGCGGAGCACGGCGCGCGCCCGGCGCCCGAGGCGCGCCGCGCGGGCGTTCAGGAGCTCCAGCTCGTGCCGGGATTCCACCGAGACGAAGCGGATGTCGAGCTCGAGCGCGGTGTCCAGGTCGGTCGCGGTCTTGCCGACGCCGGAGAGGACGATCCGGTCGGAAGGGAACCCGGTTCCCCGGGCGAGCAGCAGCTCCGCGGCGGAGACCGCCTCGGCGCCGGCGCCGAGGTCCCGGAGGGGGGCGAGCAGGGCGGGGAGCGCGTTCGCCTTGAGGGCGACCGCGATGAGCGGTTCCTCGCCGACGGCCCGCCGTAGCTCGACGAAGCGCTCGGTGACCGCCGCGCGGCGGTAGAGGTAGGCGGGGGTCGAGGCGCCGGCGGCTCGGAGCGCGGCCTCGGCCGGGACGCCCCCCGCGGCGAGTCTTCCGGAGCCGTCGTGGCGAAAGACGGAGTGCACTCCTCCGTCAGTCGCCAGAGCCCGGGAGCTCCTCGAGCAGCGCCTCGCGGTAGGGGAAGAGCGCCGGAGTACCGCCGGTGTGCAGGAAGACCACGGTGTCCGAGGCCTCGAAGCGCCCGCTGCGGACGAGGTCGAAGAGGCCGGCCATCGCCTTCCCGGTGTACACCGGGTCGAGCAGCAGCCCCTCGCTGCGCGCCGTGAGCGCGATCGCCTCCACGGTCTCCCGGTTCAGGACTCCGTAGCCCTCTCCCACATGGTCGTCGAGCACGAGGACATCGTCCGGCTCGATCTCGACCGGAAGCTCCATCGCGGCCACCGTCTCGCGGGCGATCGCGAGGACATTCGCCTCTCCCGCCGCCTTGCCGCCGCCGCTGCTCACCCCGATGATCCGCACCTCGGGCGCGAGCAGCTTCGCCCCGACGACGAGGCCGGCCTGGGTGCTGCCGGACCCCGAGGCGTGGACGACATGCGTGATCGCCACTCCCTGCTCGCGCGCCTGGACGAGCAGCTCCCGAAAGGCGTTCGCGTAGGCGACCGCCCCGAGCGGCAGCTCCATCGAACCGCCGGTCCGGGAGCCGCCGACGGCGACGACATACGGGTTCCGCCCCGCCGCCCGCTCGGCAGCGGCGATCTCCTCGACCCGCGCCTCCCGGTCGTCCCCCGGTTCGAGCAGGCGGACATCGGCGCCGAGGAGCCGGTCGAGGAGCAGGTTTCCGTCCTCGGGGGAGACGGCCTGTCCTTCGCGCCGCTGGAGGACGAGGATCGGTTCCATCCCGAGCCGCCGCGACCCGGCGGCGGTCATCCGCGCCCAGTTCGACTGCACCCCGGCCCAGGTGATCACGGTCCGGGCGCCCCGCGCCGCCGCATCGGCGAGGATGAAGTCGAGCTTTCGCGCCTTGTTCCCGCCGAGAGCGAGCCCGGTCTGGTCGTCCCGCTTCACGAAGAGGCGCGGCCCGCCCAGCTCGGCGGCGAGCGCGGGCAGCTCCTCGAACGGCGTCGGCAGATGGGCGAGCGGCGCCCGCTCGAAGCTGTCGAGGGCGCGGTCGAAGCGAGTCAGGGGATCTCCGGGGTCCGGAGCGGGTTCCCCGGCGCCGCCGCAGCCGGTGGCGAGGAGCGCCCCCGTGAGGAGCGCCGCGGACGAGAGCGAAAAACGGAAGCGGTCCATCGCGACACCCTCCAGGCGGCGGCGAGTATAGAACGGGGGTCCCGGCCCCGAGACCCGCCCGCGGCGAGCAGCCGGAGCGACTTCCCGAAGATCGCCAGCCAGCGTGTCCGACGGTCACCTCCGGGCCAACCGAGGAACGTTCTGTGGAATCGACTTGAGTAGTAATCAGACCGTGTGGGGTGCGGTCTCCGTCGTCCTGGATCGGCCCTCCCGGAACCGGATCGGGCAATCCATCATGGCCGCGGGATCGACGGCAGTCTCTTCTGGAGGCCTCGAAACCGGTCGTCCCCGCGATCCGGGGTGAGCGGTTCGGTGCGCTGTTCCATGTCGACCGGTCGTTCTTCGAAGAGTTGCCGGGGCCGGGGCCGATCTGCTTGGTCTTTCGTGAGACTCCCGGGTTCACGATCGTCGGCGCCCTGGCGCTCGCGGTACGTCGGCCGCTGCGGCCGGAAGAGGCGTTGGCCGGCCGGCCATCGTCGTCCCCCGGAGGCTGCCGTTCCCGCCGGTGGGGGGTCGTCCGGCAGAAGCGGAGGGTACGGTTCTACCGTGAGTTCGACGCCGGCCCGGCGAGTCGGGGGTCCTGGCGGAGGAGCGCAAGACCGCGGTTCTGGAGCTGGCGGACGCGCTCCGCGCTGATGCCCAGTTCGACTCCGATCCGGGCAAGGCTCGTTCGACCACGGCCGTCGAGTCCGAACCGGCGCTCCAGAACTATCCGGAGACGCTCCGGCAGACGGCGGACCGCGGCGCGGAGTTGCCCGCGCTCTTCGGATTGCGCCGCGAGGTGGGCGGGATCCGGCGACCTGGTGTCGGGGATCGTCAGCCGCCGGGCTCGATCCGCCCCGGGCGGGGTGGCGTCGAGCGACTCCACCTCGGGGAGCCAGGCGATCACGGAGCGCAGCTCCTCGACGCTGATTCCGTCCTCCCGCGCGTCAGGTTCGGGGGGGCGCCCATGTCCCCCGGCGCAACCTTCGTTCCCGTGGCGCTGCTCCGCGTCCGCCACGACCAGCGCAGCGTGTCGCTGCAGTTCGACCCGGCGAAGCGGAATCCGGATCAATCGGGGCTGAACCGAGAGCGCCCGGCAAATGGTGTGACGGATCCATCCGGTGGCGTAGCCAGCGAAATCCACTCCCGTCGCGGGTTCGAACCGGCGAGCAGCGGCGAGCAGGCCGAGATTGCCTTCCTGGATGAGATCGCCGAGTGGGAGTCCGAGGCGCCGGTACCGCTTGGCTGTGACGACGACGAGCCCGAGGTTCGTGAGGACGAGTCGTCGTCGCCCGCGGGCGCAGACGGCCCATTCACCGGGTTTTCCTTCCTGCTGGCATCGCCCGCGACGCGAGGAACGGGAAACCCGCCGAGTGTCTCGAAGGTAGAGCGCGACGGGGTCCAGATCGCGAGGCCCGCACGCCCGGAAATCCACCGCGTCGAGGCCCGATGCGCGAGCACGAGGATCGTCACGGTTACGCTTCGCATCGGCGTCTCGAACACCGTCGGTGATCATCGATTCACGGCATCGACTCACCATCGCGTTTCCCCTCCTTCGATCTTCGCCATCGTGCCACGCCGCGCGGCCCGGCGCAACCGGGCGACGGACTCACGGCCAACCCGAGCCCGACGGAGTACCAGAGCGACACCGTGGACCAGAACACGAGGTCCTGGTACCACCTCCCGAACTCCAGGAAGTTGGAAACGGCCACGAAGAGCACGCCGCCACCAGCGAGCCCGAAACCGATCCCGACCCCGGCGCTCACGAGTGCGGTCGGTTCCCGCAATTTCTGCAGCCGGGCGCCGACGCGCGAACACGCGAGCATCCCGACGACGGTGCCGACGACCACGATACCGGAAGCCATTGCGCCGTGGACATCGAGATTGCCGCCAGCGGCGAAGAACCCGAGCATCCCGATGCCGACGCCGGAACCGAACGCGACCATCTTTCGGCTCGACCCCAGATATTGCATCCTGCTCGCGACACTCCGCCCATCGCCTCCCGCATCCGGACCGGGGCTCACTGCGAGTCCATACCCGACAACGCCCCAGAGGGCGAGGGTCAGCCACCGGGCGATCTCGTGCACCCACCCCGCGCCCATATAGGCATGAACAGCAACCGAGAGAGCACCGGGAAACGCAACGCCGTAGCCGATCCCGACACCCACGCACACGCCGATACTCGGCTCCTTCCGTTTTTTCAAGTGGGCGCCAATGCGCGACCATGCGAGCGTCCCCACCAGAGTCCCTGCGGAAAACAGGACGGACGCCATCACTGCATGACCATCGAAGCCTCCGACAACGACGAAGAAAACGATGAACAACCCGACGCCCAGACCACAGCTGAACGAAACCAGATTCCGCTCTGATCCCAGATGTCGCACTCTCTTGTCTCTCGATCTCGAATTCGCCGACACTCGGCGGCTTCTCGGAGGGCCGCCAGGACTCGGTTGTCGGATGCCTCCTCGATTTCAAGGGCCTGCCGAAGATGAGTCTCCACATGCTGCCGAATGGGCAGCGTGGAGTGGTCTCCGGGCGCTCGGCCGGACGCCTGGGACACCGAGCCGGACGCGGGCGCGCGGTTGGCGTCAGGCGGCGGGGCTACGGGGTGATCATACGCGGCTGAGGCGTATGCCATCGCACCGGCGATCGATGGGATCGCCACCAGAATCCTGATCGTGAGTCTCATGCTCCCGAGGTTCAACACACCGGGAAACGAATTTCAAGGTTGTTTCGTCCGCCCCGATCGGTGAGCTGGCGGCGGGATGGGCGAAGCAGCGGATCATCGGGAGGATCAGAGGCCGGGAGAGGGGGCGCCAGGGCGCGCGACCCGTGGTCCGCCTCCAGCTGCTCCACATCTTCCACCCGGTCCAGGCCCAGGATGTTCAGCAAGATCAGCGTCAGGTGCATCTGGACCTCGATCCACCCATGGCAGGCTGTGGAGCAAGTCCCTCGCGCGCCGAAGGGGCGCGCAGCGCCGCCGGGGAGGGGTGCGGGGGAGGTTCCCCCTCCCCGCGAAAGACGGTGGGGCGACTCGCGGGAGCGATTCGACCCACCTGCCATGTCGCTCCCGGATCGGGCGTCGGTCGGCGCGGGAGACTCACTACACTTCGCGCCGCTCCTCGCATCCCCGTCGTGGCCCGGCTGAAATCCCGAATCTCCACCGGTTCGCACGAATTCCGGGCGAACGAGGCCCATCACCGGGCGCTCGCGGGGATGCTCGCCGAGCGGCTCGCCGCGGCCCGCGCGGGCGGGGGCGGAAGGGCGCGCGAGCGCCACGCGGGGCAGGGAAAGCTCTTCGTCCGGGAGCGCATCGCCGGGCTCGCCGACCCCGGAGCGCCCTTCCTCGAGATCGCGCCGCTCGCGGGAGACGGCTGTTACGCCGACCCCACCCCGGCGGCAGGTCTCGTCGCCGGCATCACGCCGGTCTCGGGGCGGCTCGTCATGGTCGTCGCCAACGACGCGACGGTGAAGGGCGGGACCTACTACCCGCTCACCGTCAAGAAGCACCTCCGCGCCCAGGAGATCGCCGAGCGCTGCGAGCTGCCGTGCGTCTATCTGGTGGACAGCGGCGGAGCGTTCCTGCCGCTCCAGGCGGAGGTGTTCCCCGACCGCGACCACTTCGGGCGCATCTTCCGGAACCAGGCGGTGATGAGCGCGCGGGGCATTCCGCAGCTCGCCGCGGTCATGGGCATGTGCACCGCGGGCGGCGCCTATGTCCCGGCGATGAGCGACGAGGCGGTCATCGTCGCGGGGACGGGGACGATCTACCTCGGCGGGCCGCCCCTCGTGAAGGCCGCGACCGGCGAGGAGGTGAGCCCCGAGGAGCTCGGCGGCGCCCGCGTCCACACCGAGGAGTCCGGGGTCGCGGACCACTTCGCCGAGGACGACCGGGCCGCGATCCGGCTGCTCCGCCGGGCGGTGGCCCGCCTCCCGGCGCGGGAGGGACGAAGCGTCCGCGACGCCGATCCCGAGCCGCCCGACTACCCCGAAGAGGAGATCCTCGGCATCTGGCCGCGCGACCCCCGGGTGCGCGTGGACATCCGCGAGACGCTCGCGCGGCTCCTCGACGGGAGCCGTCTCGACGAGTTCAAGGAGCGCTACGGAACCACGCTGGTGACCGGCTTCGCCCGGATCGAGGGGATCGCCGTCGCGGTGGTGGCGAGCAACGGCGTGCTCTTCAGCGAGAGCGCGCTCAAGGGCGCCCACTTCGTCCAGCTCGCGGCCCGCGAAGGGCTGCCGCTGCTCTTCCTCCAGGACATCACCGGCTTCATGGTCGGCGCCCGCTACGAGCGTGGCGGCATCGCGAAGGACGGGGCGAAGCTGGTGAACGCGGTGGCCACCGCCGAGGTCCCGAAGATCACCCTGATCGCCGGCGGCAGCTTCGGCGCCGGCAACTACGCGATGTGCGGGCGCGCCTGTGACCCCGCCTTCCTCTGGTCGTGGCCGTCGAGCCGGATCAGCGTGATGGGGGGCGAGCAGGCCGCCTCGGTGCTCGTCCAGGTGAAGCGCGACCAGCGCGAGCGCGCCGGCGGGTCGCTCACCGACGCCGAAGCGGACGCGATCGCCGCGCCGGTGCGGGCGAAGTACGAGCGCGAGGGCAGCCCGTTCCACGCCACCGCCCGGCTCTGGGACGACGGCATCCTCGACATGCGCGACACCCGCCGCATGCTCGCGCTAAGCCTCGCCGCCGCGCTCCACGCGCCCCTCCGCCTGTCCCGCCACGGCATCTTCCGGATGTAGCGCGGTGGCGAGGACGGTCCGCGTCGGGAACGCCGGCGGCTACTGGGGCGACGACCCGGCGGCGCTCCGCTCGCAGGTGCTCGCGCCGCACCCGCCCGAGTTCGTCACCGCGGACTACCTCGCCGAGATCACGATGAGCATCCTGCAAAAGCAGCGCGCCCGCGATCCGGCGGCGGGGTACGCGCGCGACTTCGTCTCGCAGCTCGCGCCGCTGCTCGGGGCGGTCCGGGAGCGCGGGATCACGGTGATCGCGAACGCTGGCGGCGTGAACCCCGCCGGCTGCGCCGAGGCGGTGCTCGAGGCGGCGCGCGCCGCCGGGGTCGCGCTGACCGTCGGGGTGGTGAGCGGGGACGACCTCCTCCCGCGCCTCGACGAACTGCTCGCCGCCGGGATCCGGATGGACAACGAGGAGACCGGGGCGCCGTTCGCCCCCGAGCGCGAGGCGGTGCTCTCGGCGAACGCCTACTTCGGCGCCGAACCGGTGGTGCGGGCGCTCGCGCACCGCCCCGAGGTGGTCGTCACCGGGCGGGTCACGGACACCGGGATCACCCTCGCGGCGATCCGGCACGCCCTCGGCTGGGCCCCGGACGACCACCACCGGATCGCCGCCGGGATCGTCGCGGGCCATCTGATCGAGTGCGGCGTCCAGGCGACCGGGGGCAACTTCACCGACTGGGAGCGGGTTCCCGGGCTCGGACGCGAGGGGTTTCCGATCGTCGAGGTCGAGGCCGACGGACGGTTCGCGCTCACGAAACCGCCCGGCTCGGGGGGGCTCGTCTCCCCCGC
Source organism: uncultured Acidobacteriota bacterium (assembly GCA_964347715.1). Lineage (GTDB taxonomy): Bacteria > Acidobacteriota > Vicinamibacteria > Marinacidobacterales > Marinacidobacteraceae > CAYGAO01. The sequence goes on from CAYGAO010000036.1 coordinate 12,929, forward strand.
GGTGGTCCGGGAGCAGCTCCTCTACGAGCTCGGCGACCCGGAGCGCTACCTCTGCCCCGACGCGACGGTGGACTTCTCCGGCGTCGCCGTGCGCGCCGACGGCGCCGACCGGGTGGCGGTCTCGGGCGCGAGGGGCGCCCCGCCGCCGCCCGACCTGAAGGTGAGCGCCTCGGTGGCGGCGGGCTTCGCCGCGAGGGGCAGCCTCGTGGTGGGCGGCCCGGGCGCGCGGGAAAAGGCGGCGGCGCTCGAAACCGCCTTCCGCGAGCGGCTGGCCTCGGAGTGCCGGGAGGCGGGAGTCCCGCCACCCGCGGGCCTGCGCGTGGATCTCGTCGGCGCCGCGGCGGCGCAGCGCGAACTCGCCGATCCCGACCGGCTCGATCCCTCGGAAGGACTCGTCCGCTTCGCCGCCGAGAGTCCCGAGCGCGCGCCGCTCCGGATCTTCCGGAAGCTCCTGCCGAGCCTGATCCTGAGCGGCCCGCCGGGGCTCGCGGTCACCGGGGGGGCGCCGACGATCTCCGAGGTCGTCGGCTACTGGCCGGCGCTGATCCCGCGCGATCTGGTTCCGGCGCGGGTCGAGGTGCTGCGGGTGTCCGCCGGCGGGCGGCGGGAGAGGGTCGCGGCCGAGGAAGTCGCGTTCTCGGGGCCGACCGCACCATCGGCGGCGCCCCGTCCTCCCCGCCGGGAGACCCCGGCGCCGCCCCCGGACGGACGGCAGGTCGAGGTCCCGCTCGGCGCGATCGCCCACGCCCGGAGCGGCGACAAGGGCGACGCCGCGAACCTCGGCGTCATCGCCCGGAGCGAGGCGTGTTTCGGCTGGCTCGCGGGCAACCTGACCGCGGCGCGCGTCGCCGGCTGGACCCGGGGGCTCGCGGAAGGTCCGGTGACCCGCCACGAGCTCCCCGGGGTCTTCGCGCTCAACTTCATCCTCGAGCGCGCGCTCGGCGGCGGCGGCACCCGGAGCCTGCTCCTCGATCCGCAGGGGAAGACCCTCGCCCAGGGCCTGCTCCGCCGCCGGGTGCGGATCCCCGAGGCTCTCCTCGGGACGATTGCTCCCGACTCGCGCGCCACCTCGCCCGCCTTCGCCGTTTCGTGACCGACCATCTCTCCCTCGACCCCGGAAGCGACGGAGTCGTCCGCCTGACTCTCGCCCGCCCGGAAGCGCGGAACGCGCTCACCCCGGAGATGGTCGCCGGCATCCCCGCGCTCCTCGAAGCGGTGCGGGCGCTTCCTCCCGAGCGCTGCCGGGCGCTCCTCCTCCGGGGCGAGGGGAGGGTCTTCTGCGCCGGGGCGGACCTCCGGGCGATGCGCGAGGCGGGGCGCGCCGGAGCCGCGGCGAACCGCGCGGACGCGCAGCGCTTCGCGACGCTCTTCCGGTCCGTGGCCGCGTTTCCGGCGCCGGTGATCGCGGCGGTCCAGGGCGCGGCGCTCGGCGGCGGCTTCGGGCTCGCGGTCGCGGCCGATCAGGTGCTCGCCGAGGAGGGCGCCCGCTTCGGCACCCCGGAGGCCCGGCTCGGGCTCGTTCCCGCGGTCATCTCGCCCTATGTGGTCCGCCGGCTCGGACCCGCTGGGGCCGGACCCTTCCTCCTCGGCGGAGCCGTCGCGTCGGGCGCCGAGGCGCTCCGGGTCGGGGTCGCCCACGAACTCGCCCCGCCGGGAGGACTCGACGCGGCGCTCGCCCGCACGCTCGCCCGCTTCCTGGAGAGCGCCCCCGAGGCGGTCCGCCGCGCGAAGGCGCTGATGCTCGAGGAAGCCCCGCTCCCGACCGCCCGGATCGAGGCGCTGACCATCGAGGCGATCGCGGCGGCGCGCGCCTCGGCCGAAGGTCAGGCCGGGACGGCGGCGTTCTTCGCGAAGACGCCGCCGCCCTGGTCCCCGGGCGCGAAGCGGTGACCGCGCCCCGGCTGCTGATCGCCAACCGGGGCGAGATCGCCCGCCGCATCCTCCGTTCGGCGCGGGCGCGCGGGTTCCGGGTGGCGGTCGTCTCGACCGCCGCCGACCGGGGCGCCCCGGTGCGGGGCGAGGCCGACCGGGTGTTCGAGGTCCCGGGCTTCCTCGACGCCGGGGCGGTGGTCCGGGCGGCGTCCGCGTGGCGAGCCGATCTCCTCCATCCCGGCTACGGGTTCCTGTCGGAGAACCCGGATTTCGCCGCCGCGGTCGAGAACGCGGGGACCCGGTTCGTCGGCCCCGCCCCCGAGACGATGCGCCGCCTCGGGGACAAGCAGGCGGCGCGCCGGCTCGCGGCCGAGGCCGGCGTTCCGGTGCTTCCCGGCGCGGCGGCGGACGCGCCGGACGCCGGCGGGATCGGGTTCCCGGTGGCGGTGAAGGCGGTCTTCGGCGGCGGGGGGATCGGGATCCGGGTCGTCCGCGACCCGGAGGAACTCGAGGCCGCGGTCGCGACCGCCGCCGGGGAGGCGAGGGCGGCGTTCGGCGACGGCGCCGTGTATCTGGAGCGCTGGCTCGACCGGCCGCGACATGTCGAGATCCAGGTCTTCGGCGACGGGCGCGGCGGCGGAATCCACCTCGGCGAGCGCGAGTGTTCCGTCCAGCGCCGCCGCCAGAAGCTCGTCGAGTGGTCTCCCGCGTTCGGGATGTCGGCGTCGCTCCGGCGCCGGATGGGAGCGGCGGCGCTCCGGCTCGTCCGCGCGACCCGCTACCGGGGCGCCGGGACCGTCGAATTCCTGCTCGACACGAGCGGCGACTTCCACTTCCTCGAAGTGAACGCGCGGCTCCAGGTCGAACATCCGGTCACCGAGGAGGCCTTGGGGGTGGATCTGGTCGAGGCCCAGCTCTCGCTCGCCCGGGGCGATTGGCCGGATTCGCTCCCGGCCCCGGTATCGAACCCCGAGGCGTTCGAGCCGCTCGCCCCTCGCCGCGCCGCGGTCGAGGCGCGGGTCCTCGCCGAGTCGCCGCGGGCGGGCTTCGCGCCGAGCCCGGGGCAGGTGCGCCGCTACCGGGAGCCGGTCCTCGCGGGGGTCCGGGTGGACTCGGCGATCGCCTCCGGGTCGCCGGTCCCGGCGGCGTTCGATTCGCTGGTGGCCAAGGTGATCGCGAGCGGGGCGACGCTCGCCGAGGCGTCCGGGCGCCTCGCCGGCGCGCTCCGGGAGACGGTCGTCCACGGGGTCGAGACGAACCTGTCGCTCCTCGGTTCGGTCCTCGCCCATCCGGACTTCCTCGCCGGGCGGGTGCACTCGGACTGGGTCGGGGAGCGCCTCGAGGAACTGACCGCTTCCGGCCCGCCTCCGGCGCTGGAGAACCTGGTTCGACGGGGCCGGGTGGCGGAGGCGCTCGCCGACGCCGCGTCGGGCCGGCGCGAGAGCCCGGCGGCGCGGGTCTTCCGTTCGCTCGGGGACCCACCCCGGCTGGACCCGGGGGACCGGTCCGGGGAGGTCCGGGTGAGCGCGCCGGAGCTCCCGGAACCGCTCACCGTGACCGCGACCGCGCTCGGGGGCGGGCGGGGCGTCGCGGTCTCTCTCGGCGCCGAGACGCTCGTGGTCGCGGCCGGGGGAGAGCGCGAGGAGGAGGGCGCCGCCGGCGGGAGCGGCGAAGTGCGGGCGCCGCTCGCCGGCCGGGTCGTCCGCGTTCGGGACGAGCCGGGGTCGCCGGTCGAGCGCGGCGAGGTCGTCGCGGTCGTCGAGTCCATGAAGATGCACTGGGAGATCCGCGCTCCGGTCGCGGGAATCCTCGGCGCGGCGGAGGCCGCCGCCGGGAGCGCCGTGGACGCCGGCGCCCTCCTCGCGCGGATCACCGCCGCGGCCGACCGCGCCGGTCCGCACTCCCCCGGTTCCGGTTGACGCCGGGTCGCGTCCCGTCCCACGGGGAGGACACCTTCGGGGTTCGTCTCCCGGAGTGTCGAGGCTGCGGGAGCAGTAGCAGGGGAGATCATGGACGCGCTGTTTTCGCTGCCTCCGTGAGCTGGTGGACATCCCGTCGGTCACCGGCGAGGAGGCGGCGCTCGCCGGGCGCGTCG
>CAYGAO010000037.1:0-3892 GCA_964347715.1 uncultured Acidobacteriota bacterium
GCATCCGCCCGGACGACCGGGTTCCCCATCTCTTCGAGGACGGATTCCCATGCGGCGCGCTCGATCCACCGGCTGCTGAGCGGGGCGCCGGCGGTCGTGGGGCGTTTCGAGATGACCCGGAACCGCCGGCGACGGGCGTCGCTGGCCGGTCGGGCCGACCGCTACGAGCTCTACCAGAACACGGTCCAGGACGCCCCGTCGGACGCCGCTTTCCTCGACGACGAATTCCACCGCCGCACCGGGCGACGGGCCCTCTCCTTCCGGGAGGACTTCTGCGGCGCCGCGGCGCTCGCCTGCGAGTTCGTGGCGCGCCGCCCGGAGAGCCGGGCGATCGGCGTGGATCTCGATCCCGAGGCGCTCGCCTGGAGCCGCGATCACAACCTCGCGCGGCTGAACCGCGGCGAGCGCGAGCGGATCCGGCTCGTCCAGAGCGATGTGCTCGACCTCGAGGAACCGCCCGTGGACCTGATCGCGGCGATGAATTTCAGCTATTGGATCTTCGAGACCCGCGACCGGCTCCGCGGCTACTTCGAGCGGGTCCGCAAGGCGCTGAATCCCGGCGGGCTCTTCTTCGCGGACGCCTACGGCGGCTCGGACTGCCACGAGGAGAAGGAGTACGCGCGCGAGGAAGACGGCGTGGACTTCATCTGGGACCAGGTCGCGTTCGATCCCATGAGCAACCGGATGCGCTGCGCGATCCACTACGAGTTCCCCGACGGCAGCCGCCTCGAGAACGCCTTCCGCTACCAGTGGCGCTTCTGGTCGCTCCCCGAGCTCCTCGAACTCCTCGCCGAAGCCGGGTTCTCGAAGACGGTCGTACTCTGGGAGGGCGCCGACGAGAACGGCGACGGAAACGGCGTGTTCGAGGAAGTGACCGAGGGCTCGGCCGACGAGACCTGGATCGCCTACCTGGTGAGCGCCCCCTGAGCGCGGCCGCCGAACCGCCGCTCGACCTGCTGCGGCGGCGGTTCGGCCACGAACGGTTCCGCCCGCTCCAGGAAGAGGCGATCGGGAGCGTCCTCGCCGGCCGGGACGCGGTGGTGCTGATGCCCACCGGGGGCGGCAAGTCGCTCTGCTATCAGCTTCCCGCCCTCGCCCTCGAGGGGACGGCGCTCGTGATCTCCCCGCTGATCGCGCTGATGAAGGACCAGGTGGACGCGCTGCGCGCCCAGGGGATCGCCGCCCGCTACCTGAACAGCTCGCTCACCCCGGAGGAAGCCGCGCAGGTGCGGCAGGAGGCGCGGCGCGGCGCCGTCGAGCTGCTCTACCTCGCCCCCGAGCGGGTCGCGGCTCCCGGCTTCCCGAACTTCCTCGACCAGCTGGAGGTGGGGCTCGTCGCGGTGGACGAAGCCCACTGCATCTCCCAGTGGGGACACGAGTTCCGGCCCGACTACCGCAACCTGGGCGCACTCCGGGAGCGGCTTCCGGAAGTCCCCTGCATCGCCCTGACCGCGACCGCCACCGAGCGGGTGCGCCGGGACATCGCCGCCGAGCTGCGCCTGAAGCGTCCCGATTTCTTCGTGGACACCTTCAACCGCCCGAACCTGACCTATTCGGTTCGCCCGAAGCGCCGGACCCTCGACCAGCTCGGCGAACTGCTCGGCGAGCGCGCCGGGCAGTCCGCGATCGTCTACTGCCTCTCGCGGCGCGAGACGGAGACGGTGGCCGGGCGGCTCTCTGGCCTCGGCTTCCGCGCCGTCCACTACCACGCCGGGCTCGACGCATCCGAGCGTCGCGCCACCCAGGACCGGTTCACCTCCGGGGAGGCTTCCGTGGTCGCCGCGACGATCGCCTTCGGCATGGGGATCGACGTGCCCGACCTGCGGCTCGTGGTCCACTACAACCTGCCGAAGTCCGTCGAGGGGTACTACCAGGAGACCGGACGCGCCGGCCGCGACGGCCTCCCGAGCGACTGCGTGCTCTTCTTCAGCCGCGCCGACCGGGCGGCGCAGCTGCGTTTCACCGAGGAGATCGAGGATCCGGAGGAGCGGGCGCGGGCGCGGGAACGGCTCGCCCGCATGATCGCCTACTGCGAACTCTCCTCCTGCCGCCGGCGGTACCTGCTCGACTACTTCTCGGACCGCTCGCTCGACGAGCAGGAGAACTGCGGCGGCTGCGACAACTGTCTCGGCCCCTCCGGGGAGGTCGAGGAGTACGACGCCACGGTGCTGGCGCAGAAGATCCTCTCCGGGGTCGTCCGCACCGGCGGGCGTTTCGGGATCGCCCATGTGGCGGCGGTGCTCCGCGGATCGCGGGCGAAGCGGGTGCTCGAACTCGGCCACGACCGACTCAGCGTCCACGGGGTGGCCCGCGAGGATCCGGAAGACCTGCTGCGGGACACCGCCGACGCCCTCGTCGAAAGGAACCTCCTCCGGCGCAGCGCGGGGGACTATCCGACGCTCTCCCTCACCCCGGCCGGGCGGGAATTCCTCCGCCGGCGGGACCGGCTCTCCCTCACGCGGCGGCGCCCGACCCGCCCGAAACCGGAGCCACCGCCCCCGGAGGAACCCGAGGCCGCGCTCGCTCCCCTCCAGGCGCTCCGCCGCCGGATCGCGCAGGAGGAGGGAGTGCCGCCCTTCCTGGTGTTCCCCGACGCCACGCTCCGGGAGATGGCCCGCCGGCGTCCGGCGACCCGGGAGGAGTTCGCCGCTCTCCCCGGAGTCGGCCCGGTGAAACTCGACAAGTACGGCGACCGCTTTCTCGCGGCGGTGCGCGGCGACCCGGAGGGACCGTCCGGCGCGTCCCCCCGCCGCACCGCGGCGTTCCTCGTGATCGGGAACGAGATCCTCTCCGGGAAGATCACGGACGGGAACACCCGGCGGCTCGCCGTGCTGCTGCGGGCGAAGGGGGTCCGGCTCCGCCGGGTGGTGACCGTGGAGGACGAGCCGGAAGTCATCGCCGCCGAGACCCGGGCGCTCGCCGGGAGACACGACCTGGTCTTCACCTCGGGCGGTGTGGGGGGCACCCACGACGATGTGACGATGGAGGGGGTGGCCCGCGCGTTCCGGAGCCGGGTGACGCATCACCCCCGGCTCCTCGCCTCCCTCGCGGAGCGGGGATTCGCCGAGAGCCACCGCGGGCTCGCGCGGGTTCCCGAAGGCGCCGAGCTCCGGGGAGGCGGCGGGCGCGCCTGGCCGGTCGTGGTCATGGAGAACGTCTGGATCCTTCCCGGCCTCCCCCCCGCATTCGAACGGAAGCTGCGCGTCGTGGACGCGTGCCTTCCCGCGGGGGCGCCCTTCCACACCGACGAGGAGCTGGTCCCGCGCGAGGAGGAAGAACTGATCCCGGTGCTCGACCGGCTCGTCGCGGCCCATCCGCGAGTCCGGATCGGCTCCTATCCCGGGCCCGAAGGCACCCGGATCACGCTGGACGGAGACGACCGGGAGGAGGTGGCGAACGCCGCCACGGCGCTCCGAAACGCCCTCGCCGGGTCCACCGGTGGAATGCCTCGGTGAGTGCGACCACAGTGGTTTCCCCGCGCCCCGCCCGGGAAGCGCTGTTGACGGCCGGTCCCGGACCTCGAGTTCCCGGGCGGTGAAGCGCGTCGGATGACCCTCGCCGAATTCGAGGCCCCGGGACGAGCGGGTCGAGTTCCGCGACGGGCTGCGGCCGCCGGCCTCCCGACCGCTCCGGCGCTGTCCGTTGCGGGCCCCGATGGAACGGGGCCACCTCTTCCCACGGTCGGGTATTCCCTCCCGGGAAGCGTCGGCGCACGCCCGGCGGGCCGAGCCGGACGCCGGTAGAATGCATCGATGAGCATGGCGGGGAGAGCCGTGGCGACGCTTCGGGCGCCGTCGCGCCCCGACGCCCCGCCCGAGAAGCGCCGCTGGCTTCCAGTCTCGGACCTCGAGTTCACCGGCTGCGACCGTCGCCCGATGACGGTCGCCGAATA
>CAYGAO010000037.1:3992-16879 GCA_964347715.1 uncultured Acidobacteriota bacterium
GCCGGGCGCTCGGGGAGCGCGAGGGAACCGGCCCCGACGACGACCCGTGGCTCGGCCGGTTCGCCCGCCGGCGGTGGGAGGCCGGACGGGCTGAGGGGCGCGCCGAAGGGCGCGCCGAAGGCGTGGCCGCTGGGGCGAGGGTGCTCCTCCGCCAGCGCGGCATCGAGCTGCCCTCGAAGTTCCCCGAAGACCTGTCGTCCGTGGACCGTGCCGCCCTCCGCCGGGCAACACCCGCTGCCGTCGTCTCCGCCGCCGTGGCGGCGATCTCGCTCGCCGACTTCCTCGCCAGGGTGCGAGCGTCGGACGCCTGACTGCACCGGCGCGGCCCGTTCCAGGGCGCAAGGGGACCGGGCCGCCTCTCCCGTCGCTACCGGATGCTTCCTCCCGAGGAGCACCCGGCACGCCCGCGCCTGCTTCTCCCCGGCCCGGATCCAGACCCGCCGATAGAATGCTTCCATGAGCACGACGGCATCGGCGTCGTCGCGCTCCGACGCCCCGCCCGAGAAGCGCCATTGGCTGCCGGTATCTGACCTCGAGTTCGTCGGCTGCGACCGGCGCCCGATGACCGTCGCCGAATACGACGCTCACGACGGCCGGGTCGAGTTCTTCGACTCCGAGAGCGGCCTCGCCTGGCTGGTGCGGGTGCCGGCGGGCCCCGGACACGAGTTGCCGAGAGAGATCCTCTCGCGGCTCGTAACGAGGATCTCGATGTTTCGGGGAGCGCCGATCGCCAGACTCCGCGCATCGCAGATGCGGCTCTCCGACGCCGCATCCGGGCAGTTTCGGTCCGTACAGGCGGATCAGATCCTGTTTCTCCGCCCGCTGCGGGAGGATCCGCGGAACTCGCCGTTCCTCGCCGTGGGCGAGATTCCCTGCCCCGATGTCGTGGTCGAGGTGGACCACACCACCGATGTCCGCGGGAACCGGCTGCGACTCTACGAGGAGTGGAGGTTCCCCGAGGTGTGGATCGAGGTTCCGGATGCGCACTCTCCGAGTCGCCCGCCGGGGCTCGAGCCGGGCCTCGACATCTACCTGCTCGAGGGAGACCGTTTCGTCCGCGCTCGGGAGAGCCGCGCCTTCCCGGGCTGGCAGGCGACGGAGATCCACCGGGGGATGAACGAGATGTTCCTTTCGGCGGAGACGGCGAAGGTGCTGTGGCGGGTGGGCCGGGCGCTCGGGGAGCCCGAGGGGACCGGCCCCGACGACGACCCGTGGCTCGGCCGGTTCGCCCGCGAACGGTGGGAGGCCGGGTTCGCCGAAGGCGTGACCGACGTGGCGAGAGTGCTCCTCCGCCAGCGCGGCATCGGGCCGCCCCCGAAGTTCCCCGAAGACCTTTCCTCCGGGGACCGGGCCGCCCTCCGCCGGGCAACGCCCGCCGCCGTCGTCTCGGCCGCCGCGACGGCGATCTCGCTCGCCGACTTCTTCACCCGACTCCGGGAGTTCGGGTGCTCACGAGAACGCCGCGTCTCGGAGTTGGACGACCACCCGTGAGTCTCGAGGCCACCGCCCGCCGGGCCCTGCTGGTGGCGGTCCTCGCCTGCGCCCCGGCCGCCGCCCAGGATCCCCTGCCCCTCTCCGACGAGCACCGGAAGTGGCTCGACGAGGAGGTCGTCTACATCATCAGCGACCGGGAGAAGGAGGCGTTCGAGGACCTCCGGTCGAACGGCGAGCGGGAAGCGTTCATCACCGCGTTCTGGAACCGCCGGGACCCCGAGCCGCTGACCCCCGAGAACGAGTTCCGCACGGAACACCACGAACGGATCGCCTACGCGAACCTGCGCCTCGGCGGCGAGACCGCCATCCCCGGCTGGATGACGGACCGGGGCCGCATCTGGATCCAGCTCGGCGAACCCGACGAGCGCGAGACCTTCGCGGGGGTCCCCGGCCTCTATCCGACGGAACTCTGGTTCTACCTCGCGCGGGATGAAGCGCTCCTGCCGCCGATCTACATCCTGTTCTTCCAGGAGTACCACGCCGGCCCCTTCGTGCAGTTCAACCACCTGATCCACCAGCCGGAGGAACTCCTGCCAGCGCAGAGCTTCTCCGTCGGGGAGTCCCGCGCAGAGGCATTCCTGTCGCTCCAGGAGATTTCCCCGCAGCTCGCTCACGCCGCCATCACGATGCGGGCCGACCGCGGAGTCACGGCGGGACTCGAGCTCCCGGACATGGCGCAGCTGCAGACGCAGACGCTCCTCCAGGACATCAACCGGGCCCCCCACCGCCTGCTCGACACCGGCTGGGTCCGGGGCGCCGACGCCGGACGCGGCCTCGTCGAGAGCGACTACCTGTTCAACTTCGTGCCGAGCGCCGGGGTCGCCCGGATATTCGCCGGGCCGCCCGCGCCGGATTCCCCTTCCTGGTTCGCCCACTACGCGATCGAGATCGAACCTCAGCACTTCACCCTGGCGCGCGAGGAGAACGGGAACGACTACTTCACTCGCTTCGAGATCCAGGGCGAGGTCACGACCACAGACGGCGAGCGGGTGATCCACGAGTTCACCGTGCGACCCTTCCTGCGTCTCTCGGAGAGCGAGCTGGGGCGCGTCGGCGCCCGACCGTTCGCCTACCGGGGGATGTTCCCGATCATCGAAGGCGCCTGGCGGTTCCGCCTGATCGTGAAGAACGAAGCCCGATCCGAATACACGGTGTTCGAAGACGATCTGGTGGTCCCGAAGGCCGGACCGTTCCTCTCCCGGCCGGTACTGCTGCACGGCCTCCCCGGGGACGCCGAAGGCGGCTACGGAACCTGGGCCCCGAAGGGCGCGCGCCTGGTCCCGAACGCCCGGGCGGTCGAAGCCCGCGGGCGCGCGGTCCGAATCGCCGCCGGAGCAAGCGGTCACGACTCCGTCCGCTTCCGGATCGCCGGGTGGACCCCCTCGGGAAGCCCGGGAAACGCCCCCGAACCGTCCCCCGCCTTCGAGGAAGAGGTCCAGGTTCGGGACGGCCTCGCCGTGTGGTCGTTCCCCACCGACACCCGCGATTCCGGGCGCTACCAGATTTCGGCGCGCGCCGGGGACGAGACCCGGACCACGATCTTCGACCTGAACGCCCGAACTCGCGTGGCGCTTCCCTGGGGGCTGACGGATTCGTTCGACGCGAGCGCCCCCGGATCCCTGCCGGCGGCGCTCGCCGAACAGTGGCTCCGCGCCGGCGAGGAGGACCGGGCCCGCGCGCTGTTCGAGAGCGCCCTCGCCGGCGACCCGAATCTCGGACGGGCGCGGCTGTTCCTGGCCCGCTTCGCTCTCGACGAGCGAAGGCCGCGCGAGGCCGTCCGCCTCCTCGAGCCGGCGCTCGCCCAGACCCCCGAGGATGTCGAGGTGCTCCGGGCGCTCGGCGACGCCCACCGCGAATCCGGCGGCGCTGCCCGCGCCGCCGAGCTCTACGAGCGGTCGCTGTCGCTCCGGGCGCCCGACCCGGCGCTCCTGAACGCGCTGGGCTGGTCCCTGGCCTCGGCGGGCGACCCGGAGCGGGCCGCCTTGTATCTCGAGCAGTCGCTCCGTCTCGCCCCCGACCAGCCGGAGATCCGCGAGCTCCTCGCCACGCTGCGCGCCGAACCGCCCCGCTGAGCCGACCCGGAATTCGGTCGGGCGATTCGGTTTCCCGGAGAATTGTCCCGGCCGGACCGACCGGGACGGCTCGGGCGGACCCACCCAACCCTCGCCCCGGCAACGGGTTGGCCGCCCGATCGGAATCGCGGCCACCTATGGCATAATCGTTGCCTCACGCTCCGGCGTTGTTCACGATCCCTCGTGCGGAAACGGATCTCTCCGCTTCCGTCCCCAGAAAACCGATTCCTTGCATAGGAGGACCCATGCGGAAGTCCACTTTCGCGCTGCTTCTCGCGGCGTCCCTGGCCGTTCCGGCCCTCGCGTTCGGCCAGAGCGGCGATTCCAGCATCCGCGGCACCGTGACGGACGACACCGGCGCCGTGCTGCCGGGAGTCACCGTCACCGCGACGAGTCCGGCGCTGATCTCGGCAGCCGTCGCAACGACCGACAGCCAGGGAGCCTTCCGGCTCCTGAACCTGCCCGTCGGCGAATACACCGTCGAGGCGTCGCTGTCCGGATTCGCGACCTACCGGCAGGAGGGCATCCTCCTCCGCGCCACCACGAACATCGGGGTGGACCCGGTGCTCTCGATCAGCAGCGTCCAGGAGACGGTCACGGTGACCGCCGAGACGCCGATGCTCGAGATCTCGCGTCCCGGCAACATCCTGACCATCGAGGGCGACCTCCAGCGCGACCTGCCGATCCAGGCGCGTGGCAACTGGAGCGACTTTCTCGAGATGACTCCGGGCGTCAACGCCCGCCCGTTCGATGACGGCTCCGGCCGGATGGTCTATTTCGGCCACGCCACGGAGCACTTCGCGCATGTGATCCAGCTCGAGGGCATGGCGGCGGCCGGCTACACGGACTCGCAGGTCACCTATGTCGGGATGAACGCCGACATGATGGAGGACATGTCCGTCAAGACGGGCGGCGCCGAGGCGAAGGACCCGATGGGCACCGGTCTCATCATCAATGTCGTGACGAGGAGCGGCGGAAACGACCTCTCGGCGTCCGCGGCATACGACCTCCAGGAGTTCGACTGGGGAACCGGCGACGAGGACGGCTCGGGCGGCTTCTTCGGCGACAACGAACTGCCGGACAACTTCAATCCCTTCGCGTCCGAGAAGTCGAACTTCCAGAGCCTCGGCGTGTACACCCCGCCCGAGTCGGGAGGGACCGGAGCGGCCGGAACCCCGACTGCCCATCAGGTGCGGCAGGCCGATTTCTCGCTCGGCGGCCCGATCATGCGGGACCGGGCCTGGTTCTTCGCCTCCTACCGCTACGCCGATCTGGCGGCGCGCATCAGTCGCGGCAGCACGGACATCGAGCGGCTCAACGCCCTTTCCGGCATCCCGGTCGGCGGTCTCGGAACCACCCCCAGCTACTCCGAGTTCCTGAACACCACGAGGAGTCACCAGCCCTATGCCAAGCTGAGCGCGCAGTTGAACCCGAGCCACGAGCTGAACGTCTACTACCAGCGCGACACGACCGAGAACACCTCGAACCGCGAGTACGACCTGGCTCCGCGCTACACGGTGCAGACCGGCGGCAACCTGTACGGCGCCAAACTGACCTCCGTCTTCGGGACCTCGACGACGGGCCAGTTCACCTTCTCCTACAACGACAAGGCTTCCCAGCGTCCGCTCGACCTCCAGCCGCAGCTCGACAGCATCGTGCCGTATGTCGAGATCCACAGTGGCTTCTCGGTCAACAGCAGCGGCACGACGAGCCGTGGCGGCCGCATCGCGGCTCTTGGAACCGGAAACGGTTCCGACCGGCCCGCGCGCCTCGTCCTCTTCCGCGCCGACCTGACGCGCTATGTGGACGATTTCGCCGGATCCCACGAGATCGGTTTCGGCGTTTACGCCGCCCCGTGGAACACCTACCCGAGCACGACGATCTACGCCACCACGAACGGCTGGGGCACCGAGTACCACACGCCCGTCAACGCCGCCGGGGAACCGACGACCGATCTGGCCCAGGCCGCGGGTACCCGTTGGTTCCAGCGGACCCGCACCGGGGACACCTCCGGCCCGATCGATTCGCTCAAGACCATCGACGCCCAGGACAGCGACCTCGCGTTCTACCTGCAAGACGCCTGGAAGCCGGTGGAGCGTCTGACGCTGAATCTCGGCGTCCGCGCGGACTTCGTGAGGCGATACGACAACATCCAGGACTTCGAACGCATGAACACCATCGCGGTGGGGCCTCGCGCCGGGTTCGCGTATCAGCTGACCGAGGACGGGCGGAACATCCTGCGCGGCAATGTGGGCCGCATCCACGAGCAGATGAACGGGCGTGACAACATCACGCGCGTACATGGCGCCTCGAGCGTCGGCAGCTACACCGAGTACGACCACGACGGGGACGGCGTTGCCGATCATTCCCAGTACACCCCTCCTTCCGCCAACATTCCGCGAGAGTTTCTGTTCGACCCGGACATCGGCCAGCCGTTCGTTGACGAAGCGATCGTCGGCGTTCGCCGGCAGTTCGGGGGACAGTTCGCGATGGATGTGGCGCTCGTGCACCGTCGCTACACGGACAACTATGCCCTGCTGGAAACGAACGGCTACTGGCCCACCGAGTCGCCGGCTTCGGTTCCTCGTGGCGAATTCCAGTACGGACGCGCGGACATCGAGTTCGGAGACATCAACCAGCAGACGAACAACGCCTGGAGCAAGCTGGTTTACACCGCCATCGAGGTGACCACCACCCGGCGCACCGAGCGGATGTCGGCCACCCTGAACCTGAGCCGCCAGTGGCAGGGATTCGCCGGCGACTGGAACCCGACCGATCCCGCCTACTTCATCCAGCCCGAGAAGTTCGACTCGAACAAGGCGTTGTACATGCCGCGCGGCAACAACGAGCACGACACGCTGCGTGATTCGAGCGCGCTTTCCTATGCGCCGACCTGGCGTCAGTACTCGATTCGTGGCGGCATGAGCTACCTGCTGCCCTACGGCATCACCGCCGCCGTGAGCTACACCGGCAATGCCGGACCGTGGTCCGGGCCTCCCATCACGCGGCTCGATGCCGACGATCCACAGGTCACCCAGTACGGGCCGGGGAACGCGAACAACGGTAAGCCGAATCCGCTCGCGACGCGCTATCGCATCGTGGGTCAGGATCGAGGCGAACTCCAGGTCCAGGCCCCCACCGTCCACACGGTCGGCCTCTCGCTCGGCAAGATCATCGACTTCGGCGTCGCCTCGTTCGAGATGCAGGCGCAGGCCTTCAACCTCCTGGACGCCGCCAACCACAACCAGTTCACCTACAGCGGAGCGAACCGGACCTGGAAGGCTGCCTTCCTCGAACTCCGGAGCCGCCAGAACGCGCGCACCATGCTGCTGCGCGGCACGCTGCGCTTCTGATTCCCTTCGGGACCGACACCCTTGGCGCCCGCCCTCCGGGGCGGGCGCCTTTTTTCGTTCCGCCACGCCGACCGCCAGACCCGGGAGATCCGGGGCCTCTCCGGGAAGCCGGGCGTGACGCCCGTTTACACTCCCGCATCGTCCCGAACACCAGACCCGCTCCGAGGAGGCCGCACCGTGATCCGACTCGCCACCGCGCTCTCGTTCGTCGCTCTCGCCTCCGCCCCTGCGGCGGCGCAGGGCGATGACGCCGACGCGTCGCTGACCCGCTTCCTGAACGCGCAGCGGGCCGACTTCGACGAGGTCGCGCTCCAGATCTGGGACTGGGCGGAGGTCGGCTACCAGGAGGAGCGGAGCTCGGCGCTGCTCCAGGAGCAGCTCGCGGCGGGCGGTTTCACGGTGGACGCCGGCGTCGCCGGGATGCCGACCGCGTTCGTCGCCGAGTGGGGCGCCGAGGGTCCGGTGATCGGCATCCTCGCCGAGTTCGACGCGCTGCCGGGCGTGAGCCAGGCGGCGGTTCCCGAGCCGCTCGAGCGCGAGGGGGTGCACGCGGGGCACGCGTGTGGCCACCACCTGTTCGGCACCGCGTCGGTCGCGGCCGGACTCGCGGTCAGGGACTGGCTCGAACGCTCGGGGACGCCGGGGCGGATCCGCATCTACGGCACGCCTGCCGAGGAGGGCGGGGCCGGAAAGGTGTATCTCGTGCGCGCGGGACTCTTCGACGATGCGGAGGCAGTGCTCGCCTGGCATCCCGGCGACCGCAACGACGCGAGCCCCGGCGACTCGCTCGCGAACCTCTCCGCCAAGTTCCGCTTTCGCGGGCTGTCCGCGCACGCGGCGAGCGCTCCGGATCAGGGCCGCTCGGCGCTCGATGCCGTCGAAGCGATGAACTTCATGGTGAACCTGATGCGCGAGCATGTCCATGAGCGGAGCCGGATCCACTATGTGATCACGCGCGGCGGCGAAGCGCCGAACGTCGTCCCGAACTTCGCCGAGGTCTATTACTACAACCGGCACCCCTCGGTCGAGACGGCGCGCGCGAACTGGGACCGCATCCTGAAGGCGGCGGACGCCGCGGCGCTCGGCACCGGCGCCGAGGTCGAGCACGAGATGATCCACGGCATCTACAACATGCTCCCGAACGAGACCCTCGGGCGCCTCCTCTTCGAGAACCTGAAGGCGGTCGGCGGCTTCGCCTACACCGAGGAGGAGCGGAGCTTCGCCGAGGATATCCAGAAGACGCTCGCGAAGCCGCGCCCGATCGGCTCGCAGGAAGAGGTGAGCGAGTGGTCGCGGACGCCGGCCGGCGGCTCGACCGATGTGGCCGATGTGAGCTGGGTGGTCCCGACGGCGCAGTTCCGCGCCGCGACCTGGGTGCCCGGGACCCCGGCGCACAGCTGGCAGGCGGTCGCCGCCGGAGGCATGTCGATCGGGCTGAAGGGGATGCACCTCGCCTCCCAGGTGCTCGCCCGCACCGCCGCCGACCTGTTCCTCGACCCCTCGCACCTGATCGTCGCGCTCGAGGAGCTGAAGGCGATGCGCGGCGGGGACTTCCTCTACGAGCCGCTGCTGGGCGACCGGCCGCCGCCGCTCGACTACCGCCGCTGACCGCCTGTGGACTAAACGCCCCGCAAGGGAATCCGTCCTCGAAGCGATGGGGAACCCGGTCGTCCGGGCGGATGCGCGGCGCTCGATCTGCTGCTCGCTCCGCAGCGCCGCCGGGATCGCCTCCCACGGTCGTCCGGGCGGATGCGCGGCGCTCTCCCCACCGGATGGCGGCCCGAATCGCCTGCGCGATCCGTTCCGCCCTCTTTTCGCGGGGAGGAAGGACCCTCCCCGGCGGCGCGCGAGGGGACTTCCTCCACAGCCTGCTGAGCGCGGCGTCCGGCCTCTCGGCCGGGTGGGGCTGGCGGAGCCCGGCGAGAGGCGGATACACTCGCCGTCCGGAGGTATCCGACCGTGCTTCGAAAGAGACTGCAACCCACCCCCAGAAGATCCCTCGCGCCCCTGACCGGGCTGTTCCTCGCGGGCGCGTTCGCAGCCACCGGCTCCGCCCAGGACCGCTTCACCCTCGCCCTCACCGGCGACTCGATCATCACGCGGAAGCTGAGCGTGTACGAGGAACCGCAGTACCTCCGGATGATCGAGCTGCTCCGGGAGGCCGACCTCGCGTTCACGAACATCGAGATCCTGTTCCACGACTACGAGTTCTACCCGATGAGCTCGAGCGGCGGCACCTACATGCGGGCGCAGCCGGAGCTCGTGAAGGAGCTCGCCTGGGCGGGGATCGACCTCGGCTCGCTGGCGAACAACCACTCGGGCGACTACGGGCCGCCCGCGATGCTGCTCACCGAGAAATACGTCCGCGAGGCCGGGATCGTCGCCGCCGGAGTCGGGAAGAGCCTCTCCGAGGCCCGCGAAGCGAAGTTCATCGAGACGAAGGACGGGCGCGCCGCGCTGATCTCCGTCTCCTCGACCTTCCCCGACCACTCGCGCGCGGGGAAGTCGCGCGATGACATCCCGCCACGGCCCGGGCTGAACCCGCTCCGCTACCGGACCACCTACGAGGTCACCCGGGAGCAGTTCGACGGCGTCCGCGCCACCATGCGCGAGCTCGGCATGGACCCGCCGGACGGAGAGCAGCTGACCTTTCTCCGCCAGCGCTTCGAGCTCTCCGACACTCCGGGGATCCGCACCGAGCCCGACCCCGTGGACCTGGCCGAGATCGGGATGGTCGTCTCGAACGCGAGCCGCCAGGCCGACCATGTGATCGTGACGATCCACGCCCACGAGGGGCCGAGCCGCTTCGTCCCCGCCCAGTTCCTCGTCACCTTCGCGCGGGCGATGGTGGATGCGGGCGCGACGGTCTTCGTCGGCCACGGGCCCCACGCCCTGCGCGCGATCGAGATCTACCAGGGGGCCCCGATCCTCTACAGCCTCGGGGACTTCGTGTTCCAGAACGAGTCCTTGCAGCGTCTCCCCCACGAGAACTACGAGCGACTCGGGCTCACCGAGGCCGACGGGCTGGCCGACTTCAACGACGCGCGTTACCAGAACGACACCACCGGCTTCCCGGCGATCCCCGAGATCTGGGAAGCGGTCATCGCGGTTCCCGAATGGGAGGGCCCGGAACTCGTCGAGCTGACCCTCCACCCGATCACCCTGAACCACGGACACCCGCGGCAGGTGCGCGGGCGCCCGATGATGGCCGAGGGCGCGCTCGCCGACAAGATCCTGCAGGATCTGGTGCGCCTGTCCGAGCCCTACGGAACCCGCTTCGAGATCGCGAACGGCGTCGCGCGAGTCGTGCTGCCGACGAGCACCACGGACGCGCCGTAGCCGGTGAACCGAGTGGCGCGACGGGCGCGCGGCCGGGTACCCCGGGCATCCCGGATGCACCGCTCCGCTCGTCGCGTCGCGTCACCCGAAGGACCTGCGGGACGCGCCTCGTCCGCCGGGCGCCCGGCTCGCAGGCGGCCGCCGGGCGATGCCGGGCGTCCACTCGCGGCCTCGGCCGCCCTCGTCGCGGCGCTCCTGCCCGCTCTCGCGTCCGGGCAGGAGGAACCGCTGCGGGTGGACATCCACGCGCACCCGTCCCGGTTCCATCGCGCGAACGTGCCGCGGATCAGTGACGAGGAGATCGCCCGGTATCTCGACCGGGGGATGGACGCCGTCGTCGCCACCATCAGCACGGACACGCCCTGGCGGGGCGGCTACGAGCGCCGCGACGGAACCCGCGTCCCGGGCGGGAACCGGCGCCCTGATCCGAACGAACCGTGGGAGTACACCCTCGACCGCTTCGAGCGTCTGACCCGGACGGTCGCCGAAGCCCGCGCGGTCTTCGTCCGCACTCCCGCCGAAGCGCGGCAGGCGCGGGCCACCGGCGTCCTCGCGATCCTGCCCGCAGTCGAGGGGGCCGACTCGCTCGAGGGCCGCATCGAGCGACTCCACGAGCTGCACCAGAGGGGACTGGCGCTGCTCCAGCTCGTCCACTTCCGGCCGAACGGGCTCGGCCACATCCAGACCTGGCCCTACACCCCGGGCGGGCTCACGGCGTTCGGGCGCGAGGTGGTGCGCGAGTGCAACCGCCTCGGCATCGTCCTCGACCTCGCCCACGCGAACCCGCAGACGATCCGGGAGACGCTCGAGCTCTCCCGGGTTCCGGTGGTGTTCAGCCACACCGGCGCGTTCGCGCTCGGCGAACACGACCGTCACCTGAAAGACCCGGAGATCCGGGCGATCGCCGACGCCGGCGGCGTGATCGGCATCTGGCCGAACGCCTCGCTCGTCCCCACGGTCGCGGATATCGCCCGCCACGCCCGCCATGTCGCAGAACTCGGCGGCGTCGCGAGCGTCGGGTTCGGCAGTGACCTCCGCGGTATGTCGGCCTACAGCGAGGGGTTCGGCGAGGAAGCAGACTTCGAGGCCGTCGCCGAGGCGCTTTCCCTGGCCGGCTTCGACGCGCCGGCGGTAGCCGGGATCCTCGGCGGGAACTACGAGCGGGTCTGGGAGGCGGCCGTCGCCTTCCGGGACCGCCAACACTGATCCGGGGAGGACACATGATGCTCTCGTTCCACCACCGCCCGCTGCCGCTCCTGCTCGCGGCGCCGCTCCTGCCGTTCCTCGGCTGCAGCGCTCCCGACCCGCCGACGGCCTCCGGGGACGCCTTCGCCACGATCGTCGCCGAAGCGCGGGACGCGGCGGAGAGCCCCGGGCTCTCCGCCGCCGTGGCAGTCGGCGGCGAACTGATCTGGACCGGAGCCTCGGGCCTCGCGGATATCGAGAACGATGTCCCGGCGACCGCCGACAGCGTGTACCGGATCGCTTCCATCTCGAAGCCGATCGCCGCCACGGCGATCATGCAGCTCGTCGAGCGCGGCGACGTGGAACTCGACGCCGAGGTCCGGGACTACTTCCCGGAGTTCCCGGCGAAGGACTTCCCCGTCACGCTGCGGCACCTGCTGACCCACACCTCGGGCATCCGCCACTACCGACCTGGCGAGATGGAGATGAAGGACCACTTCGACACCGTCGCCGACGCCATCACGATCTTCGCGGAGGATCCGCTGCTCTTCGAACCCGGGACGCAGTACAGCTACTCGACCTACGCCTACAACATGCTCGCCGGGGTGGTCGAGACCGTCACCGGCCAGAGCTTCGGGGAATACCTGGACGCGGAGGTGTGGGAGCCAGCAGGCATGGCGAACACGCACCTCGAGCACCAGGGGGACCTCGTGCCGCACCGGGTCCGGCAGTATGTGAAGTCCGAGGACCCGCCGCTCGTCCGCAACGCGCCGTTCGCGGACCTCTCGATCAAGTGGGCAGGCGGGGGCATGATCGCCACGGCGCCCGACCTCGTCCGCTTCGCCCTCGCGCTCGACGCGGGCGCGATCCTCTCGGGCGGCGCCCACCAGGAGATGGTCGAGCCCTACCGGCTCGCCGACGGAACCGAGAGCGCCTACGGGCTCGGCTGGCGGATCTCGGAGGACGAACTCGGCACCTGGATCGCGCACTCGGGCGGCGCCACCGGCGGGACGACTCACCTGCTGCGGCTGCCGGCGCGAGGGCTCGCGGTCGCGCTCACGGCGAATGTGCAGAGCGGCGCTGGACTCCCCGAGGCCGCCCGCCGGCTCGCCGACGCCGCCCTGGAACGGACCTCCGCGCCGAACTGACCACACCGGCTCGGGGCCGGCGCCACACCGCCGGAGTCCCCGGGTCGGTCACGAGTGCGGCGCGACGATCGAGATGAGACTGCAGCGTCAATCAAGGTGAGCCGTCACCCGCCGTCGCGCTTCGCGCTCCGGGCCTCCCGGCGCTGGTGGCTGGCCGGGCCACGCTTGCGCCCTTTCCGAGTCGAGGGAGGGCGCGCCGTTGCCTGGTCGTCATGTCACCGAAAGCCAGAGGAGGCGCTTCATCCTGACTTTATCGGTTTGGAGGAAAAAGTCATTGATTCCAGGGGACTTGTGGA
>CAYGAO010000038.1:0-824 GCA_964347715.1 uncultured Acidobacteriota bacterium
TGATCCAGGAAGGCAACATCGGCCTGATGAAGGCGGTGGACAAGTTCGAGTACCGCCGGGGCTACAAGTTCTCGACCTACGCGACCTGGTGGATCCGCCAGGCGATCACCCGGGCGATCGCCGACCAGGCGCGGACGATCCGGATCCCGGTGCACATGCACGAGACGATCAACAAGCTCCACCGGACCCAGCGCAGCCTCGTCCAGGAACTCGGCCGCGAGCCGAAACAGGACGAGGTCGCCGACCGGATGGGGATGCCGCCCGCGAAGGTCCGGCGGGTGATGAAGATCGCCCAGGAGCCGATCTCGCTCGACACCCCGATCGGCGAGGACGAAGACGGGCATCTCGGCGACTTCATCCGCGACCCGAACACCCCGTCGCCCCAGTCGACGGTGATCAACAAGCGACTGCAAGAGACGATCGAGGCGGTCCTGAAGACGCTTACGCCGCGCGAGGAAGCCGTGCTCGGGAGCCGGTTCGGCCTCGGCGGACTCCAGGAGAAGACCCTCGAGGAAGTCGGCAAGGCGTTCGATGTGACCCGCGAGCGAATCCGCCAGATCGAGACGAAGTCCATCCGGAAGCTGCGGCACCCGGCGCGGGCGCGGAAGCTCCGGCAGTTCTCGGAATGAGCGCCCGGGGGCCGGACCGGTCGGCCGGGCCCATAGCTCAGTGGTCAGAGCGGCCGGCTCATAACCGGTTGGTCCCAGGTTCGAGTCCTGGTGGGCCCACCCCCGAGGCGACGCGACCGCGGCTTCGGTCGCGCGCCGCATCAGCCGCGGGCCGGCCCGCGCGGGCGGCGCCCCGCGGGTGGCCCGCCCGGGGGG
>CAYGAO010000038.1:834-16838 GCA_964347715.1 uncultured Acidobacteriota bacterium
CCGGACCGCTCGTCCGGCGCGCGTCGCTTCGACAGACCGGTAGGCCATGCTTCCCGAGTTGGAGACGCTTCGGGAAGCGCAGACGCTCGACATGCGGATCGCCGCCCGAGACCGCGAGCTCGCCACCGTTGCGGGCACGCTCGCCGGGATCGACGGCGAGATCGCGACCGCGCGGAAGCGGTTGACCGACCTCGAAGCGGAGGTCCGGGAGACGGGGGTGAACCGGCGCCGGGAAGAGGGCGAGCTCGATACCGCCGAGGCCGCGGCCCGGAAGTACGGCGATCAGCTCCTGGGCGCGCGGTCGAATGTCGAGTACAAGGGCCTCCAGCAACAGATCGCGAACACGAAGAAGCGGATCGGGGGCATCGAGGACCGGATCCTGGGGCTCATGGAGCGGGCGGACCAGCTCGAGGGCGACCTCACGCGCGAACGGAAGGTCTTCGAGAAGGCGCTCGCCGGGCTCGAGGCGAAGAAGGCCGAGGTGGGCGCCCGCGCCAAGGAGCGCGACCGGGAGCGGCAGGCGCTCCGGGAGCGGCGGCAGGCCCTCGTCGGGACGCTGCCGACGGATCTCCTCGCCCGCTACGAGCGCCTCCGGGGAGTGCGGCACGGACTCGCGGTGGCCCGGGCGAGCGACCAGCGCTGCGGCGCCTGCAGCATCCGGCTCCGCCCCCAGCTCTTCGAGGAGGTCCGGGCGGGGAACGAGATCCTCACCTGCGAATCCTGCAGCCGGTTCCTGTTCTTCGAACCGGAGCCCGAGACCGAGACCGCGCCCCCGGCGGCGGGCCGGACGGAAACCCCGTCGGCGTGAGCCGCCTGCTCGAACGGCGGGCCGCGCGCCGGCTCGCGGGAGAGACCCGGCTCGGCGCCGACCGGCGCGGAGCGGGGCGAGGCGGGCTCCGGATCGCCGTCGGTTACCCGAACCGGTACGCGCTCGGGATGTCGAATGTGGGCTTCCAGGCGGTGCACCGCTTCTTCCGCCTGCTCCCCGACACCGTGAGCGAGCGGTTCTTCCTGCCCGACCGGGCGGAGCTGGAGGAGTACCGCCGAACCGGGCTGCCGCTCCGCACGCTCGAGAGCGGGAGCCCGGTGCGCGGCTTCGATGTGGCGGCGTTCTCGATCACCTTCGAGCCCGACGCGGTGCACCTCGTCCGGATGCTGCAGCTCGCGGGCATCGAACCGCTCGCCCGGGACCGGACCGCGCGGGACCCGCTGGTGATCGCCGGCGGCCCGGTGACCTTCCTGAACCCCGAGCCCCTCGCCCCGTTCGTGGACGCCTTCGGGGTCGGGGAAGCCGAGGCGCTCCTCCCCTCGCTCGTCGAGGCGCTCCGCGCGGGGCCGCGGGCCGAGCGGCTCGGGCGGCTCGCCGCCGAACCGGGCTTCTATGTCCCGGAGACCCACGAGATCGAGCACGGCGCGGACGGGCGGATCGCGCGGCGGACGGTGCGGGGCGCCCCCCGCGTGGTCCGGGCGAAGATGGGCAAGGACGCCCGCTTTCCGCCGCCCGCGACCTGGATCCTCACCCGCGACACCGAGATGTCGGGGAAGTTCCTGGTCGAGGTCTCGCGCGGCTGCCCGACGCTCTGCCGTTTCTGCTGGGCCGGCTACAACTACCTGCCGAAGCGGTCGTTCGAGGTCGAGCGGCTGCTCGAGGCGGCCCGCGCCGCCCGCCCCCACACCGACGGGATCGGGCTCGTCTCCACCGCGGTCGGGGCGCACCGCGAGATCGTGCCGCTCGTGACCGATCTCCGGGACCTCGGCTTCCGGGTGAGCGTGTCGTCGGTCCGGTTCGAGGATGTCCGGGACGAGTTCGTCCGCCCGCTCGCCGAGAGCGGGGAGCGGACGGTGGCGATCGCGCCCGAGGTCGGGACCGACCGGCTGCGCAAGGCGATCCACAAGCGGGTCACGAACGACGAGATCCTCGACAAGACCGGAATCCTGCTCGACGCCGGCGTCCGGAACCTGAAGCTCTACCTGATGATCGGGCTGCCCGGGGAGACCGCGGCCGATGTCGAGGGGATCGTCCCGCTGGTGCGCCAGATCCGGGACCGCGTGCGCGCCCGGGATCCCGCCGGGCGGACGATCGCGAGCGTGAACCCGTTCATTCCGAAGCCGGGCACGCCGTTCCAGTGGCGCCCGATGGCGTCGCTGCCCGTCCTGAACGCCCGGATGCGCTACCTCCAGCGCGAGCTCGGCGCCCTCTCCGGCGTCGAGGCGAACCTGAAGTCCCCGCGCCTCGAGCGTCTCCAGGCGATCCTCGCCGTCGGCGACCGCCGCCTCGCGCCGGTGCTGCTCGCCCTCGCCGAGGGACGGGGCCTCGCCCCGAGCCTCCGGGACGCCGGGCTGCAAGCGGACTTCTTCCTCCACCGCCAGCGCGGGCTCGACGAGCAGCTCCCCTGGAGCTTCCTCGACAACGGGATGAAGGAGAGCCTCCTCCGGGACCAGCTCGCGAAAGCCGACCGCCTCGTCGCCTGACGCGACTCCGTCCCTCGCGGCGCGCTCACGCCGTGAGCCCGCGCTCGACTCGCCGGGTCCATTCCTCGTGGAGACGATGCAGCCAGTCCCGCTGGGTCACTCCTTCCGTCCCGCGCGCCTCGGACCGACGCCGCAATCCATCGAACATTTCCGCCAATTCGCCGTCACGGAACGGCTCCCGGGTCCCCGGCGACGCAGCCACCGCCCGCGGGTCCGCTCTCGCCGTCCGCCGCGCCCGGTCGAGGTAGAACGCGTACAACCCTCGCGCCGTTGCGAGATCGCCGATCGGTTCGAGAGTGACCGCGTGCTGCAGACGCGAGGCGAGCGCCGGCAGCATCGCGAAGTACCGCAGGCGCGCCTGCCGGGTCATCGCCAGCATGAGGAACAGGCATCGTGGCAGCGCGTCGACCAGCGCCCGAATGGCGGAGAGGAAACGCAGGACCGTGGTGTTGCCGACGGAATAGTCCTGCTTCTCCAGCTCGTCCATGAGCAGGAGAACGCCCTTCACCAGACCCAGGTGCTCGCTGACATAGAGGACATCGCGGAGCGCCTGCGTTCGTGACTCGGTGGTGTCGAGCCGGAAACTGACCCGCAGCACCTCGCGGTGCCGCTTCAGCACCCGCATCCCGGTAAACCACTCGAGCGCCAGCCGGGCCCCTTCTTCGATCCCTCCGTCCCTCGCGCCGTTCTGCAAACCCTTCAGGACCGTCTTGATCTCATGGCCTCGTACGAGTCCCCTTGCGGCATCGAGCGCATCATCGCCTCCGGTCGCAAGCGCTTCGCCGATGTTCTGGAAGTGCTCCTGGTCGAGACTCTGGAACACCCTCCGGACGACGAAATCGAAGGTCGGCTCCGGATCCGGGTAGTACCGGATGACATAGAACTTCTGGTCGTCCCGATAGTAGTCGCGGAACTGCTCCTCGTAGTAGTTCAGGAGATTCGTCTTGCCGACTCCCTGCGTCCCCTCGACCAGGAGCACCTGGGACGGTCGGCCGGCTGCCTCGAACTCGCGAAACCGAGCCTCGACGCTGTCGTCTACAGCGTCCTCCATCCTCGGGTGAACCGTCATCTGGCCTGCGAACGGGAACGGATTCCCGAAGACCCCCCAGGTCTCATGGATTCGGCGATCACTCGATTCCTCGGCAAGGGCCATCCGCTCCCGCAGGCTCATGCATCACCTCCGGTCAGCCTCATGCTTCCCGCCGCGCGCCCCGGCATCAGGCAGTCGCCGTGGTTCACCGTGCGCAGTACGGGCTCGCCGGCGAGAATTACTCGAGGAGGGCCTTGAACACCGCGTCGGCGGGGTCGGAATAGAACTCGATGTTGATCCGGGTCCAGATGTCGTCGGGGAGGTCGTTCAGGTCCCGCCGGGCGGACACCGGCATGAGCAGCACCGTCGCTCGCCGTTCGGCCGCGAGCTCGGCGATCTCGACCGGGCGGAGCAGGCGCTCGACCGAGCCGCCGAGGTTCAGCGCCCCGACCACCACCGCTCCGCCGCGAACGCTGCGTTCGAGGAGTCCCCCGACGAGCGCCACCAGCACCGGCAATCCGAGACCCGCCCCGGAGCGCTCGGCGTCGTGGGGCCGCAACTGGATCTGGTAGTCGTGCGCCCGCGGGTCGCGGTCGCCGACGAGCGCCCTTCCCTGCGCGTAGAGGTTCTGCTCGCCGACCCGGACGCTCTCCCGGAAAGCCGGCGGGATCGGGTGGTTCAGGATCCGGGCCCCGCTGCCGGGCCCGACCGCGGCCTCGATCCGGTAGAGCCCGCAACCGGTCTCGTCCGCCGCCGCGCCCACGCACCAGACCTGCCCCGGCGGGAGCGGATCGCCCTCGATCGCATCGTCGCTCCGCAGCTCCGGCGTTCCGACGAACTGTTCCACCCCGTCGGCGCCGAGGGTGAAGGAGAAGTGCGTGTTGTGGAACTCGCTCTTGAGCCGCCGCTTCTGCTGCTCCTTCACCCGGCGGCGGGATTCGAGCGCCACCCGGACGATCCATTCCAGGTCCTCGTCGGGGATGGCCATCTCCGGGTCCGGGAACAGCAGCTTCACGAGCGCCGAGCAGGTCTTGTTCACCGCCTCCTGGTCGCGCCCGCTGAGCGCGCCCCCCCAATAGACGCGGCCTTGCAGCGCCGAGATCCGGGGTGTCTCGCGCATCTTCGTCCAGCACTCGCTGAGGAAGTCGGTCACGAGGCCGAAGCGGTCGGTCAGGTGCTCCTTCGGGTCGAGCTTGGGGAAGTCCCACCCCGGCGCGTAGGCGTGGATGCGGTCGTGGAGGGCGGTGTCGTCGCGCATCTCCTTCGGCAGCGGCCCGAACAGGTGGCTGATCCGCTGCTGGCGCTCCACATCCGCGTCGAAGTTGCCGACCAGCACGATCCCGCCGTCGGCCCGGATGGCCTCGTTGCCCCGGCTGAACTCGCCCGAAGCCATGTATCCCTTCATGATGTTCACGCCGTCCTTCTTGTCGAAGGACACTCCGGACACCTCGTCGAAACAGACCACATCGTATTGGCAGACGAGGCCGCGCTGACCGCTCGCCATGTTCACGAACATCCTGGCGACGGTGGCCTTCCCGCCGGAGATCAGGTGCGAGTGCGGCGAGATCTGCTGGTAGAGATGGCTCTTGCCGGTGCCGCGGGGCCCGAGTTCCACGAGATTGAAGTTCCGCTCGACGAACGGGGCCATCCGCAGGATCGCCACGCGCTTCGCCCGGTCGTCGAGCGCGGTCGGTTCGAGGCCGACCGAACGGATCAGGAAGTCGCGCCACTCGTCGGTGGTGAACGCGCGGCGTCCGGCGGCGAGCCGCTCGAGCACCTCCGCATCGGACATCTGGATGGGCCGGAGCGCGGCGACCCGGAACGGCTCGCCGCCCGCTTCCGGAGCCGAGAGCGCGTCGTAGCCGAGGGTCACCTCGGCGTAGAACCCGTCGCCGAGCATCCGCTTGTTCTCGAGGACGACGCTGGTGTCGATCCCGACCTGGCGCTCGCCGAGGCTCGGCAGTTCCACGAGGTAACGGTCGCGCCGGGCGTCGAGCCGCGCCCGCACCCGGTCGATGAGCCGCACCGACCCCCTTTCGCGGGCTTCCGAGCGGAACCGCTCGCGCTCCGAGGCGCGCACGGTGCGCCCCCGCAGCTGGCTCTCGACGATCTCCAGACCCTCCTCGATCTCGGCGTCGTCGGTACTCGCGCAGTAGCGCCCCAGCAGGAACTCGACGACATAGGTGGGCACCGGGAACTGCCGCGCGTAGCGCCGGACGAGGTCCTTCCGGACCAGGTAACCGGGGAACGCGCCGGCGGCGACCCGATCCAGCGAATCCAGTTCGTTCATGAATCACACCCCACGCGGGTATCGCGCGCGGCGACGACCGTCCCGCCGGCATCGAGCAGCACCACGCGGAGGTCCGCCGCTTCGTGCTCGTCGCCCGCGAGCACGAGGTTCGCCGCCCCGTCCGCATCCACCGGCTTCGGGGCATTCGCGACCGACGCCCCTGCGGCTCCGCGGAGCCGCAGGTCGGCCGTCAGGCCCGCGCCGCCGGAGACCCCGATGAAACAGCGCCACCGCCGCCAGGTCACCGATTCGACGGAGGGCACCCTTTCCGTCTCCGCCGACCGTTCCACCAGGATGTCCGGGGTCAGGCATTCCTGGATGCTGAGCCCGCCGTGGGCGAAGGCGTCCGACTTGTCGAAGCAGGCGATCCCCGGCGGCGTGGCGAACCACTCCGCCCCGTTCCAGTGCCAGGGCCAGCGGTCGGCGCCGGAAGCGGCGCTCCCGGCGAGCACGGCGCAACGCGCCCAGCGGCTCTCGGTGAGGTGCTTCGGCAGACTGACCCGCGGCAGCCCTCCCGGCAGCAGCAGCCAGCCGTGGTCGGTGACCACCCGGACCGAGCGCCAGCCGCCCTCCAGCAGCCCGGCGATCCGCTCCGCCAGCCGGTCCAGTTCCTCCGGCAGTCGCCGCGCCAGCCCCGCCTGCTCCCGGTGTCCGGCCTTGTCGATCTCTCCGGTTTCCAGCCAGCCGCGAGGCGCCGCCGAACGCGGCTCGCCGACCCCGAGGATCTGGCGCCCCTGCGCTTCGAGGGCCTCCCGCAGCGGCTTCGCCCGGACCGGCTTCCGGTCCATCGCGAACCGGGGCGCGAAGTCCTCGCCGAGGGAATCGCCTCTGATCTCCCCGGCGACCGGCGTCACCGCCGGTTTCCCGGTTGCAGTCACCGTCGGGAGCGCCGCCCAGCGGGTGCGGACCTCGCAGCGCAGACCGCGGCCTTCCAGCCGCTCGGCGAGCCGCCGCCCGAGGTCGTAGCGCAGCCCGTCCACGAAGAAGAGGCAACCGTCCTCCTCGACCTCGACCACCGGCTGCCCGCCGCGTCCGGGGAGCGGTTTCCGCCGCGCCGCCTGCTGGAAGGCGCGCGCGGAGTCGTCGAGCCAGGGCTCGAGCAGGCGGCGCACCGCCCCGGTGACCACCGGCTCGTCGGACACCCCGACCCCCGAGAACGCCTCCCACGCCGCCGCGTCCGCCGTCCAGCCGCGCTCCAGGTACGCCGCCGCGACCTCGTCGGGATCGCCCCCCCCGAGCGGCGACCGCGCCGCCCGAACGAGCCGGGCGAGAGATTCCAGCGCCCCGGCGAGCGGGGCCTGGCCGAGCCGCGCCCATACCCACTCCCGCCGGACGCCGTGTTCGGCTTCGAGCCGCGCCACCCGGTCGTGCGCCTCCTCGCGCGCCAGCGAGGGCAATCCGGCGAGCGCTTCCCGGAGCGCCTTCTCTCGCCGCTCGTTCTCCGCCGGCCAGTGCGCGGGATTCCCCCGGAACAGCGGGCCGCCGCCGGGCTCGCTCCGCCGCAGCGCCGCCTCCACCCCCGAATACGCTTCCGGCGACTCGGCGAAGCGCTCCCAGACCTGCCTCCACCCGCCGACCGCCCCGCCGAGCCGCCGTCCGGCGTCCAGCCCGGCGGCGCCGCGCTCGGGATCGAACCCCAGCTCGTCCCGCGACCGGCCGCAGAACGCCTCCCAGTGGTCGCCGAGCCGGCGCCGCGTCCCGGCCGGATCGCCGAGCCAGAGCAACAGGTTCCGCGGCAGGTCGCCGACGAGGAGCCGGTCGAAGTCGTCCGCTTCGAGCCGCCGCCCGCGCAGCCGGGAGAGCGGCGACTCCGCCACTTCCGCGAGGGCCCCCCGCAGCGCCTTCACCGTGCGCCCGTCCTCGGCGAGGTCCAGCCCGAGCCCTCCGCGGCGCGGACGAACCCCGCCGCCGTCCAGTCCTTCCCGTTCGGGTGGCGGAAGACGGCCCCTCGGTGCAGCAGTTCGACCAGCGGCTTCAGCAGCTCCGGGCACTCCTCCCGGGACCCGAGATCCCGCCGCCGAATCCCCGGCAGGTAGAGAACCGGAACTTCGGCGTCATCGCGTCTTCCGTCCACCTCCCACCGCAGCCAGATCGCCGGCCCGCGCCGGAACCCCGGGTCGTAGCCGCCGAGCGTCAAGAGCTCCGGAAGGCGCTCGCGCAGCAGCCCGACCACGCTCTCCCACTCGCGGCCCGGATCGGTCCACAGCACCGCCGCCGGCGGCTCCTCCCCGGCGGGCGCGCGCCCCCGGGCCCGGAGCCGCTCGGTCAGCCGGTCGAGCAGCGTCGAAGCCCCCGCCCCGGGCAGCAGGTTCATGGTCCCGCGCCACCGGGGCCGGGGAAGTTCGGCCACCCGAACGGCGGCTCTCCCGCACTCTCCCCGCCGCCGCTCCCGTTGAACAGACGGAAGACGAAGATTCCGTGTTCCACCGCCACCTGCGGCGGGGGGAGGGAGCTTTCCCTCATTTCGTGGAAGACGCGCGGGATTCCTTCCCCCTCGTCCCGCATGTACCCGGCGGCGGCGAGGGCGCGCACCAGCAGGGGATTCCGGCTCGAATGGGCCGGAACCCCTTCACGCAGCATCGCTTCCGTCGCCGGCGGGAGAACGCCGCCCGGGCTCGACACCTCCATCCGGTCGCCGTAGAACCAGACCTCGGTCTCACGGCCCTGGATCTCGTAGTCCCGGTGCGCGACCGCGTTCGTGATCGCCTCCTGCCAGGCGAAGTCCGGGTATTCGGGATCGTCCTCGAAACGGGGTCCGTTCAGCCGCTCCACCCGGCGCACCTGGGTGCGGGCGATCTGCAGCGCCTCTTCGAGCGCGGTGGCGATCGGCGGCAGGATGGTGGCGAGCTGGGTCACATTCCGGTGGCGGCCGTACCGCAGCTCCTTGCCGGCGACCCGAAAGAGACGAATGCCGGCGCGCGGATGCCAGCGAAACCCCAGCCTCCGGCCGAACAGCAACAGGGCGGCGTTCGTGAGTTTCCAGTCGCGGGGGCCCGCTTCGATCAGCCGGTACGCGTGGAGGGCGTCCACCACCGGGCGGGAAGCGAGCGGAGTGCGGGCGAGGAAAGCCTTCGCCACTTCCAGATCGAGGCGGTCCAGGCCGGCGTCCGGATGGAACCGCAGCTCGTATCCGACCCGCCGGTACGCCTGTTTCCGGGCGTTGATGACCTCCTGCGGCTCGCGCACCACCCGCGCCCCGACCCGATACGGATAGCCGTTCCCCTCGACCATCACCGCCTCCGGCGAAAGGAGCGTGGAGAACGCCAGGATCTCACTCTCGCCGATCCGTAGCCGGGCCGTCCGGCACGAGACCTGATCCCGCAGCCGCCGTTTCGGGACGGCAAGCAGACTCTCCACCACCGAGTCGGGATACCCGTGCCCCGACACGGAGCCGTCGTCGTCCACCCCGACGAGCAGCACGCCGCCGTCCGAGTTGGCGAAGGCGGCCACCACCTCGGCGATCCTGTCTCGCAGGGCCCGGCGCGGCAGCGGCTTCGGGACGCTTCCACTGCGGTCCCAGGCGGCCTTGAATTCGAGGAACTGCCCTTCCCCGCGCTCGATGAGCGCCAGCAGCTCGGATTCGTCGTAGAGACCGCCCCCGGCGCCGCCGGGCGGTTTCGCGATCATCCGCCTTCCGCCTCGTTCGGCCCGAAGCGCAGGGTGACCCGGACGAAGCCGCCGTCCGTTTCGTTGACGAGTTCGGGATCCGTGCCGTTGAACCCGCGCATGGAACGCCGCATGAGGAGCCAGCCCCGTCCGCGCTTCTCCATCAGACCGGCTTCGACGAGGAAGTTCGCCATCGTCTCATTGCGGGACCGCGGGCCAAACCCGGCGCGGACCGTCTCGGCCGTCATGTGGTTGGGAAGCGCGCCCGGACTCGTCACGACTGCCCGGTCGCAGAAGACCTCCAGCAGGATCGGCGACCCGGTGATCGCATAGTCCCGATGGGCGACGGAGTTGACCAGGGCCTCGCGCAGCGCATCGGGCGGAAGCCGCGGGATGTCCTGCCGATATACCTCGCCGTATTTCTCCCGCCAGCCCAACGACCGGAACCAACCCAGCGCGCGTCGCACCTGTTCGTCGAGCCGTCCGTCCGCCTCGCCGGCGAGAATGACCTCGGTCGCCCGATGCTCCCCCAGGTACGCCGCGCAACGCACCAGGCAACTCGTGGTGTGGGGGTGTCGCTGGGGAGTACGGCCGAACGCCAGGATGCCGTACAGGGTCGGATGCATCTCGCCCCCGAAGTTCCGGACCACGCCGTGATTTCGCAGGTCCGCCTCGACCGGCGGTTGCGGCTCTTCGTCGGTACGGAAACCGAGTCTCCTCAGAAACCTGTCGAACGCCTGTAGGTCCAGGTCGCCGAAGCTGGCGGACGGGATCATCTGTTCCTCGGTGAGAACGAAACGGAAGGTATTGAGGAGCTCCTGAAACTCCGCCGGCGAGGGTTCGACGCTGCTTCGCTGGCGGCGGATCCAGAAACGCCCGCGGTATCGGAGCGGGTCGAATCCGCGCACCCGCGGCGCTTCGATCCAGTGCACCCAGACCCGGTGATGTTCGTGGCGGCCGTAGTCGGCCATCAGCGGTGCGCTGCAGCCGGAGTGGAGAAAGCTCGTCAGCCGCTCGTGCACTTCGTGTGGATCGCCTCGGACGCCCACGACTTCGCCGGAGTCATCGACCCCCAGGACGAGCAGGCCGCCGTCCGAGTTGGCGAATGCACAAAGCGCCTTGCCGATCCCCGACAGATCGCCGAGGCTCTGCTCGAACTCGGTATGGGCGTCTTCGCCCGCCCGGATTCGCTTCAGGACTTCAGGCCACTTCAGCATTTCTCGCGCCTCCCTCTGCGCCCGCCGCGTAGATCGTCAGCCGCAGTTCGTCGCCGAAGAGTTCGTACTCCGGCCGCCGGCCGGAGAGCTTCTCGCTCCGCGCCAGGATCAGCGGCACTCCGTCACCCCGGGTGTCCATGATCGTCATGCGTTGCGTTTCGAGGCCGGGAATTCCGGCGGGAACCGGACAGCGCGCCAGCAGGCCGACCAGCGCCTCGTTGCGGCTCGCCTGCCGATGCTCGAGCTCCTCGACCGTCATCGTGTTCGACAGCGCTCCGGGGACGGAGAGTTCCAGCCGGTCGGAGAAGAGTCGTAGTCGGATCCTCGTTCCGTACATCGAGTAGTCGCGGTGGGCGACCGCGTTGACCACCGCCTCGAAGACGGCGGACATGTCGTACTGCGGCAGATCGATCCTTCCCATCGGCTTGCGCGCCTCCACCCGTTGATTGCGGCTCACGAACCGACATGCCTCTTCGATCTGCGTATCGAGCGCGCCTTCGATGTCCTTCGCGTCGAGTTGATACCAGGACGAAGACTCCACCGCCTCCGGCACGCTGCGGCCCCGATACGCCACCGCCTGGATGCACGCGTACGCAAACCGCGCCGGAAGCCTCCGCGCGGCGAGCAGCAGTCCGGCGAGGGTCGGTCGGAGGATCCCGTTCCGTCCGGGTGCGGCCAACCCGATCTTGCGCGCCTGGACCTTCAGATCCTGTCGTTCCTCCGGACGCCAGAACCGGTGGATCCGTTCTGGATCCAGATCGGAGAACGCGGCCTCCTCGACGGGAAGCTGGTCGAACCGGATGATCTGGCTGCGCTGTTGCAAGAGACGCGCGAGGTATTCCGGCGGCATCGCGCGGCGAGCGCTCCCGACGCGATGGAAGTAAAGGCCGCGGGTCTCGTGGACGAACATGCTCTCCGGAATCTCCACCCGGATCACCGGCCTCGCCCGTCCGTTCTCGTCCGGCAGCTCCAGCCGTTCGACGACACAGAAGAGAGGCGGCCTGATGGAGTCCTGGGCGATCTCCACGACATGGCGCTCCACGGCGTCGAGCCGGTCGATCGGAATCCCGACCACTTCCCGCCGCCGGTCCCCGATTCCCAGAACGATCACGCCTCCCCGGGCGTTCGCCATCGCGCTCATTTCGGCGGCCAGATCGTCTCGCTCGGGTCCGGATATCTTCTCGCCCCTGAAGACGACGGACTTCAGCTCGAGGCGGCTGTCCTCGCCGAGCCGGATCGCGTCGAGAAGCGCCTTCGGCGATTCAAGCACTGTCCGGTTCCTCCACCAGGCGGCGGTAGCGGTTCTCGAACGCCTGCCGCCCCCCCTCCATGACCCGGCACACTTCATCGCGCACGGCGGGGTCCTGGAGACATCCGGTTCGCTCCGTCGCCACCACACACTGTCCCCTGTGGTGATCCATGGCGATCACCATCTCGGCGTCGCCGTTCACGACGATGTTCGGGTTGTGCGTGGCGACGATGACCTGACGACGCCACTTGTTCTCCCGGATCTGCCGGACGATCAGGTCGTGGATCAGATGGTTGTCGAGATCGTCTTCGGGCTGGTCGAGGATGATCGGTTCCTCGCCATGGGCCAGCAGGAGAGTCAGGATCGCGGCCGACTTCTGCCCGGGCGATCCGCGAGTCAGCGAAACGAACGGCTCGGTCGAATTCCTCCGATACCGGACGTGAAGCCCGTCTTCCGGCCACCAGAGGTGGAAACGATCCAGTTGTTCCGGAGTCAGGTTCCTCAGGTGGTTCTGAAGGTGCTTTCGGCCTGCGAGGGTCGTCTCGCCACGGTGGACTTCTGCGTAGAGAGCCTTGCGGTCACGAATGCGGGATGCCACCTCCGCTCGTCGCTCGTCTGGATCTTCCGGAAGGTCCTCGTAGATCTCTCCGAGCTCCCCTCCCCTGCCATCTTCGGTCAGGATCGCGGTCTCCAGCCGGCCATCCGCTCGGGCGATGCCCTTTCGGAACCCGGATTCCGCCGCGCGCGCGTCCGAGCCGAACGGAAGGACCTCGACCTTCACATCGGCGTCCGTCCCGAGGACCCTCGCGAGGAAGGCCACCCGCGCGGACGTCCATTCCTGCCGTTTCCGGGCGATGTCCTCGAGACGGCTGTCGGCCTGCCGTTCGAGATCGTCTCTCCGCGCGACGAGGTCGTCGAGCTCGGCCAATTGATCCTGCAGCAGATGACGATGCTGCAGCAGCGCGCCGTAGGCGTCCGGATCGGAAACCCCCTCTTCCGCCAGCTGCCCGACGAGTCGCCGATACGCGGCATCGGTCACTCTCCGCTGCCGGCTCCACGCCGAGTCTTCGACCCCGGCGATCCATTCGCGCCGCAAGCTCTCGAATCGCCCGGCCTGTTCGCGCAGACAGTCCGCCAGCGCCCGCTGTCGGGCCACCGCCTCTTCCACGAGATCCCGCGCCTGCCGCCCGGAAGCCTCGTCGGAACCGTCGAACTCTTCCGCCGGAAGGTCGGTGGGCTCGACCTGGTCCGCCACTTCTCGAATCGCGGCGACATTCGACTCCATCTCGGACGCCCGGTCATCGAGGATCCGGCGCTGCCGCCTGTACCGCTGGTAGAGGAGAAGCAGATCCCGGTTGCCACCCTTCTCGAAGGTTCCGATCTGGCGCTCGACATCGGCCAGATCGCCGGCGAGGCGCTCCCGGTCGGCGATGCGCGCATCGAGCGCGCGAGCCCGGCCGCGCAGGCTCAGGAAACCGGCCTCCGCCTCGTCCCGCTGCGCGGCGCGTTCGCGCCCCCTCACGGCCTCGGCCTCGTCCACGAACCGGAGCAGCGCGCGCGGGTCGCCCGCGAGAGCGAACACCTGCTTCTGACTGAGCACGCGGACGGGAAACCGGCGACCGACGACGCCCGGACTCGCGTTCCACTTCCCGCCGGAGTCTTCTTCGATCGCCGGTCCCGATCCGTCCTGACGCCACCTGACGCGGAAGCGCGTCCGGTCCTTGCGGAGGACGACCCGGACCTCCGTCTCGTTCGTCAGCGCACCGAGACCGGAACGGGAGCTCGACACGGACGCGAACCGCCCGAAATCCGCCCGGAGTTCGTCCGGAAGTTCCCGGTCCCTTCGCATGCAGAGGCGCAACATCTCGACGACCGTGGATTTGCCGGTTCCCCGCCCACCGATGAGCGTCGAGAGCCACGGGCTGAACCGCACCGAGAGTGGCGCGCCCTGTCCGGCGTACCTGGCATCCGCGATCTCGATCCCTTCCAGGAAGAGCGACGGCGTTTCGTTCGGTTTCCCCGCTGCTCTGTCGCTCCTCCGGATCGAAAGCGGTGAGCCGCCCAGGAGGGCGAGGCACAGCCCCTCCACCTGCACCGCCACGGGCTGCAGCAACTCGGTCGAGCCGGGGGAAGTCATGGCTGCCTGACGGACCAGCGCGAAGACCAGGACGGCGAGGAAGAGGATCCCGAAGCCGACGGGCAGGACGGTCTCGGCGACCGTGAGCTTCCAGTAGCGGCTTCGGTCGCGCCCCTCGCCGAGCAGCTTCCATTCGCGCTCGAAGAAACGGTAGGGGAGCAGTTCTTCCAGTTCCTGGAGCGTCCGGAACTTGCCGGTGTTCAACTGCCGGTACGAGCGGATCACGACGAACCATGCGCTGGAAAGCAGCATTCCGGCGACGCTGAAGAAGACCGTGCCCGCAGTGGCGCCCGCTTCCCCGTTCCCGAGGCGTAGCAGCGCCACGCCGGAAACCAGCAACCCGGTCAGCAGCGCTGCGAACAGCCGGTTTGCGCCCTCCCGCCGCTGGCTCACGCGGTCGGCAAGTTCGGCGTGGAGGGTATAGAGGGCGAGAACCGCATCACGGACATCCGCCATCACGCGACCTCCCGGATCGGCTCCACCATGCTGTCGACCTTCCGCCTCACGATCCGATCTGTCGAATCGAGGCCTGACGCAGCGTGGCGTCCGGCGCTCCGTGGATGGGATCTCCCTTCGGGACGGAGTAGTCACCGAAGACGCGATCCGGCCGTCCGCGCAACAGGTCGATCGGGCGCGAACGCTGATCGTCGCAGGCCGACGAATGGCCGATGAAGAGATGTCGGGTATTCATGCTCGTCCTCTCCCCGCGTCACTCGCTTCTCGCGTCACTCGACGGTCGGCTTCACGATTTCCGGACCGACGTGTCTTCC
Source organism: uncultured Acidobacteriota bacterium (assembly GCA_964347715.1). GTDB lineage: Bacteria > Acidobacteriota > Vicinamibacteria > Marinacidobacterales > Marinacidobacteraceae > CAYGAO01. The sequence goes on from CAYGAO010000038.1 coordinate 15,606, forward strand.
GCTTCAAGAACCAGCGTCACTCGGACCCACGCGCCTTCGCGATCCTCTTCGATTCTCGGAGTCGTCCCATTGAAGTCCTGCATCGCGTCTTCGATCATTGGCCAGCCCATTCCACGTTGTTCCATCATTTGCGTTACCACGGCATAGTGCGCCATGGTTTCGTTTCTCGACCGGGCGTTTCCACCGCGCCGTACCTTGGCGAGCGACATCCCGTTCGGAAGTGTCCCCGGGCTGGCGATCTCGACTCGGTCTCGAAACACGTCTACCGTGATCGGTGTTCCAGTGATCGCGTAGTCGCGATGGATCACCGCGTTCACGATCGCCTCCCGAAGCGCATCGATAGGCAATACCTGCCGATCGGACCTGCGGAACCCGGCATAGGATTCCTTCCTGCCGACACTCCTCGCCCAGTTCAGGCTCGTCTCCACCTGCTCCTCCATCCGTCCACGCGCGTCCGCGGCGAGCCATACGCCCGTCGCGCGGCCGGATCCCGAATATGCCGTATTGCGCACGAGAAGGTTCCGCATGTTCGGGAATCGCTGGGGACTGCGACCGAAGGCCAGGAGACCGTACAGAGTCGGTGTCGGCCTCCTATCGAGAGAGCGAACCACGTTCAGATTCCGATAGTCGTCCACGAGGTCCGGTTGGCGGCCCCCACGCTGCCCCAAGCCCTGCCGCCTGAGAAAGTCCCGGAAGCAGCCTTCATCGATGTCGCCGGGGGCCGCACCGGACACGATCTGCTCCTCGGTCATCACGAATCCGAACTGGTTGTTCAACTCTTGTAGTTCACTGGGCGACGGCCGTACGCTGCTCCGTTCACCCCGAACCCACGCCACATCCCGAAATCGCAAGGGCTCCCGGTTCCTCTGGCGAAGCACATGAACCCAGTGCACCCACCCGCGCGGATCCCGATTGCGTCCGCAGGTAGCAGTCATCGGGTAGTTGAACCCGCTTCCGAGAAACGTGGTCAGCCGTTCGTGGACCGCATCGGGATCCCGCGTTACTCCCACGATGGCGCCGGATTCGTCCACACCCAGGATCACGACACCACCGTCGCTGTTGGCGAAGGCGCATGCCGCCGGACCGATCTTGGCGGTATCGAATCCCGCCTTGAATTCCACGGTTCGGCTCTCACCGGCCTCGATGCATTTCAGTATGTCGAGCCACTGCATGACGTCCCTCAGCAGCCTGTGGATAAAGCGCCCCGCATGGGAATCCGTCCTCGAAGAGATG
>CAYGAO010000039.1:0-16439 GCA_964347715.1 uncultured Acidobacteriota bacterium
GTTCCCCATCTCTTCGAGGACGGATTCCCATGCGGGGCGTCTTGTCCACCGGCTGATAGGGACCCCGTGGAACCGGACGCCTTCTGCGGCCACCGGGTGCTCGTCACCGGCGCGGCGGGGTTCATCGGACGCCGGCTCGCCGCCGCGCTCGCCGCCCGGGGAGCGCGGGTGGTCGGTTTCGACCGGGCTCCGTCGGCTGCTGCGGGGACCCGGTTCCGGAGCGGCGATGTCCGGAACCGGGGGGCGCTCGGCGACGCCGTCTCCGGGGCCGAGGTGATCTTCCACCTCGCGGCGGCGAACGGCCACCGGCGCAGCATGGAGCGCCCGCTCGACGACTTCGAGACGAATCTGGTGGGCATGACGACGCTGCTCGCCGCCGCGCGGGAACGCGCTCCCCGGGCCCGGATCGTCTTCGCCAGCACCCGGCAGCTCTACGGCCGCGCCCGCGCGCTGCCGGCGCCGGAGGACCATCCGCTCGCCCCGCCGGATGCGCACTCGGTCCACAAGGAAGCTGCCGAGCACCTCGGACGGATCGCCTGCCGGGCGGGCGGCGTCCGGTTCTCGGCGCTCCGCCTCACGAACACCTACGGCCCGGGCCAGGCGGCCGACGCGCGGGGCGGCTTCGTCGCGCGGTTCCTCGCCGAGGCGCGCTCCCGGGGCGAGATCACGATCCTCGGCGACCCGAACCTGCGCCGCGATCTGAACCATGTGGACGATGTGGTCGAGGCCTTCCTGCGCGCGGGGCGGCCGGGCGCCCCCGCCGGAACCTGGAACCTCGGCGGCCCGCCCGCAACGCTCGGCGAGGTCGCCCGGGCGATCTTCCGGGCGCTCGGGAAGCCGGGGCGCATCCGCCCGGTTCCGCTCGCTCCGGAGCTCGCCGCCATCGCGATCGGCGACTTCTTCGCCGACTGGTCGGCGATCCGCCGCGATCTGGGCTGGGCGCCCCGGGTGAGCCTCGAGGCCGGGCTCGCCGAGACCGTCCGCGGGGCGCCGTGAGGGTCGCCTTCCATCGCCTCCGGGCGGACCGGGACCCGGGGCTCCGGCGCGCGGTCGAACGGGTGCTCGCGTCGGGCCGGTTCGTGCTCGGCGCGGAGGTGGCCGCGTTCGAGCGGGACTTCGCCGCGTTCACCGGAGTCCCGCACGCGGTCGGGGTCGCTTCCGGGACCGACGCGATCACCCTCGCGCTGGCGGCGGTCGGGGTCGGGCCGGGCGACCGGGTGCTCACCTCCGCCTTCTCGACCGGCTACACCGCGCTCGGGATCCTTCGCGCCGGCGCGGTCCCGGTGTTCGGGGAGGTCGAGCCGGGAAGCCTCTGCCTCGCCGCCGCGGCGGTCGAGCGCGCCCTGGAGCGGGACCGGATCGCCGCAGTGCTGCCGGTCCATCTCTACGGCGGCGCCGGGGCGTCCTGGGAGCGACTGCTCGACGCCGCCGAGAGGCGCGGCGTCCCGGTGATCGAGGATGCCTGCCAGGCCCACGGGGCGCGGTTCCGGGGCCGTCCGCTCGGCTCCTTCGGGGCGGCCGCCGCCTTCAGCTTCTACCCGACGAAGAACCTCGGCGCCCTCGGCGACGGCGGGCTCGTGGCCACCCGAGACCCGGGGATCGCCGCGCGCCTCCGCCGCCTCCGCGCCGGCGGGCAGGAGCGGCGCCACCACCACGCCGAGCCGGGGTGGAACAGCCGGCTCGACGAGATCCAGGCCGCGATCCTCTCCCACCGGCTCCCCGCGCTCCGGGAAGCGAACCGGACCCGGCGGCGGCTCGCCGGGCGCTACCGGCGGGCGCTCGCCGGGCTGCCGCTCCGGTTCGTGACGCCGGGCCCCGAGGTCGAGAGCGCCTGCCACCTCTTCGTGATCCGCACCGGGGCGCGGGACGCGCTCCGGGCAGCGCTCGCCGCCGCCGGGATCGAGACCCTGATCCACTACCCGGTTCCGCTCCCCGCGCAGGCGGCGTTCTCCTCCGCGCCGGAAGCGGCCTTTCCCGAGGCGCGCCGCGCCGCCGCCGAGGTGCTCAGCCTGCCGCTCCACCCCGGCCTCGACGACGAGGAACCGGACGCCGTCTCTGCCGCGGTCCACGAATTCTTCGAGTCGGTCAGAATACGGGAATGGCCTTCGGCGTGAAGCGGCAGGGCGCGGTGCTCTGCCCCGGCTGCAGCCAGCTCGTCGGCGTCCGGGACCGCGAGTGCCTCTCGTGCGGCCGAAAGCGCCCCGGCATGTTCGGGTTCGCGGCGCTCCTCCGCTTCGACGGCGCCACCACCCTGAAGCTCCTCCTCGGGGTGAACATCGGGTTCTTCCTGCTCGCGCTGGTGGCGAGCGTCGGGCAGATCGGGATGGCGCACCCGCTCGGGTTCCTGAGCCCCGCGGGCGGGGTGCTCTACTGGCTCGGCGCCGCTGGCGGCATCCCGGTCTTCGGCGCCGGCAAGTGGTACGCGGTGTTCAGCGCCGGCTGGCTCCACGGCGGGCTCCTCCACATCTTCTTCAACATGTACTGGCTGTGGAACCTGTTCCCGCTGGTGAGCGAGACCTTCGGGACCAGCCGGGCGCTCGTGATCTACCAGGCGTCGGCGGCCTCCGGGTTCCTGCTCTCGTCGTTCCTCGGGGCTTCGGCGGTCTCGATCCCGCTGCTCGGGGGAGCCCCGGGAATCACCGTCGGCGCCTCGGCGTCGCTCTGCGGGCTGCTCGGAGCGCTCCTCTACCACGGGCAGCGAACGAGCTCGCAGTTCGCCCGCACCATCTGGCGCTACGCGCTCTTCATCGGCATCTTCGGGGCGCTGGTTCCCGGAATCGACAACGCCGCCCATCTCGGCGGCTTCCTCGGCGGCTACCTGGCCGCCTCGCGCTTCGGGGCGTTCTCCGAGGAGCGCGGGAAGCACGGGCTCTGGGCGTTCGGGCTGCTCGGGCTGAGCGGGCTCTCGATCCTGCTCTCGCTGGCGGCGGCGCTCCCCTCCGGCTAGCACCCGGTGGACAAGGCGCCCCGCATGGGAATCCGTCCTCGGAGAGATGGGGAACCCCGTCGTCCCGGTGGGTGCGGGGCGCTTGCCCCACAGGGTGGCGGAACGAATCGCTGGCGCGATCCGCTCCGCCCGCTTTCGCGGGGAGGGCGAACCCTCCCCGCACCCCTCCCCGGCGGCGCTTCGCGTCGCGCCGGCGCGCGAGGGACTTTCTCCACCGCCTGCTGACCGGCGGAATCGAGGAGCGACATGTCCCCGGCGCGTCTCGCCCGGGCGAGCGAGGGCCGGCTGCTGCTCGGCGTCTGCGCCGGGCTCGCCGACTGGTGGAGAGTGGACCGGACGCTGCTGCGGGTGCTCTTCGTGCTCGCGAGCGTCTGCTCGGCGGCGTTTCCGGGCATCCTCGTGTACCTGGTGCTCGCGATCGTGCTGCCCCCGGCGGACCCCCCGACCGCCGATCGCCCGAAAGACTGACCGATCCCACCGCACCCCGGGGGCATCCCGGCATCACGGACTCCCGACTCCGCCGGGGCGGAGTCCCGGCGCGCCTCCTGACCGGGTTCCGGCCAGCGCCGGGCGAGTCCCGGCGCGACCGGCTCGCCCGGCTCTCCGGGTGGGCGCGGAGCGCGGAGGTCGCCGTGGTCGTCCTCCCCGGGAACGCCGGCGACCTCTTCGCCGCCCTCCGGGCGCTCGGCTTCGACGATGCGGGGCCGCTGCCGCGCTACTTCGCTCCGGCGCGCCCGGGTCTCCTCCGCCGGACGCTGACCGCCGCCCTCCTGCCCGCGCCGCGCCTCCCGGAGTCGCTCTCGGCCGTCCCGGAGGCGCTCCCCGCCCGGGAGGAGCGCGCCCTCCGGGAGCGTCTCGCCCCCCGCTTCGGCGCCTTTGTCGAACCCGCGCCGGAGTCCTCCCCGGGGGTCCACCTGCGGCGCGACGGGGAGGCGGTCGCCAGCTGCCGGTTCGCGCCCGGAGCGGGCGGAGCGGTCGAGGCGCGGGAGTGGATCGCGCCTCCCGACGAACCGGACCTCGCCGCCGCGCTCGCACTCGCCGCCCTCGACCGGGCCGGCACCGGCGTCACCTTCGAGACCACGCACGCCGTCCTCGGGCGGGGACTGCTCCTCGCCCGCTTCCTGCCTCGCCCCGCGCGCGCCCGGATCCTCGTCCGGCAGGGGGGCGACCGGGACCTCTTCGCCCCCCGCACCACGGACTGGCACCTCACCGCCCCGGCGCGGATCGGTTCCGGAGCGTGGTAGAATCCTCGTTTCCGCGCGTGCCGCTATCGTCTAGGGGTCAGGACGGGTGGTTCTCAGCCATCAAACCGGGGTTCGAATCCCCGTAGCGGTACCACACGGAGGGCGGCTCCGCCGATCCGGCCCGCAGCGTGGGGGCAGTGGTCTGACGCGCCCTTGGCTCAGTGGACAGAGCAACAGGCTACGAACCTGTAGGTCGGGGGTTCGAATCCCTCAGGGCGCGCCACCTCGTCCGGGCCGGACCGCCCCCCGGCGCAGAGTCTCCGCGGTGGTGATTCGCGCCCCGGACCGAAGGAGGACCACGACCATGCCCGCCCGCCTGCTCCGTCGCTTCGGCGTCCTCCCGCTCCTGCTGCTGCTCCCCGTCGCGCCGCTCGCCCAGGAACGCGATCTCGATCTCGTCATCACCGGCGGGCGGGTCCTCGATCCCGAGACGGGGCTCGATGCGGTCCGCGATCTGGGAGTGGTCCGGAACGAGATCGTGGCGATCTCCCGCGAGGTGCTCGTGAACCGCCTGAAGCAGGGCGGGATCCTCCTCGACGCCGCCGGGAAGGTGGTCAGCCCCGGGTTCATCGACCTCCACGCGCACGGGCAGTCGGCGGCGGCGAACCGCTACCAGGCGATGGACGGCGTCACCACCGCGCTCGAGCTCGAGAGCGGCGCCGCCCGGGTGGCCGCCTTCCTCGAGAGCCGCTCCGGCGACGCGCTGCTCCACTACGGCGCCTCGGTGTCGCACGGGGGGCTCCGCCTCCTGGGGATGGAGGGGATCGCCGAGCTCGCCGCGGAACTCTTCGAGAACCCGGACTTCGAGTCCGGGCTCGACGCCGAGCAGCGGAACCTCCTGCAGCGCGCGAACTACGCGCCGGTGGACCCCGGGATGGAGGGCGCCGTCCACGACGCGATCGCCGCCGAACTCCGCGCCGGGGGGCTCGGCATCGGGCTGCCGCACCAGTACTACCCGGGCGCGGACCACACCGAGATCTTCCGTATCTTCGAGCTCGCCGGGAGACTCGAAGTACCGATCTACACCCATGTGCGCGACATGGCGGTCTCGGCGATCCAGGAAGTGATCGCGAACGCGACCGCCACCGGGGCCCCCCTCCACATCGTGCACCTGAACAGCTCGAGCCTCCACCATCTCCCGGTCACGCTCGCCCTCATCGAGGGCGCCCGCGCCGCCGGGATCGATGTGACCACGGAGGCCTATCCCTACACCGCCGCCTCGACCGGCATCTCCTCGGCGATCTTCGACGAGGGCTGGCAGGAGAAGCTCGGGATGACCTACGCGGACATCCAGTGGCAGGACACCGGCGAGCGCCTCACGGAGGAGACCTTCCACTTCTTCCGGGAAGAGGGCGGCACGGTGATCCTCCACATGATGGACCCCGAGATGATCGAGCTGGCGATGGCGACGCCCTGGGTCGTGGTGGCCTCGGACGGGATGCCCTACGCCCCCGGCGCCCACCCCCGCTCCGCCGGCACGTTCGCCAGGTTCCTGGGGCGCTTCGTCCGAGACCAGGGGCTCGTCTCGCTGCCCGAGGCGATCAGGCGGATCACCCTGCTCCCCGCCGAACGGCTCCAGGAGATCGCGCCCCTGATGCGGCGCAAGGGGAGGATCCAGATCGGCGCGATCGCCGACATCACGGTCTTCGACCCGGCGACGATCCTGGACACCGCGACCTTCGAGGACGACCTGAGCTTCTCCGAAGGCGTCGCCCACCTCGTCGTGGACGGGGTGCCGGTCGTCCGCGACGGGACGCTCCTCGAGGGGGTCTTCCCCGGCAAGGCGCTCCTCGGGCGCTACACCTCGGAGTAACCGGACCGGTCCGGGGGGCGGGAGGCGCCGGCTCGGGCTCCGCCGCCCGCCGCGAGGAAGGAACGGGTCAGCGGCTTGCCGATCTCCCCGCGCCCCCGCTTCCTGCTGCTCCAGGTGCGCGAGCCCGGCGATCCGATGGCGGGGCACGAGGTGCGGGCCTTCCGGCGGGCGCTCGGGGTCTCCGACGAGCAGGTCCGTAGCTTCGACCTGCTGACCGGCAGCCCTTCGCCCCGGCAGCTCGAAGCCGCCGACGCGGTGCTCATCGGCGGCAGCGGCGACCACTCGGTGGTCCGGGGCGGACCCTGGCTCGCGGGCGCGCTCCGGGCGATGGAGACCCTCTTCGAGCGCTCGAAACCGACCTTCGCGTCCTGCTGGGGCTTCCAGGCGCTCGCGCGGGCGCTCGGCGGCCGGGTGGTGACCGACCACGCCCGCGCCGAGGTCGGCGTGGTGGACCTCGAACTGACCCCGGCGGGCGAGCAGGACCCCGTCTTCGGCCCGCTCGGCCGCCGCTTCCAGGCCGTCATCGGCCACGAGGACATCGTCACCGACCTGCCGCGCGCCGCGCAGCGCCTCGCCTCGAGCCCCACCGTCGCGAACGAGGCGCTCTCGTTCCCCGGCAAGCCGATCTACGCGACCCAGTTCCACCCCGAACTGGACCCGGAGGCGTTCCTCCACCGGATCGCGGCCTACCCTCCCTATCTGCCGCTCGCCGGGGCGCGAACGATCCGGGAGCTGCGGGAGAGGCTTCCGGCCACGATCGACACCGCCGGGCTCCTCACCCGGTTCCGCGAGGAGGCGCTGCCGCCCCGACTCCGGAACCCGGGGTCTGTATCATCCGTGCGTCCATGGGCTCGATGATTCGTCTGACTGCGTTCCTCCTCGCCTTCGGGATGGTGGCGAGCCTGGCCTCCGGCGCTCCGCCCGATCCCGGAGAACATCCGGGTCTCGCAGACGAGGATCGGAGGGCGCGGGACGAAGCGCCGAACCGGACCGCCGGAGAACCGGGGCAGGAACCCGACGAGGATGAGCCGCCCTCCTGGTCCGAGACGGTCGTCGTGACCGCGAGCCGCTCCGAGGAGGCGCTCGTCGAGTCGGTCGCGCTCGTGACCTCGTTCGATTCCGGGGCGCTCACCGAGTCTCCGGCGGGGCTCCTCGACGAGACGCTCGGCCGCGTCCCCGGGTTCGGCCTCTTCCGGCGGAATTCGAGCCTGATCTCGCACCCGACGACGACCGGGGTCTCGCTGCGCGGCATCGGGCCGAGCGGCGCGAGCCGCACGCTGGTCCTCTGGGACGGCCTGCCCCTGAACGACCCCTTCGGGAACTGGGTGTACTGGAACCGGCTGCCCACGCTCTTCCTGGACCGCGTCGAGGTCGCCCGGGGCGCGGCGAGCCCGCTCTACGGGAGCTCGGCGCTCGGCGGCGCGGTCCAGCTCCTCTCCCGCCGCCCGGAGCCGGGCCTCTTCCGGGCCCGCGGCCGCTTCGGGAACCAGGGCATCCGGGACGGCGAGGTGGTCGCCGCGCACGAGGCCGGCGACACCTCGGTGGTCGGCGCCGCGCGGGTCTTCCGGGGCGAGGGCTACCACCGGATCCGCGAAGCGGAGCGCGGCTCGGTGGACGAACCGGCGGGAGTGGACTTCGAATCCTTCGTGGGCCGCGCCGGGGTGGGGCCGGTCCAGGTGTCCGTGAACTACTACGCCGAACGGCGCCGGAACGGCACCCCGGTCCAGGTGAACGACTCCCGGCTGGTGATGGCGGAGAGCGGCATCACCCGCGAGGACTGGAGGCTCCGGGTCTTCGGCCAGACCGCGCGCCTGAACAGCGATTTCTCGCGGATCCTCCCGGGACGGGACGAGGAGATCCCGACCTCGCAGCAGATGTACGAGTACTCGGGGCTCGGCGGCGTGTTCGTCCGGGATGTCCGCGAGCGTCACCAGGCCGGCGCCGACTGGGTGCGCTCGGCGTGGGGCGAACACGCGCAGAACCGCGTCGGCGCCTTCTGGCAGACCCGGTGGGAGGCGTCGCCCGACCTCGAGATGCTGGCCGACCTGCGTTCCGACATCTGGCAGAACGCCGGGACGAAGGCGAGCCTGAACCCGCGCCTCGGGATGAACCTCCGGCTATCGCCGCAGGCGTCGCTGCGCGCCTCGGGCTACCGGGGCTTTCGCGCGCCCTCGCTGAACGAGCTCTACCGCCCCTTCCGCGTCGGCAATGTGCGGGTCGCCGCGAACGACGAGCTCGGCGAGGAGACGCTCTACGGGGCCGAGGCCGGGTTCGACCTCTACCCCTCCCCGGCGCTGCTGCTCCGGGGGAATCTCTACTGGAACTCGCTCCGCGACACCGTCGGCAACGTGACGCTCGAGGTCACCGACGAGGGGGTCTTCCGCCAGCGCCAGAACATCGGGCGCGCCACCGCGCGGGGTTTCGAGGCCGAGGCGTATCTGTTCCCGGACCGGGACACCGAGATCTTCGCCTCGTATCTCTTCTCCGCCACCTCCGTCGCGGACACCGGGCTGCGGCTCCCGCAGGTCCCGCTGCACCAGGGCGCGGTGGGCGTCGCCTGGAGCGGCCCGGTCCGGGTGCGGGCCGATCTGCGCTTCCTGAGCGAGCAGTTCGAGGACGACCGGAACGAGCTCCCGATGGCCGGGTTCGCCTCGGTGGGGCTCCGGATCTCCTGGCCGGTGAACGACCGCTTCGGCCTCTTCGTCGCCGGGGAGAACCTGCTCGACGCCGAGATCGTCTCGGCGCGGACTCCCATCGAGACCCTCGGCTCCCCGCGCGCGCTCCACCTCGGCGTGGACCTCGACCTCTCCCCCTGAGAATGCTCCGTCGCATCGCCTTCCTCCCCCCGCTCGCCGCCCTCGCCCGCCGCGCCGGGGTGGCCGTTCGACACCCGGTTCGTCGTCGCATCGCCTTCCTCCTCGCGCTCGTCGCCCTCGCCCGCCGCGCCGGGGTGGCCGTGCGACACCCGGTTCGTCGCCGCATCGCCTTCCTCCCCGCGCTCGTCGCCCTCGCCTGCGCGCCGGAGCCGCCACCTCCGGCGCCGGAGAGCCCGTTCGAGGACCGCTCGGACTGGCCGGAACGGGAGCTCCGGGACGAACCCTTCGACATCCTCCACTACCGGATCGCGCTCGACCTCGACGAGACCACGCGGAGCATCGAGGGCGAGGCCCGGATCCGGCTGCGCGCCGAGGCTCCGGTCGAACGGGTGGCGCTCGACGCGGAGACCTTCGAGGTGCGCTCGGTGAGCGCCGGAGAGGGCGCGCTCGACTTCCGCCACGAGCAGGGGACCCTCGACATCGCGCTCGCCGAGGCGCTCGCGCCCGACGAGACCATCGAGCTGGAGATCGCCTACGGCGGTTCGGGGATCGATGTGGACGGAGCGCGCTACGGCATGCCCTCGAGCTACGACCTCGGCCTCGACTTCAAGGCCGCCACCGACCGCAACCCGCAGCTCGTGAACACGCTCTCGTTCCCCGAAGGGGCGCGGCACTGGTACCCGTCGCTCGACCACCCCGCCGACCGGGCGACGCTCGAGGTGCTGGCGACGGTCCGGGACGACTGGCGCGTCCTCTCGAACGGAGAGCTGATCGGGATCCGCGAGGGACCGCGCGCGGGCGCGAGAACCCACCACTGGCGCCTCGACGAGCCCCACCCCACCTACCTCTCGGTGCTCGTCGCCGGCCCCTACGAAGTTCTCGAAGACGTCCACGGAGAGATCCCGGTGAACTACTGGGTGTATCCGCGGGATGCGCCGGACGCCGCGCGCAGCTTCGAGAAGACGCCGGCGATCCTCGCGTTCCTCGAGGAGGAGTACGGCGGCGTCCCCTATCCCTGGAACAAGTACGACCAGGTCACGATCCCGGGGATCGGCGGCGGGGCCGAGAGCACGACCGCGACGGTGCTCGGCGAGAGCACGATCCACGACGAGCGCGCCGAGCAGGATTTCCCGAGCCACGGACTCGTCGCCCACGAGGCCGCGCACCACTGGTGGGGGAACCTCGTCTCCTACCGCGACTGGGGCGAGACCTGGCTCAGCGAGAGCTTCGCCACCTGGTCCGAGTACCGCTGGCACGCCGAGGAACTCGGCCCCGACGAGGCCGGGGAGAACATGCGGCGAAAGCGCGAGGCCTACTTCCGGCAGGCGGAGACGGTGCTCCGCCCGGTGGTCACGAACCGCTGGCGGCGCCCGAACGACAACTTCGACTCGCACACCTATCCGAAGGGCGCGGCGCTGATCCGGCTCCTCCGGCACATCGTGGGCCCGGCGGAGTTCCGCGCCGGTCTCGCGCACTTCCTCGAGGCGCGCGCCTTCGAGCCGGTCTCGACCGAGGACTTCGTCGCCTCGTTCGCCGAGGTCCCCGGCGCCGACATCCGCTGGTTCGTGGACCTGTGGCTCCGGCGCCCGGGACACCCGGTACTCGAGATCGAGACCGTCTGGTCCGAGGACGCGGTCGAGGTGCGGATCCGGCAGGTCCAGGAGCCCGAGGCGAGCCTCGGCGAGGTCCCCGCCGCCTTCCGCGCCCCGCTCACGCTCCGGACGGTCGGCGAGAACACCGCGTTCGACGAGGACTTCGAGCTGAACGCGCGCGAACAGGTCGTCCGGCTCCCGGCGCCCGCCGGGGAGCCCCGCTTCTTCCGGTTCGACGCCGACGATGTCCTCCTCGCCGAACTCCGCATCCGGAAGCCGCTCGCGGAATGGATCGCCCAGGCGCGCCTCGACGACGGCGCCGGGCGGCGGCGCGCGGCGGTCGCCCTCGGCGACGAGGGCTCCCCCGAAGCGCGCGCGACGCTCCGCGAGATCCTCGCGGACGACCCCTTCTGGGCGGTCCGCGAGGCCGCCGCCGGCGGACTCGACCCCGAGGCCGCCGAAGACCGGCAGTCCCTGACGGAGGCCGCCACCGCCGATCCGAAGTCGAACGTTCGCGCCGCCGCGCTCGCCCGCCTCGGAGCCCGCGCCGAGCCGGGCTTCCTGATCGCCCGCTTCCGCGCCGATTCGAGCTACCTCGCGCAGGCCGCCGCGCTCACCGCGCTCGGCGCCACCGGCTCCGCCGCAGCGCGCCCCGTGCTCGAGGAAGCCGCCGCCATGACCTCTCCGCGCGACATCGTCGCCCGCGCCGCCCGGGAAGCGCTGGCGCGGTAATCCCCCGCACCCGCAGCGTTCCTCCCCCTGCGCTGCGGGAGCTCACCACGACCGGACCGAAGTGGCCATCGACCGGACACCGCGCGACGACGCCCACGCCAGACTCCGCGACCTTCCGCCGGACGAGCAGGAGGCTGCGACCGGCCGAACGGGGCGAACCAGGGCCCCGTCCTCCGGGGCGGGACCGGGATCGGTCCCCGGTTCGTCCGCCGGCGGGCGGCCCAGCGATTCTGCGGTCGACCGGGGCCGGCGACGCCCGGATCCGAGGGACGGCCTGGTGCCGGGAGACCGTCGGCCGTCGCGGCGCCGCCGCCCGGTACCCGATCCGATCGGACTGGAGCAGTTTCCGTGGAGGTCTGGCGAACCCGGGTAGAAGGCGGGGTGGGGTGGCCGGCAGCCGGCGGCGCCGGGGCGACTACCGGATCAGCTCGAAGTCGGGAGCCTCCTCGACGAGGCCGGCGCGCTCGGCCATCCGGAAGAGCGCCCGGAGCGCGGCCTCGCCCGAGTCGCCCATGTCCTTCGTGAGCTCCGAGACGTACATCTTCACGAACCGGCGGCCGAGCTCGCGTTCGAGCCCCCGCCCGAAGCGGAGGGCGTAGTCGAGCGCCTCCTCCTCGTTCGCGTAGGCCCACTCGATGCTCGCCCGCATCGCCCGGTTCACCTCGACCGCGAGATCCCGGCCCAGGTCGCGCCGCACCACATCGAGCCCGAGCGGGAGCGGCAGCCCGTGTTCGTCCTCGAAGCAGCGTCCGAAGTCGGCAACGAGCTCGAAGCCCCGGTCGGCGAAGGTGAGCTGGCCCTCGTGGATCACCACCCCGGCGTCGGCCCGGCCCGCCTCGACGGTCTCGAAGATCCGGTCGAACGGCGCGATCACCGGCTCGAACGCGCCGAGATAGCAGCGGGCGAGCAGCGCGGCGGTGGTCCGGGAGCCCGGAATCGCGATCCGCCGCCCGGCGAGATCGCCGATCGAGACCGGCTCCCGGCTCACGAGCACCGGCCCGTACCCCTCTCCCATGCTCGCCCCGGTCGCCATGATCCAGTAGCGGTCGGCGACGGACAGCCAGGCGCGCGCCGAGATCGCCGTCACCGGCAGCTCGCCGGCGAGCGCCCGGTCGTTCAGGCTCTCGATGTCCTCGAGGACATGCTCGACGGCGTAGTCGCGGATCTTCACCGCGCCCCGCGCCAGCGCGCAGAACATGAAGGCGTCGTCGGGATCGGGGCTGTGCCCGATGCGAAGGAGTGGTGGAGTCAAGTGGCGGGTCCCTTCCGGTCGGTTTCCGGGCGGGGAGTATCGCCGGCGAGGCGAGCGGCGGCGCGGGCGACCTCGGCGTCCCCCCAGTCCATCGGGAAGACGAGATGGGCGAAGCGCTCGGTCCCGGCGAGGTAGCGGCGCTCGGCGGGGAGCACCATCGTCTCGGCGCGGTGCCGCACCAGCGCCGGAGAATGCCCCCGCTCGGCGATGTCGCGGCGGATGCGTCGCTCGATCAGCCGCTCGGTGTCGCCGTCGAGGAAGACGCGCAGATCCGCCATCTCCCGGACCCGCCGGTCCCGGAGCGCATACAGGCCCTCGGCGATGACGAAGCGCGCGGGAGCGATGCTGCCGGAGACCCGGCGGACGCCGGTGGCGAACCCGTAGGTCCAGCGGGGAACGCTCCGCCCGGCGCCGAGCGCCTCGAGGTGCGCCGCGAACCCGTCGAGGTCGAGCGTCTCCGGCTGGTCGAAGTCGTGGGCGGCCCGCTCCTCCGGAGTGAGATGGGCGGTGTCCCGGTAGTAGTCGTCCTGCGAGAGCACCACCGCGTCGCCGAGCCGCCCGGCGAGCGCGTGCGCGAAGCGGGTCTTCCCGGCGGCGCTCCGGCCCGCGATCGCCGCGACGCACCGGGTCACTCCCGGAGCGCCCGCTCGAGCGCCCGGCGAACCTCCCGCGCGTCGGCCTTCCCCCCGAACTCGCGCATCAGCCGGCCCATCAAGAACCCGAGCACCCGCGGGTTCCCGCCACGCCAGGCGTCCCGCTCCTCGGGGTGCGCCGCGACGAACCTGGCCGCCGCTTCCCGGATCCGGGCGCCCCCCGCGAGCTCGGCGAACCCGAGCTCGGCGACCAGCTCCCCGGCGGCGCGCCCGGTCTCCGCCATCCGCCGGAAGACCTCCCTCGCGGCGGCGCGCGGGAGCTCGCCAGCGGCGAGCAGGCGCACCAGGCCGCCGAGCCGCGCGGGCGCGACCGCGAGTCTCCCGTCCTCCTTCTCCCGCGCGAGCACTTCCGTCGTGATCCACCCCGCGAGCGCCGGCGCCGCCTCCGGCGACCCGGTGGCGGCGAGCGCGGCCTCGTAGTAGTCGGCCAGATCGCGCCGGGAGGCGATCTGCGCCGCCGGCGCGGGCGCGACCCCGTGGTCCCGGACGAACCGCTCGGCCCGTTCGTCGGGAAACTCCGGGAGCGCCGCGCGCGCCGCCTCGAGCAGCCCCGGCGGGAGCCGCAGCGGCGGAAGGTCGGGGTCCGGGAAGTAGCGGTAGTCCGCGGCCGTCTCCTTGGTCCGCATCGGCTCGGTCACCCCGCCGTCCTCGTCGTAGCGGCGCGTCTCCTGGACGACCGGCTCTCCCCGGGCGACGAGCCCGCGCTGGCGCTCCTCCTCGTACGCGAGCGCCCGCCGCAGGAACCGGAACGAGTTCAGGTTCTTCAGCTCGACCTTCACCCCGAGCCGGGGGTCGCCGCGCCGCCGGACCGAGATGTTCCCGTCCATCCGGAGGTTCCCCCGCTCCATGTCGGCGTCGGACACCCCGCAGTGGACGATCCGCCGGCGCAGGATCCGGGCGTAGTCGCAGGCCTCGTCGGGCGAGCGCAGGTCGGGCTCGCTCACGATCTCGACGAGCGGTACCCCGGCGCGGTTGAAGTCCACGCCGCTCCGCCGGTCGGCGCCGGGAAAGCCCTCGTGGACGAGCTTCCCGGCGTCCTCCTCGAGCTGGATCCGGTGGATGCGGATCCGCCGCCCGCCGACCAGAACCGAACCGGAGCGCGCCACCGGATGTTCGAACTGGGTGATCTGGTAGCCCTTCGGGAGGTCGGGATAGAAGTAGTTCTTCCGCTCGAAGACGGATTCCTCGGGGATCTCGCAGCCGAGGGCGAGCCCGGCGAGCACGGCGAGCTCCACCGCGCGCCGGTTCGGGGTCGGGAGCGCCCCCGGCAGCGCGTAGCAGACCGGGCAGACGAGGGTGTTCGGCGGCGCGCCGAAGGCGTTCGGGCAGGAGCAGAAGAGCTTCGTCCGGGTGTCGAGCTGGATGTGGACCTCGAGCCCGATGACGGTCTCGACCGCCGGCGGATCCGGCCGCGTGGCGCTCGGACGCCCCCGCATCCCGGCCGGATCGCTCCGCTCGCGCTCCGGTTACTCGCGGTAGAGCGACTCGATCAGGTCCCGGTAGCGCCGCGCCACGACGCGCCGCTTCACCTTCAGCGTTGGCGTCAGCTCCCCGCCGGCGATCGAGAACTCGCCGCCCACCACCGCGATCTTCCGGACCCGCTCGAACGGGGCGAGCCCCCCGCTCAGCCGGTCGATCTCGGCCTGCAGCAACTCGCGCACCCGCGGCTCCGCGGCCATCGCCGCGGCATCCGCGGCGGCGAACCCCTGTTCCCGGCGCCAAGCCGCGACCTGCTCGAAGTCGGGAGCGACCAGCGCCGACAGGAAGGGCTTCCCGTCGCCGACCATGACCAGCTCGGCGATGTAGGCGCTCCCCTTCAGCATCCCCTCGATCGGCTGCGGGGCCACGTTCTTGCCGCCGGCAGTCACGATCAGGTCCTTCTTCCGGTCGGTGATCTTCAGGAATCCGTCCGGGTCGAACTCGCCGACATCGCCGGTGCGGAACCAGCCGCCCCGGATCGCCGCCCGCGTCGCCGGCTTGTTGCGGTAGTAGCCCTTCATCACGTTGTGCCCGCGGCAGAGGATCTCGCCGTCCCCGGCGATCTTCACCTCGACTCCGCGGATCGGGAGTCCCACGGTTCCGAAGCGGAAGCGATCCATGCGGTTCACCGTGATCACCGGCGAGGTCTCGGTGAGTCCGTAGCCCTCGATGATCAGCCAGCCGGCGGCGAGGAAGAACTCGGCGACCTCGCGCGGCAGCGCCGCGCCGCCCGACACGAAGAGCCGCATCCGACCGCCGAGCCGCGCGTGGAGCTTGCTGAACACGAGCTTCGTCGCCACCCGGTAGCGCAGCCGCAGCCCCGCCGGGGGCGTGGTCCCCTCCTGCCGGTGGCGCCCCATCCGTCGCCCGACCCCGAGCGCCCAGTGGAAGATCTTCTGCTTCAGCGAGCTGCCGGCGGCGACCCCCTCGAGCACCCGGTCGCGCATCTTCTCGTAGAAGCGCGGCACGCACGCCATGACCGTCGGGCGGACCTCGCCCATGTCGGCGACGAGCGTGTCCATGCTCTCGGCGATCGCGATCGTCAGCCCGACCTGCGGGTAGAGGTAGTGGGCCACCATCCGGGCGAACACATGGCTGTAGGGGAGGACGGACATCGCGATGTCGCCCGGATCGAGCGCGATCGCCTCGCTGCTGGCCATCGCGTTCCGGACCAGGTTCGCCTGGGTGAGCATCACCCCCTTCGGGCTCCCGGTGGTCCCCGAGGTGTAGATGATCGTCGCCACATCGTTCGGCGCGACCGCCGCCGCGAGCCGCTCGACGCCCGCCGGATCGGCCGTCCGCGCCGCCTTCCCGGCTTCGGTGACGGACGACCACGGCGCGCCCCCCGATCCTCCGGCCGGGGCGTCGAGCGTGAAGAAGCGGGAGACCGCCGGACACGAGGGCCGCGCCCGAACGATCTTCGCCTGCTGCTCGGCGGTCGAGGCGATGACCGTCCGCGCCCCGGAGTCCCGGATGATGTAGGCCGACTGCTCGGCCGTGAGCGTCGGGTAGATCGGCACCGTGACCGCGCCGAGGATCTGGAGCCCCGCCTCGATCGTGAACCACTCGACGCGGTTCTCCGAGAGCAGGACGACCCGGTCGCCCTTCCGCACCCCCCGCGCGGCGAGTCCGGCCGCGGTGTCCCGCGCCGCATCGAGCCACGCCGCCGAGGAGAGCTTCTTCCACTCCCCGTCGGCCTTGTGGAGGATCGCGTCCTCCTTGTTGTGCCGGGCGCAGGCGCCGACGAAGAGCTGGTTCAGGGTCTCGGCGGCCATCGGGAAATCCTCCAGAGTGCTGATCTTAGGTCACCTCGGGTCCCGGGACCGGCTTCGGGACCGGGAGAGCGCCTCTGGTAGCAGGCTGTGGAGAAAGTCCCTCGCGCGCCGACGCGGCGCGCAGCGCCGCCGGGGA
>CAYGAO010000040.1:0-16306 GCA_964347715.1 uncultured Acidobacteriota bacterium
AATCGGGGCGGATTCCGGTTCCCTGCCCGGAGCGGTGCGGATGCGGGGGACTTTTTCCACGGGCTGTCAGCCGGCGACCGGATTCCCGAAGCGGTCCCGGCGGAGGTAGGCCGGCAGGCGGTGTTCCTCGCGGAACATCTGGGTGCGAACGGAACCTGTGGCATGGCGGGCGAGGTCTCTCCCGGTGAGCAGATAGACGACGGTGGGGCAGAGGTCGCGCCGCATCACCTGCTCGGGGAACACCGCGCCCCGGCGGAAGTCGGGGCCGACCCCGAGCGTCCACACGTTGTGCGCGTAGTAGTTCCCCTGCGAGTGATGGAGCTGTCCCAGGGCGTTGACCTCGTCGTCGCGCCCGCATTCGGGCCGCAGCAGGATCGAGGTGGTGTCGCAGAGGGCCGGATCGCTCCGGATGAAGTCGTGGAGGTTCCCGATCAGCTCGTCGGTCGCCCCGATGTGTCGTCGGTACTGCTCGAAGTCGGTGTCGTAGTCCCAGAACCCGACATCGCCGTGGGCGTCGTCGAGGGCGAGCATCTGGATCGTGATGAGCTTCGGGCCGAAGTCCCGGAGGAGGTGTTTCGCGATCTCGAAGCATTGCCCGTCGCCGAGCGGGACCTCCCGGTCCACGAGCGGGACCCGCGTCGAGGCGGGCAGGTCGGACCGGCGGGCGAGGGCGTCCCCGAGCCATTCCTCGAGGTCGCGGCGGGTCCGCCGCGTGTGTCCGAGTCCGGGCTCGATGTTCGCGCGCACCAGTTCCGCCGGCGACCGGCGCTGGTCGTCGTGGAACAGCTTGTTCATCGTGAGCGAGTTCGCGCCGAACTCGAGCCCGCCGTCGGGGTGGGCGCTCCAGTGCTTGCGGTCGTAAACCCACGACCGGTAGTAGCTCACGCCCTGGAGCATCCAGTAGTCGTTCGGCGATCCCCCGAGTTCCTTCCGGACCATCTCGGTCCAGGTCGGGTAGAGCGGGTGCTCCGAGACCGTCTCCCGACCGGTGAGCATCTCCGTGTAGAGGTAGCCGTGGTGGTTCGCGGTCTCGCCGAAGTCCTCGGTGAACACGCTGCCGCTCCGCATCAGCCGCGCCAGGTGCGGTGCGAGCCCCGGATCCTCGACGGTGTCCTTCTTGCGGCAGCCGTTGCCGTAGAGGATCACGACGAGGTGCTTCGTTCGGAGGCTGCGGTCGGGAACGAGATGCGAACGCTCCCCGGCCGCGGCGAGGAGCGGCGCCCCGGTCCTCCCGAGGCCGAGGACGGCGGCGCCGGCGGCGCCGAGGAACCGGCGACGGTCTGTTCGCAACGCCTGCCCGAATCGCTTGCGCGATCCGTTCCGCCCTCTTTCGCGGGGAGGGCGGACCCTCCCCGGCGGCGCTTCGCGCCGCGTCGGCGCGCGAGGGACTTTCTCCACAGCCTGTCAGGGGTCGTCGGGCAGCCAGCGGACGGCGAGCCCCCGGACTTCCTCGTGACGCGCCGGATCCAGGTTCCGGTAGTTCTGCGCCCGGTCCGACAGGTTCACCCGGGACAGCCGGTAGGTCCCCCGCTCCTGCCACGGAGCGATCCGGAACGCCCCCCGGAACACCGTCGGCTGGGGCACGAGCGACGGCCGGTTCAGCGGGGGGTTCCGGCTCTCGAGCCCGACCCGGATCAGGTCGGCGCCGCTCGGACTCCGGAACGACACCACCACCGCTTCCACCCCGCTCCCGAGGTCCTCGACGAGGGCGGCCACCGGGACGGACTCGCCGGCGGCGGCTTCGCGCCGTGACAGCTCGAGCGCGAGTAGCGCCGGGGGTTCCTCGTCGAGCAGCGCGGGGTCGGCCTCGACCTGGACGGTCGCGTCCTCGAGGGCCTCCGTGGAAGCGGCGAAGAGGAGGGCGCTGTTCCGGGCGGCGTCGTGGAGCTCGAGCCGCTGGAGCCGCCAGCGCCCGCCCTCGTACCACGCGGGAATCGCGAACGCCCCCAGGAAACGCCCCGGGCGCCGCGCGTCGCCGATCAGGTCGGCGCGCACCCGGCGCGCCCCCGAGGGGCTCTCGAAGACCGCCCGCGCCTGCGCCGGGCCGGCGAGGTCGTCCTCGACGAAGGCCTCGACCCGGATCGTCTCGCCGACCCGGACCTCGGGAGTCAGGATCCCGACGGACCGCAGCGTGGGCGCGGTGATGTCCGCCTCGGGGTTCTCCGGGACCACGAAGTACGCGGGACTCCCGTCGGGAGCGCGCAGCACCGGGTTGAACTCGGCCGAGTACGCCTTCTTCCGTCCGCGCTCGTCGGTGATCATCGTCGCGCCGAGGTTGTAGCGGCCCCCGATCTGGTGGCGCCCGACCCGGCCGCGCCCGAGATAGAGCTTTCGGTCCCGGGGATGCGGCCGGAAGTTCACATAGACCACCGCCGCGCGCCCCCAGGTCTGGCTCCAGAACTCGGCCACGAACGCCCGGCCCCGCTCGAAGGCGGTTTCGACGCGCGCGATCGCCCGGACCGTCCCGCCCGGATCCACCCGGCGGTCCAGCACCCGGAACCCGGTGAGCGCCGCCGAGCGGTGCTCCCCGCCGAGTTCGCTCCCGCTCCGCTGCGTCCCCCGCCGGCGGTACTGGAAGACCTCGGGGATGTAGTCGGCGTCGGGAACGCCGAGCTGCCCGGTCAGGTCGGCGCTCGCCGGCTCGGTCCCGAGGGCGAGGTCCTCGAAGATCGCGAACGGATACGCCTCGGCGGGCGGTTCCTCGGCGGATGGTTCCTCAGCGGGTGCGTCCTGGGCGGGCGCGTCCTGGGCGGGCGGTTCCTCGGCGGATGGTTCCTCGGTGGGTGGCTCCTGGGCGGGTGCTCCCTGGGCGGGCGCGTCCAGGGCGGGTGCTCCCTCGGCGGACGTTTCCCCGGCGGGTCGCGCCTCCGGAGGCTGGGCGGCTGCCGGCGCCCCGAGGAGGAAACCGGCGCCCAGGAGGCGAACCACCGTTCCGAACCGCACCGTCAGCGAAACCCCGAGAACCGAACCGGACTTCAATATATCATCGGGTTCGCCCTGCCGCCGGCCTCCCCCCAGCAGATGCCCCTCTTCGCCAGCCGTTTCGACCGGATGGGGACGGAGAACGCCTTCAAGATCGGCGAGGACATGGCCCGCGCCCGGGCGCGCGGCGTGGAGGTGATCCCCTTCACCATCGGGGAGCCCGACTTCGACAGCGCCCCCCACATCAACGAGGCCGGCATCGCGGCGATTCGCCGCGGCGACACCCACTACACGGATCCCGCCGGAGTCGCCCCGCTCCGGCGCGCGCTCTCCGCCCATGTGCGGCAGACGCGCGGGATCGAGGCCGGGCCGGAGCGGATCATCGTGCTGCCGGGGGCGAAGCCGGCGATCGGCTACACGATGATGGCCTATGTGGACCCCGGCGACGAGGTGATCTATCCGAGCCCCGGGTTCCCGATCTACGAGTCCTGGGTCACCTATCTCGGCGGCGTCCCGCGCCCGCTCGAACTCCGCGAGGAGCGCGGGTTCTCCTTCACCCCCGAAGACCTGGATCGCCTGCTGACGGAGAGGACGAAGGTGATCGTGCTCTGCTCGCCCTCGAACCCCACCGGAGGGGTGCTGCCGAAGAGCCTGCTCGCCGAGGTCGCCGCGCTCGTCCGGGAGCGGGCCCGTCCCGACATCCGCATCTATTCGGACGAGATCTACGAACACATCACCTTCGACGGCTTCGAGCACACCTCGATGGCCTCGCTGCCGGGGATGGCGGAACGGACGATCATCGCCAGCGGGCACTCGAAGGGCTTCGCGATGACCGGGTGGCGGCTCGGCTGGTGCGTCCTCCCCACCGCCGAAGAGGCGCTCCGCTTCAAGCAGATCAACATCAACACCGTGAGCTGCGTCCCGCCGTTCATCCAGGAAGCGGCGCGCGAGGCGCTCGAGAGCCCGAAGACCGCCGGAGTCGTCGCCGCGATGGTCGAGGAGTTCCGGCGCCGCCGCGACTATGTGGTGCCGGCGCTGAACGAGATCCCCGGGATCACCTGCGCCACCCCGCTCGGGGCGTTCTATGTGTTCCCGAACATCTCCGGGGTCTCGGAGGCGCTCGGCGCGACCGCGTTCCACCGGGGGCTCCCCGACGCCCGGAAGCGCCAGACCAGCCCGGCGACGCTCGTCTCCCGGTTCCTCCTCTACTTCCACGGCGTCGCCCTCGTGGACCGCCGCAGCTTCGGCGTGATCGGCAGCGAGGGGCAGGACTTCCTCCGGCTCTCCTATGCCGCGGACCTGGATTCGCTCCGGGAAGGGATCCGCCGCATCGCCGCCGGCGCGGGGGACCGCGAGGGTTTCACCCGCTTCCTCGCCGACCCGACCGCCCTCGGACTCGCCGCATGAACCGCATCTTCGTAACCCGCCCCATCCCCGAAGCCGGACTCGCGATGCTCCGCGCCGCCGCCGAGGTCGAGGTCGCGCCCACCGCCGACGGCGAGGCCACCCCGCGCGACCAGGTGCTCCGGGGAGCGCGGAGCGCCGCGGTCCATGTCTCGCTGCTGACCGAGGCGGTGGACCGGGAACTCCTCGCCTCCTCGCCGCGCCTCCTCGGGGTCGCCAACTACGCCGTCGGCTTCAACAACGTCGATGTCGCGGCGGCGACCGGCCTCGGGGTGCCGATCTCGAACACCCCCGGAGTGCTCACCGACACCACCGCCGACCTCGCCTGGACGCTGCTCATGGCGGTGGCGCGCCGCGTGGTCCCGGCGGACCGCTACCTGCGCGACGGGCGCTACCGGATCTGGGGGCCGTCGCTGATGCTCGGCGCCGATGTGAGCCCGGGGGGCGACGGGCGGAGGAAGGTCCTCGGGATCGTCGGTTTCGGCCGCATCGGCCGGGCGATGCGCCGGCGCGCCCGGGGCTTCGACATGGAAGTGCTCGCGTTCGATCCGCCGATGCGCGAGATCATCGAGGCGCGCGACGATGTGGGCTGGGCGGATTTCGACGACCTGCTCGCGCGGAGCGACTTCGTCTCGATCCATACCGACCTGAACCGCTCGACTCACCACCTCTTCGACGACGACGCCTTTCGGCGCATGAAGCGGACGGCGTTCCTCGTGAACACCGCGCGCGGCCCGGTCGTGGACGAGGCGGCCCTCGTCCGGGCGCTCGAGTCCGGGGAGATCGCCGGGGCCGGCCTCGATGTGTTCGAGCGCGAACCGGACTTCCATCCGGGCCTCGCCGCCTGCGAGCAGGTGGTCATGCTCCCCCACATCGCCAGCGCGAGCGTCGCCACCCGGGACCGGATGGCGACCATGTGCGCCGAGAACGCGATCGCGCACCTGAACCGGGAACGCGCACCGAACTGCGTGAATCCGGAGGTTTACGAGACGGAGGCCTACCGGCGGCGCATCCGCCCCAGGTGACCGGGCCGCTCGTCCTACTCGCCGTCGCCGCCTACCTGGTGGCGCTGCTCCTCCTCGGAGCGTTCGCCTCCACCCGGATCCGGAACCCGACGGACTTCGTGGTGGCCGGGCGCCGGCTCGGCCTCGGCCTCTGCACCTTCACCCTCTTCGCCACCTGGTTCGGCGGCGGGACGCTCATCGGGGCGGCGGGAGCGGCGTACGTGGGCGGACTGAACGCGGTGGTGGCCGATCCGTTCGGCTCGGCGCTCTGCCTGTTGCTCGCCGGAGCGTTCTATGTGCGGCTGCTGCGCCGGCTGCGGCTCCTCACCGTCCCGGACTTCTTCCGGCGGCGCTTCGGCCGGCCGGCGGAGGTCGTCGCCGCGCTCCTGCTGCTCCCGGCCTACATCGGCTGGGTCGGCTCCCAGCTGCTCGCCGTCGGAACCGTGCTCTCGGCGATGGCCGGCGTGCCCTTCGTCTGGAGCGTCCTGATCGCCGCCGCCGTGGTGCTCGCCTACACGGTGCTCGGCGGGATGTGGGGGGTGACGCTGACGGACCTCGTGCAGTCGCTGATCCTGATCGCCGCGGTCGTGATCCTCCTGCCGGTGGCGGTCTCCGCCGCCGGCGGCGCCGGCGCGATCCTGGAGCGCCTCCCCGAGGGGCACAGCCGATTCCTTCCCGGCGGCGGGCTGCTCGAGTGGTTCTTCTTCCTCCAGGCGTGGCTCGTGATCGGGATCGGCAACCTGCCCGGGCAGGATCTCATGCAGCGCGCGCTCAGCGCGCGGAGCGAGCGGGTCGCCCAGTGGAGCGCCTACCTCGGCGGGTCGCTCTACCTAGTCGTCGGGCTGGTCCCGGTGGCGCTCGGGATGGTGGGCGCGGTGCTGCTTCCCGGCCTCGAGAATCCGGAGTCGATCGTCCCCCGCCTGGCGATGGAGTACCTCCCTCCCGCCGGGCTCGCGCTCTTTCTCGGAGCGCTCTTCTCGGCGCTCATGAGCTCGGCGGACAGCGGCCTGCTCGCGCCGGCGAGCGTCTTCGGCCAGAACATCGTGCGGAATCTGGTGGGCGACCTGACGGAGAAGGAGATCCTCACCGCGGTGCGCGCTGGCGTGGTCGTCTTCTGCGGCCTCGCGCTCGCGGTCGCGCTCGCCTTCCGCAGCGTGTACGCGCTCATGATCGAGTCGTGGACCGTGCTCATGGTCGGCCTCTTCGGCCCGCTCACCCTCGGGATGTACTGGAAGCGGACGAACGGTCCCGGCGCGGTCGCCGGGATGCTCGCCGGGGTCTTCGTCTGGCTCGGGCTCGTCTTCACCGGCCTCGTCTTCCCCGGCCTCGAGCTCCCGAACGCGCTGCTCGCCACCCCGGTGTCGCTCGGGGTGGCCGTGGTCGTCTCGCTCCGCACCGGAAGGCGCCACCCGCCCCGGAGGCTCACCGACATCTCGGGAAGGCCCGTCGCCGAGACCGGCCGGCTCGGGACCCTCGGCCTCCGGACCCGCCGGGAGAACGCCGGGCGCTGACCGGGCGTCGCGCCTTCGTGGTTCGGCGCGAGGGCGAGCGCCGGAAGCGCTCTGTCACCCAGCGGGACCGGACGGCAACCGGGAGCGGCATCGCCCGAACGAGTCCGCCAGCCGGACCCGCCGGGGTTCCGGCTACCTCTCGATGCGGATCGTGACCGATGCGGGTCCCGCCTCCGACAGCCCGTGGTACTCGAGCCGGAACTCGTCCCCGGCGTACGCGGGGCCCCGGGGCGATCCCTCGTGGAGCTGCCGGATGATCCCGATGTTCCCGAGCGAGAGGAGCTGGCCGGGGGCGAGACGCTTGCCGGACTCCCGGAGCTGGTCCCGGAGCCAGCGGACGGCGGCGATCGGGTCGTACCATTCCGCCATCGTCCCGGACCCGATCACCGTCCCCTCCTCGTCGAGGACGGCGAACCCGAACGACCGCAGGCGCGCGAGCCACTCTTCGGTGGCTTCGATCCCGACCGGCTCTCCGGCGAAGGCCCAGCGGGAGATCATGTTCGTCACGATCATCCGTTCGACCGACGCGGTCTCCGGGTCGTAGAACGGGTCGGGGATCTCCGCGAACGGGACGACCGCGTCGAGTCCGGCGAGGATCTCGAGGTCGGTCGCGGCCTCGTTGATCGAGGCGTCCCCGACCCGGAAGGCGAAGTCGGCTTCGAGGAACCCGGCGCCCGTCTCCCCGATCCGGATCGCGGCGCCGCTCTCCCGGAACATCCCCGAGAGCAGCTGCGCCCGGATTCCGCCCGGCGGGAAGTTCGGGTTCGGCGGCCCGGGGTCGTGGCCGCCGGTCTTGTAGCCGACGACCTCGCCGAGCTCCGGGCGCAGCATCCCGACGAACTCGTCCTGCCAGCGGTAGGCCTCGGCGAGCGGCAGTTCGGGAACGACCGTGGTGAGCCGGCGCTGGCTGCGGAAGTCGTCGGCGAGCTCGGAGACGACCCTCGCTTCCTCCCCGCGGTCGGCGGCGCAGCCGACGAGGAGGGCCGGCCCGAGGAGCAGAAAGGGGGTCCGTCGCATCGCTCCGCCCGGACGATGCTACCCGAACCCTCCGGCAACCGTAAGATTCCGGTACTCCGGGCCGTATCCGGAATGCGAAGCCGGCCGGGCGACCCTGGGGATCGCCTCCGCGGCGACCGGCCGGGGAACCCTCTCGAAGACCCATCGTAGCCCTGCCTCGACCGATTTGTCGGAACCCGCCCCGAAGCCGAGCGACCGCCTCGCCGAACTCCGCATCGCGGAGGAGCAACGGGGTTCGCGTCCGTTCGCGCTCGTGACCGCGGTGATCGGTGGCCTCGTGGTGCTCGGCGGGGGGATTTCGGCGGTGTTCCTCCTCGGATCGGAGCCCGAGGCGAACCTCGTCCGCACCGCGCGGGTGCGCTCGGTCTCGGTGGAAGCCGGGACGACGGTCCTGAACGCGAGCGGCTATGTGACCGCCCGCCGGCAGGCGACCGTCTCCTCGAAGATGGCGGGGCAGATCATCGGGATCTCGATCGAGGAGGGCATGGAGGTGCGGGCGGGGCAGGTGCTGGCCCGGCTCGACTCCTCGAACCTCGACCGCAGCCTGCGGCTCGCCGAGGCGCAGGCCGCCGCCGCCCGGAAGGGCGTGCTCGAGGTCGAGGCCCAGCTCGCCGAGGCGCGACTCCGCCAGGGGCGCGCGCGCCGCCTCGTGGAAGAGGAGGTCGCCGGCCAGGCGGATCTCGACCGGGTGGACGGCGAGGTGGCCACCCTCGAGGCGCGCCTCGACCGCCAGCGCGAGGATGTCGCCGTCGCCGACCGCCAGAGCGATGTGATCCGCCAGCAGATCGAGGACACCGTGATTCGGGCGCCGTTCGACGGGGTGATCACGGCGAAGAACGCCCAGCCGGGCGAGATGATGTCGCCGATCGCCGGCGGGGCCGGCTTCACCCGCACCGGAATCGGGACGATCGTGGACATGGCGTCCCGCGAGATCGAGGTGGATGTGAACGAGGCCTACATCAACCGGGTCTCGCCCGGGCAGCCGGTGGACGCGGTCCTCGACTCCTACGACGACTGGACCATCCCGGCGCGGGTGATCGCGATCATCCCGACCGCCGACCGCGACCGGGCCACGGTGCGGGTGCGCATCGCCTTCGACGAGCTCGACCCCCGGATCCTCCCCGACATGGGGGTGCGCGTGGGTTTCCGCTCCGCCGAGGCCGAGCCCGAAGAAGCGCCCGACGGTCTGGTGGTCGCCCGGGCGGCGGTGTTCGAGGACACCGGGCGCGACCTGGTGCTCCTCGTGCGCGACGGGCGCGTCCAGCGGCGCGCGGTGCGGCTCGGCGATCTCCGGGGTTCCGAGGTGTTCGTCCTGTCGGGACTCGTCGAGGGCGACCGTGTGGTGCTGGATCCGCCGGAGGGCCTCGGCGACGGCGACCTGGTCGAGGAAGAGCTCCCGGCCCCCTGAATCGGACCGGGCGAGGAGAGACGCCGCATGAGTAGCGACGAGAACGGGGCCTCGGCCCCCGGCGCGATGGTGGAAGTCCGGGAGGTGTTCCGGACCTTTCGCCGGGGCCGCACCGAGGTGCCCGTCCTCCGGGGGCTCGACCTGCGGATGGAGTCGGGGGAGTTCCTCGCGCTGATGGGCCCGTCGGGCTCGGGCAAGTCCACGCTGCTGAACCTGATCGCGGGCCTCGACCGGCCCACGAAGGGCGAGGTCTTCGTGGGCGGAGCCCCGATCCACCGCCTCTCGGAGCGCCGGCTCTCCGCCTGGCGGGCGAGGAACATCGGCTTCGTCTTCCAGTTCTCGAACCTGCTCGGGGCGCTGAACGCGGAGAAGAACGTGGGCCTCCCGCTGCTCCTGACCTCGTTCTCCGGCCGCGAGCGCCGCCGCCGGGTCGAGATCGCGCTCGAGATCGTGGGCCTCGCCGATCGGCGCCGCCATCGTCCGCGCGAGCTCTCGGGCGGGGAGCAGCAGCGGGTCGGGATCGCCCGCGCCCTCGTGAACGATCCGGCGCTGCTCGTCTGCGACGAGCCGACCGGCGACCTCGACCGGAAGACGAGCAGCGGGATTCTCGACCTGCTCGTCGCGCTGAACCGGGAGCGCGGCAAGACGATCCTCATGGTGACCCACGACCCGGTGGCGGCCGAGCGCGCCTCCCGGCTCCTCCACCTCGAGGATGGGCGTTTCGCCGAGTCGGGCGCCGCCGAGGCGAGCGGAATGCTCCCCGGAGCGACCTCGTGAGCTCGCTCACCCTGATCGCGGCGGCGCTCCGCCGCAAGAAGATGCGCACCTTCCTGACCTTCTCGTCGGTCCTCGTCGCGTTCCTGATCTTCGGCGCCCTCTCGATGATCCGCACCGCCTTCTCGATGGGGGTCGAGCTGGCGAACGAGGACCGACTGGTGGTGCGCCACCGCGTCTCGCTCTTCCAGCTGCTGCCGCAGTCCTACGAGGCGGACATGGAGGAGATTCCCGGGGTCGTCGCGGCGATGCACATGACCTGGTTCGGCGGCGTTTACCAGGACCCGAGCAACTTCTTCATGCAGTCGCCGGTCGAGCCCGCCGAGTACCTCGACATGTATCCCGAAGTCCTCCTCTCCGACGAGGCCAAGACGCGCTGGACCGAGACCCGCAACGGCGCGATCGCGGGCAGGTCCATCGTCGAGCGTTTCGGCTGGGAGGTCGGCGACCGCATCCCGATCCGCCCCACCATCTGGCGACAGCAGGGACGCGGCGACGACGCCTGGGAGTTCGAGCTCGTCGGCGTTTACGACGCCGCGGTCGAGGGTTACGACGACACCCAGTTCCTCTTCCGCTACGACTTCTTCGACGAGGCGCGTTCCTTCGGCAGGGGCCAGGTCGGCTGGTACATGGTCCGGGTCGCCGATCCCGAGCGGGCCCCGCAGGTGGCCGCCGCGATCGACGCCGAGTTCCGGAACTCCGCCGCCGAGACGAAGAGCGAATCCGAGGGCGCCTTCGCCGCGGGTTTCGCGAACCAGATGGGGAACATCGGGCTGATCGTGACCTCGATCCTCGGCGCGGTGTTCTTCACGATCCTGCTCGTCGCCGGGAACACGATGGCGCAGTCGGTCCGCGAGCGGATCGGCGAGATCGGGCTGCTCAAGGCGCTCGGCTTCACCGCGGCGCGGGTGCAGCGCCTCGTGCTCCTCGAGTCGGTCGCTCTCGTCACCACCGCCGGTTTCGGCGGGATGCTCCTCGCGGTGCTGGTGGAGCGCGGGCTCCGGTCGGCGGCGGCCGCCTACCTTCCCGGCCTCTACCTGCGCCCGGAGGACTTCCTCCTCGGCCTCGGCCTCGCGGTGGCGACCGGGCTGGTCGTGGGGGTGTTCCCGGCGCGCCGGGCGATGCGCCTCGAAACCGCGTTCGCGCTGCGCCGGCTGTAGCAGGCGGTGGAGAAAGTCCCTCGCGCGCCGACGCGGCGCGAAGCGCCGCCGGGGAGGGTCCGCCCTCCCCGCGAAAGAGGGCGGAACGGATCGCGCAAGCGATACGGGTCGCCATCCTGGGGGGAAAGCGCCCCGCATCCGCCCGGACGACGGGGTTCTCCATCTCTTCGAGGACGGATTCCCATGCGGGGCGCTTCATCCACCGGCTGCTAGCCGGAGGGAGGGACGAGATGGGTCTCGCATCGTTCGTGCGCCAGTGCCAGGCGGTGATCGCCTACAACCTCGGCACCGTCTGGGAGCGGCGAAGCGTCACCGCGGTGGCCGTCTTCGGGGTCGCGGGCGTGGTCGGCGTGCTCGTCGCCGTCCTCTCGATGGCCGCCGGCTTCCGCGCCGTGGTCACCGGGCAGGCCCGTGACGATGTCGCGGTGGTGCTCCGGGGCGGTTCCACCTCCGAGTCCGCGAGCATCCTCTCGCGGCAGGACATCCAGGTCCTCGAAGAGGCTCCCGGCGTCGCCCGGGGTTCGGCCGGGGCGCTCGTCTCGCCCGAACTCTTCGTGATCATCGACCGCAAGAAGATCGGGACCGGCACCGATGCGAACGTTCCGCTCCGGGGCGTCGAGGCGGCGGCGTTCGAGGTCCGCGACCCGATCGAAATCGTCGAGGGGCGGAACTTCGAGCCCGGGCGCAACGAGGTCATCGTCGGGGACGCCGCTTCCCGCGCCTTCGAGGGGCTGCTCGTCGGGGACCGCATCGCGGTTGGGCGCGTCTCCTGGGAAGTCGTCGGCCGGTTCACCTCCGGGGGCGGCATCTCCGAGTCCGAGATCTGGACGGACACCCGCGTGTTGCAGCAGGCGTATCAGCGCGGCAACTCCTACAACCTCGCCCTCGTCCGCCTGCGCGACGCCGCGGCGTTCGCCGGGTTCGAGACGGCGGTGGACGAGGACCCGCGGGTGAACCTCGGCGCGAGAACCCAGACCGAGTACCTGGCGGAGCAGTCGGCCCCGATCGAGACCTTCATCTCGGCGATCGGCTGGCTCGTGGTGGCGATGATGTCGGCGGGAGCGGTCTTCGCCGCGCTGAACACGATGTATGCGGCGGTGTCCTCGAGGGCCCGCGAGATCGCCACCCTCCGCGCCCTCGGCTTCTCGCGCCTGCCGGTGCTCTTCTCGGTGATGGTCGAATCGTTCGCGTTCGCGCTCGCGGGAGCCGCGCTCGGCGGCGCCGCCTCCTGGTTCCTCTTCGACGGCTTCCGCGCGGCGACGATCAACTGGGCATCGTTCAGCCAGGTGGCGTTCGCGTTCCGGGTCACGCCCGAACTCCTCGTCCAGGGGACCGTCCTCGCCCTCGTCATCGGCGGCATCGGCGGCCTCTTCCCGGCGGTCGCCGCGGCCCGCCGCAGCGTCGTCGGCGCCCTCCGCGAGCAGTAGCCCTGCCGCAACTCGGGCGAGCACTCCCGGAAGGGATCGGCGGATCTCGGC
Source organism: uncultured Acidobacteriota bacterium (assembly GCA_964347715.1). Lineage (GTDB taxonomy): Bacteria > Acidobacteriota > Vicinamibacteria > Marinacidobacterales > Marinacidobacteraceae > CAYGAO01. The sequence continues at coordinate 12,679 of CAYGAO010000040.1, forward strand.
AGCCTCTTCCGGCGGTGTCCGCGGCCCGGCGCAGCGTTGGTCGGCATCCCCCGTGAGCCGCAGCGGTCCGGTGCCGCGGGCCGCTCATGCCGGATGCCGGATGCGTTCTGCGGAGCGGCGGGAACCGAAGCCATCGCCGGGAGCCACGTTGGCCTGTCGCAGCGTCACGGCGGCCTCCGAGAGCAACTCCGGCGCGACGCCCGGGCGGTTCAGGCACTCTTCGGAACCGATCTTCAACAGTCTCCGGGACGGCTTCACCGCGCCACGGACTACCCGGACGGCAACGGGGACCGAACCCCGGTTGGGGGATCAGGCGGAGCGTGGTGAGCTGGCCGTCGCAGGTCGATGGCACGGGCACCGTAGCGCGGACCGGTGGCCGTTCCGGCGGGCGAGCCGGGTCCGGTCCGGCACGATGCGCCGCGGCAGGAGGCGAGCGTGCGCCGATGATCGATCATGGTCTCCACACCAGGTGGCGACTACGCGACCCGCGCCGGCTTCCGAATCGGGACTATGGCCGCCTCTATCCGAAGGCAGGGGTTATCGCGCCCAAGCTAGTCAAGCGTATCGACATCGCCTGCGTACTGACGCCAAATTGCTCCGCGAGCGTTCTGATCGAGTCTTCAACATCCGGGTTCTCCCCCAACTGTCGGACGCACGCCGTCAGAAAAGTGGGCGGCATCAGCAGGGCGGCAGCAAATTGGTTCGCCTCGATCTCTCGGGGGTCGCTCGCCTCGCTGGATCTGGAGTCCCGGAAGGACACGAAGGCGTGCTGGTCGATATGGAATGCCGGTTCATGCAGGGCCAGATGGCCAAGTTCGTGGGCGATGCTGAATCGTTGGCGAACAACCGGATGGCGTGAGTTGACCCCTATCACCACACGTTTCCCGGTCCTCGAGCGATGCAAAAGGGCGCTCATTTGACCGTCGAACGGGGCGTATCGCACTAGCGCCCCCATCCGCTCGGCGAGCCGTTCGACCGGAACCGGCGGGGCGACGATCTCGGCCTCGCGCAGCACCTGTTGCGCCTTTCTGCGGGCCAGAGCGTACCGAGGCCGCATCGAGGTCAATCGTCCTTCATCCGGGATCCCAGGACAGCCTCCGCCCACGCCCGCTCGTTTGGCGCGAGCACCGACAGTCTCTGCTCGACCACAAGAGACGCGGACACCCCGCGATCCGTGGGGATCAGCTCGTTGATCGGCACGCCGAGAACCTCAGAGAACTTGACGAACATGTGAAGCGCGACGGCTTGGCGACCCCTCTCGATATTCGCGACGGAAGCACGGCTGAGCCCGACCGCGGGGGCCAAGCCCTTCTGGGTGAGCTGCCGCCGGCGCCGGGCTTGGGCAATCCTTTCGCCAACGAGACGGTAGAACTCTGCCTTCGGAGGCCGCACGCCTCGGAAGCATAGTGCCAGCAATCCAAGTTGTCAATTTCGTAAACATGTTTACTGTACGCACTTGTCACGGTGCGCTCTCTGTTGACATCCTCTCGTCGAGCGGCTACTCTTCCCCCGTCGGCGACCACAACCAAGACCCGCCCGACGCGGGCAGAACGCCGAGGAGGGCACTCTCATGGCAAACAACAACCAACCAGAGCGGCTGGACAAAGTCGTCCTGATCACGGTCAATGGCCGACGACGGCAGGTAGACCGTGACGAACTGTCGTTCGACGCGCTAGTGGACCTCGCTCTCGATGACCCGGCGAGGGGTCCGCTGATCGTGTTCACGGTCACGTTCCGGAAGGCCGCGGGCCGAACACCGGAAGGGGAGCTGGACGAAGGGCAAAGCCTGAAGGTGCGGGACGGGACGATCGTCAATGTCACACGAACCGATCAGTCGTAGGCCGGACGTCAGGCGCCTCGTCGACGAGGGGTACGGGGTAGAAGTCCGCTCCGGGTATCTGATCTTGCATGGGGTCCCGTACGTTACGAACAAGCGAACTGTGAAGCGCGGCCGACTTGTCTGCCCACTAACAGACGACGGACCGCAAGTCGGTCCGCCGGCGGATCACACGATGCACTTTGCGGGCGAGTACCCCTGTGACGACAGAGGTGCGCCGATCGAGGCCCTGCGGAACAGCAGTCAACGCAAGGAGCTCGCTGATGGGCTATGGGTCGACCACTTGTTCTCCGCGAGGCCTTTGCCGGGGAATTACGAGGACTACCATCACAAGATGAAGCACTACGCGCAGGTGATCGGATCCCATGCGAGACGCATAGACCCTGCAGCTCTGGCGAGATCCGGAAAGCCAGTGCCGTCGACAGACCGGCACGACCCATTCGTGTTCATGGATACCGCGTCGAGTCGGGCCGAAATTACCCGGCTGAACGGGAGGCTGTCCGACGACCGGATCGGCATAATCGGGCTTGGCGGCACGGGGTCTTACATCCTGGATTATGTCAGTAAAACGCCCGTTGCGGAGATTCATCTGTTCGACGGTGACCGGTTCGATCAGCACAACGCGTTCCGGGCACCGGGTCCGACGACAATTGAGGAATTGGAGGGGCGCCCGAACAAGACTCGATTGTACTGCGAACGGTACGCGAAGATGAGAAGCGGCGTTGTGGCACATGAATATAACGTCGCCGTCGACAACACCGAAGTACTCAGCGAGTTGGATTTCGTCTTCGTCGCGGTCGATCACAACAAAACCAGGAAGTGGCTGTTGCCGAAGCTGGTCGCCGTGGGCGTTCCGTTCGTTGATGTGGGGATGGGGATCGAAAGGGCGGGCGAAAAGCTGCTCGGTGTCGTGAGGACGAGTTTCTGTGAATCTCGCATGAGCGCGGCGACGCCACGCAAAGATGCTGGAGCGGAGGATCGCGGTGAGTACGAGAGGAACGTGCAGATCGTGGAATTGAATGCGCTGAATGCTGCCCTCGCCGTAATCCGGTGGAAGAAGCACCGAGAATTCTATCAAGACCTGGGCAGAGAGTACCGGAGCACCTATACGATCGACGGTAACCAAATGAGCAACCGAGTCCCAGGTCAGGAGGACGCGGGCCAATGAAGCTAGGTTACGCGTTCGTGGACCACATACCGGAAGAGCTGAATGAGGGTGTCTTATATGTGTCGATGCATTTCGGTACAGTGGTCCACCGATGTGCGTGTGGCTGTGGCGAAGAGGTGGTGACGCCGCTGGGTCCGGCCGAGTGGCGACTCACCTACGACGGCAAGACTATCTCGCTGGATCCGTCCATAGGGAATTGGGGTTTTTCGTGCGGGTCACACTACTGGATAAAAGAAGGAACCGTAAAATGGGCGCGTAGGTTTTCCGAGACCGACATCGCGTTGGTAAGGGAGGAGGCCCGGGCCAGACGCGAGAGATTCTACCGAACAGAAGGAGCGAAAGTGCCTCGGGAAGGGCTCCGGGAGAGTTCATGGAGATCAATTTGGAGGTGGATTCGGACCGGAGGTGGGTCATGGACGAACCTCGACGGATAGTCCTCCGAGGGCTACGACAGCGCGTGTGCTATCGCACGGTTGGAGGATGAATGCTTATGGAGGGGGAGAGGCAAACGAACACGCTGCTTGAGGTCAGCATCAGAGAAGCGCGGACGGTTCTGACGGAGCACCACGATTACCTGAGCGGAAATGAGACGGCTACCAGGACATTGATCATCGACGGAATGT
>CAYGAO010000041.1:0-16075 GCA_964347715.1 uncultured Acidobacteriota bacterium
GCGATTCGGGCCGCCATCCGGTGGGGAGAGCGCCCCGTATCCGCCCGGACGAGGGGGTTTCGCGTCTCTTCGAGGACGGATTCCCCTGCGGGGCGCTTTATCCACAGGCTGCTAGCCGGACGGGTCGGTGCTTCCGCCGCGCCGGGCGGCCGCGAACGCCGCCCCGAAGAGGCCGGAGATCAGCGTCAGGACGAGGATCCCGCCGACCTGCACCCAGTCGGCGAAGGACGCCGGCTCCAGGATCGGCGCGAGACCGGGAGCCAGCGCGAAGCCGGACTCCGGGTCGAGGCGGTAGGCCTTGAGGGCGCCGAGCAGGACCGCGGTGAGGAGGGCCAGCCCGCCACCGACGAGCGCCGAGAGCGCGAAGCGCCCGGGGAGTCCGGGAGCCCGGGTCGCGCGGCCTTCTCCGCCGAGGCGGATCTCGGGGTCGCGCACTCCGAGCGGGGAGAACCGGTGGAGGAGGATCAGCCCGGGGATCCCCATCGCCATCGTGGAGAGATAGAAGGTGCGCCAGCCGAGCGCATCCACGGCGAAGCCGGCGAAGGGGCCGGCGAGGAGGCGCGGCAGCGCGAAGAGGCCCGAGAAGAGCGCGTACTGCGTCGCCGAGAAACGCTTCTCGGTGATCCGGAGCAGGAGCACGGAGAACGCGCCGGTGCCCAGCCCGCCGCTCAGCAGCTCGAAGGCGGCGGCGCCGTACATCCAGGCGAGGCTGCCGTCCGCCCCGGCGACGAAGAAGTAGCCGAGGTTCGAGAAGATCTGGAGGCCGCCGAAGAGCCAGAGGGCGGGGCCGAGCCCGGCGAGGGTGGTGAAGAGCCCGCCGGCGAGGGTTCCGACGATCGTGACCAGCAGGCCGACGGCGCCGAGCGCGATCCCCCGGTGCCCGGCGCCGTAGCCCATGTCGATCAGGAACGGGCGGGTGAGCGCCTGGGCGAGGTTGTCGGCGAACTTGTAGAAGAAGACGAAGGCGACGATCTCGAACGCCCGGGGGCGGGAGAGAGCCTCGACGAACGGCTTCCAGACCGCGTCGAGGAGCGTTCTCGGGGCCGGCGGCAGGGCCTCGGGCTCCGGGGCGCGCCAGGTGACGAGGAGGAGCGGGAGGTAGAGGAGTCCGAGCAGGGCGTTCACGAAGCCCCACCCGAGGAGCGCCGCCAGGCTGATCGCGCCGCCGCCGGCGACCAGCATCGCCGCCCGGTAGAGCGCCGTCCGGGCGCCCACCGCGACGCCGTGTTCCTCGGGGCGCAGGACCTCGACCGCGTAGGCGTCCACGACGATGTCGTGCGAGGCCGAGGAGATCGCCACGGCGAGCGCGAGCGCCCCCACCACCCAGATCGCCTCCGGGTGGTCCCCCACGCCGGCGAGGAGCAGGAACAGGCCGAGGAGGGCCACCTGGGTGACCGCCATCCAGCCCCGGCGCCGGCCCCAGAACCCGGGCACGAAGCGGTCCATGAACGGGGACCAGAGGACCTTGAAGGCCCAGGGAAGCTGCGCCAGGTTGAAGAGGCCGACGATGCGGATGTCCACCCCGAGGTCGCGCATCCAGTCGGGAATCGCGTACCAGACGAGCCCCAGCGGGAGCCCCGACGAGAAGGAGAGGAGCGTGACCGAGAGCGTCCGCCAGGAGCGGAAGGCGAGCCAGACGGTGCGGGCGAACGAGGGGGCGCTCACGACTCGGACCGGGCTTCGCCCCGCTGGCTCAGGGCGAGGCCGACCGCGACGGTCACCAGCGAGCCCACGAGGACATCCCAGGTCCAGGCGAGGGGATACCCGGCGAGGCGGATCGCCGACGGGGCGAGGAACCCGCCGGCCATCCCGACGAGCACCGCGGCGGATTCGACCCGCCGCGAGACGAGCGCGAGCCCGAACGCGCCGACGGTCGGTCCCGAGGCCCAGGCGAGGATCGCGAGTCCGGCCTCGAGCGCCGAGGGGGCGCGCTGCGCGACGAGGGCGACCGCGGTCTGGGCGACGCCCCAGACGACGACGAACTGGCGGCCGAGACGCACCTGGTTCGTTTCCCCGCGCTCGCCCCGCCGCGCGCGCCAGGGGAGCCAGAAGTCCCGGACCGTCGTCGAGGCGAGGCTCACGAGCGACGGCGAGAGCGCCGCCGCGACCACCCCGGCGAGGATCACCCCGGCGGCGGGGCCGGAGAGGTGTTCGGCGACGAAGGTGGGGAGCACCTCGTCGGGGCGCGCGAACTCGCGGCCGCCGTAGTGGCGCCAGAGCCAGGCGCCGATGCCCAGGAAGAGCGCGAACTGGAGGAACGCCCCCACGCCGGAGAGGACGATCCCCGCCTGCGCGTGGCGGAGCGACTTCGCCGCGAGCAGGCGCTGGGCGAGGTACTGGTCGGCTCCGTGAGTCGCGAGCGTGAGGAAGAGCCCGCCGAGGAGCCCGGCCCAGAGCGAGTAGGGGACGCTGAAGTCGAGCGCGGGCGCGAAGATCTCGAACTTCGCGGCCTCGCGCGCGGCGGGGATCCAGGCGAACGGCTCGGGACCGCTCTCGTCGAAGAGGGCGAAGACCACGACCCCCGCGCCGAGGAGATACACGCCGAGCTGGATCACATCGGTCCAGATCGTCGCCCGGACCCCGCCCTCTTCCGAGAAGAGGACCATCGCCGCGGCGAGCGCGAGGATGCACCACCACTCGGGTACCCCGGCGATGATCGCCACCATCAGGGCCGCGGCGTGGAGCCGGACCCCATCGGCGAGGTTCCGATAGACGAGGAAGGTCGCCGCGGCGGCGCTCCGGACGCTCGGGCCGAGGCGCTTCGAAAGCAGCTCGTAGGTGGTGACCACCTCGCCGCGGAAGTAGGCGGGGAGCAGCAGGGCGGCGATCGCGACCCGGCCGAGCGCGAACCCGAGCGCGAGCTGCAAGAAGCCGAAGTTCCCCTCGTAGGCGAAGCCGGGGACCGAGGCGAAGGTGAGGACGCTGGTCTCGGTGGCCACGATGCAGGCCGCCACCGCCCAGAACGGCGCCGAGCGGCCGGCGAGGAAGTACCCGGAGACCGTCCGGTCGCGGCGTCCGACGAAGACCCCGAACGCGGTGATCGCGGCGAGGTAGCCGAGAACGATGACCGCGGCGGAGAGATTCGCCATCAACCCGCGGCCGCGCGGATGATCCGCCCGCGGGAGGTGATCCGGAACCCTTCGGGCAGCACCCGCTCGACCGCGGGGCGGCGGCCGCGGATATCCCACCGGAGATCGGCGAACAGCCCGGCGATCGCGATCCGGACGCGCATCGAATCCTCCTCGTCGGAGACGAACGCCGCGAGCAGCGGCTCGCGCGTCTCCGGATCGGCGTGGTCCCGAAGCGCCTGCACCGCGGCGATCCGGACCGTGTCATCGCTGCTCGCGAGGCTCCGGGCGATGCCGGCCGCGACCCCGGCGGCCGAGACGCCGGCGAGGAACTCGAGGATCTGGGTGGCCTTCGCCCCCCGGATCGCGACCGGATCGCCGTCGGCGAGGACCCCGAGGAGGAAGCGCGCGAGTTCCTCCGGGGGGAGCAACTCGCCGAGTGCGTCCATCGCCCAGGTGATCTCGTCGTGGCGCGCGAGGTAGCGGCGGAGCGGATCGGTCGCCCGCTCGCCCAGCTCGACGAGGAGATCGCGCACCCAGCGCTTCTCCTGGTCGTCCTGTTCGAGGTTTCCGGCGGTCATCGTGAACCGCCGGGCGAGGTGGTAGATCGCTTCGGGAGTGCCGAGGTTCCGGAGCCGTTCCGCGGCGTCCTGGCGGGCCTCGGGCTGGGCGTAGCGCTCGGTGAGCGTCTTCGCCGCCCGGCGGATGCGGAAGGCCTCCCTGCCTTCGCGCGAGAGGAGATCGAGGATCACGGCGCCACGCGGTGGAGCGGGAGGTTCTGGAGGCGGTAGCGCTCCCACTCCCCGTGGTCGAAGTGCCACCACTCGTGCTCGTAAACGCGGAAGCCCTCGCGCTCCATCGCCCGGCGGAGCAGCTCGCGGAAGTAGCGCTGGCGCGAAGCGCCGCCCACATGGTCGGGGAAGGCGCGCTCCGAGAACTCGTCGTACCCCGAGACGAACGAGAGCGGCTCGCCGGTCTCGAGGTCGTAGAGGCCGAGGTCCACCGCCGCGCCCCGGTTGTGGCGGGAACCCGAGGCGGGGTCGGCGACGAAGATCCGCTGGTGCTCGGGGGTCGCGTCGAAGAACATCTTCGTGACCCGCCAGGGGCGATAACCGTCGTGGACGAGGGCGCCGACGCCGTGCTCCGAGAGCGCGGCGTTCGCCCGGACGAGCGCTTCGGCGGCGGGCCGCTGCAAGAAGGCGTCCGCTACCTCGTAGAACGCGGCGCCCATGAAGTTGTTCTCGCCCGCGTAGCGGATATCGAGCCGGATCGTGGGGTCGAGGTCGGTGAGCCGGACGAGGTCCGATTCGCGGAAGTCTCCCTCCTCGGCGGGTGGCGAAGCGTTCTCCGCGAGGCGCCGGAGCTCGGGAATCGGGAGGAGCGGCTCGATGCGGAAGGTCTCGTCTCCCGGGCCCGGGCGACGGGGGAAGAAGATCCCGGAGAGGTCCGCTCCGGTGACCCCGCCCTCGTCGTCCCGGAGGAAACGGAGCGACTCGCCGGGATAGAGCCCGCGGTCCGGGAAGTCGAAGAGGTCCGGTCCCGAAGGCGTGAGCGGGTAGCGCTCCAGCCACTCGATCAGGACGGTGAGCGCCCCGTCGCGCTCGAACACGAAGAGGAGGTTGTGGTCCCAGCCGTACTCGCCGAGGAGCGGGAGGAACTCGGCCGGCGGGGGCGGCGGGGGCGGGTCGGGGATGCGGGAAAGGCGGGCTTCGCCGATCGCGAGCGCCGAAACGGATTCCGGATCCTCGCCCGCGATCCCGATCTCGGGGCCGAAGCCGAGCCGCGAGTCGGCGACCAGATCGGAGGAACCATCGAGAGCGCGCAGCTCGAGGGTCGCGCTGCCGGCTTCGAGAATCGCGCCTTCGCCGCGAGCCAGGATCCGGATGCGCGTCCCTTGCGGCCCCTCGTAGAGGCCATGGAGCCGGTCGGCGAGCCCGGCGGGGAGCGGCCGGCTGCGGGCGAAGTCCACCTCGGCTCCGGAGTGAAGCGCGAGCGCCGCCTCGAGCGCGAGGCGGACGATGCGGGAGACCACCCCGTTCGTGAAGTCCACATTGCTGACCGCGACCGCGCCGAGTCCGGCGTCCGGGAGGAAGGCGAGCTCGGTCGAGTAGCCGTAGATCGCGCCGCCGTGTCCGACGAGGCGGAGTGGATCGCCGCCCCCCGGCGGTTCGAGAAAGTCGAGGTGGAACCCGAGCCCGAACCCGGTCCGGTCGCCCGGGTCTTCGGGAAACTGGACCCTCCACATCTGCGCGAGCCCCTCGGAGCCCAGGACTCCCGGAAGGCTCCCGCCGGCGAGGAGGGTGAGGAAGCGGCCGAGGTCGCGCACCGAGGTCACCATCGAGCCTGCGGGCGCCATGCCCAGCGGGAAGTCCGGGGCCGGGAACTCCCGCCCGTCGTAGCTCCACATCGTGGCCGAGGCCAGGCGCCCCGGAGGCGCGGCGGCCAGCGAGAAGGAGCTCGATTCGAGCCCGAGCGGGGCGAGCACCGCTTCGGTGACCGCGTCGGCGAAGGGCTTTCCCGCGGTGTGTTCGAGGACGCGCCCGACGACCGCGATGCCGGCGTTCGAGTACTTCTGCCGGGATCCGGGAGCGAAGACGGGAGGAACCCCGTTCAGGCTCTCGACGGTGGCGCGGAGCGACGGCGACGAGTCGTCGAAGTAGTGGCCCACCGGAGGCTCGCGGACGAGCCCGGCGCGGTGCGCCATGAGCTGGCGGAGCGTGATCCCTTCGCCGGGGGGAGCCGGCGCGAATCCGGGAAGCGCCTCGCCGACCGGCCGGTCGAGGTCGAGTTCGCCGGCCTCGGACCGCGCCACCACCGCGATGTCGGTGAAGAGCTTCGAGACCGAGCCCACCCGGAAGAGGGTGTCCGGATCGGTCGGGACGCCGGGCCGCGCCTCGCCGAACCCCGTCGCCCAGACGATCCGCTCGCCCTCGGTGAGGGCGAGCGCCATCGCCGGGATACGCTTGTCCTCCATCTCGGCGGCGACGAAGTCGGCGATCCGGGCGGCGAGGTCCTCGTAGCCCGCCGCCGGCCCGATCTCGGCGACCGGGGGCGGAGATGCACACCCGGAGAGGAGCGCGAGCGCTCCCCACGACCGGAGCCCGAGCGCTCCCCGGGATCGTCGCCCGATCACCAGCTTCCCCGCCCCGCCCACTTCGGATCATCCAGGGTGTCCGGCGCCGGGCCGCCGAGCACCCTTTCCGCCGGGCGGCCGCCGAGCGCGTCGTCGAGGAAATCCACGACGCGATTCCAGAAGATCGCCGGCAGGGGGTAGTCGTCGAAGCCGTGCCGCCCTCCGGGAAGGACCCAGCGGCGGGACGGCAGGCCGGCGGCGATGCGGGCTTCGTGGAGCTCGAGGCTGTGCTCCGGGGGGACCTGTTCGTCGCGGTCCCCGTGGATGAAGAGCACCGGCCCCGGGATCCCGGTGACCGCCTCGATCGGGCGCACCGAACGGATCCGGAGCCCGGTGCGCAGCCAGACGAAGAAGGACAGGGGTCCGCGGAGGGCCGGGGCGCCGCCGCGCGCCGTCAGCATCGAACCGGCGGCGCGCCAGAGATCGGCGTAGGGGGCGTCGAGCGCGAGCGCCGGGAGGTCCCCGAGCGCCGCCGCGGCATAGATCGCCGCGGCGGCGCCGTTCGAGGTCCCGAACGCGGTGACCCGCGCCGCCGCGGCGCCCTGTCGTTCGCGGGCGAAGCGGATGGCGGCGAGCACATCGTGGCGTTCGTTCCGCGTGTAGGTGATGTACTTTCCGTCGCTCGAACCGCGCCCCGAGAGATCCATCGTCAGCAGCCCGTAGCCGCGCGCGCGGAAGTACGCGGCGGCGTGGTCGAGCGCCTGGTAGCGCGAGGAATGGGCGCCGTGGGCCCAGACGATCGCCCGGCCGTCGCTGTCCGCGGGCGGCGGGATCCACCAGCCGCGCAGCGTGTGCCCGCTGTCCGAGTCGAACTCGACTTCCTCGTAGGGCAGATCCAGATCGCCCGGGTGGCGGACGAACGGAGCCAGCGGGATCTCGAGGGTGAGTTCACTCTCGCCGCGAACGAGGGTGAGCGGCACGACCTCGCCGGCGGACCGGGTGGCGACGAGCCCGCCCAGCGCGGCGCGGGAGTCCGGGTAGGCCACGCCGTCCACCGCGGTGATCCGGTCTCCGGGCCGGATGCCGGCCGAGCGCGCCGAAGCCGAGACCCGGCGCATCACGAATCCGGGTTCCCCCGCTTCGGTCGCGGACCAGCCGAGGAAGAGGGCTCCGGGGGTGGGGCCGCCCGCGGGCGGCTCGACGCCGAAGAAGCCGGGGCCGTCGGGGGTGCGCCGGAGCCCCGTCGTGTAACCGAGGGCCATCCGGTCGAGGAGCCTCGCGCCGAGGAGCACCGGGATCAGCGCGAGGACGCCGGCCCCGAGGAGCCACCATCGCCGCCCGGGGAGACGCATCCACGGGATTCTAGGGGCGACGCGCGCCCACCCGGTGAATCGGGGGAGGCGCCGTGTAACCCCCGCGGGGGGCGCCGCGTATGAATGTCGGAGGGATGCCCGACGAACAGGAGATCCAGGGCCTGGTCCGGACCTGCCAGCGGGCCGATCTGCTCGGGGAGGAACTGCCTCCCGAAGAACGGGGCGCGGCGGCCGAGGCGTGGGCTGCACTCCACGCCCACTTCTACCCGCGCGTGCTCGCTTTCTGTCAGCGGTCGCTCACCCCGGACGCCGGGGAAGACCTGGCCGCCGAGATCCTGATGAAGGTGCGCTTCCGGCTCGGCTCGTTCGACGCCTCCCGGCCCTTCGCGCCCTGGCTCTTCCGGGTTGCCGCGAACCGGTGCTGGGACGAGGCGCGGCGGCTCCGGCGGTCCGAGCCGCTCGACGAAGAGGGCGCGACCGCGATCGCCTCGGAGGCGCCGGACCCCCTCGATCGGCTGATCTCGCTGGAAAACCGGAAGCGGGTCCAGGAGGCGGTCTCGCGGCTCCCCCGGCGGCAGCGGTTCGCGGTGACGTTGCGGTACGCCGCCGGGTCGAGCTACGGGGAGATCGCCGAAATCCTCGGCGTGACCCGGAGCAACGTGGGGGTCCTGCTGCTGCGCGCGCGGCGCCGGATGCGCGAGGACCTCGCGGACGAGGAGAACTGACGATGGCGGCCCCCCCGCACCTCTCCGAACTCGAGCTCGTCTCGCTGATCGACGACGAACTCGCCCACGATGCGAAGGCCGCCGCGCTCAGCCACCTCGTTCGCTGTTTCCCGTGCAACCGGGCCTACGAAGCGCTTCGGCGCGAGAGCGATGTGCTCCGCGCCGCCGTCGCTCCCGCGGCGGCGCCCCGGCGCGAGGACCGGCGCGAACTCGGCTGGGTCGTGGCCGCCGGGCTCCTCGTGTCGTTCGGTCTCACGGTCGTGCGGCGCGCCCTCGTCTCCGTGGGGGAGATGACCAGCGAGACCCCGCTCCCCGACGCCCTGCCCCTGCTCTCGAGCCTGGGCTACCGCCTGCTCTCCCTGCTGGACTTCCAGCGAGTCGCCGTTCAGATCGCCTACGGAGGCATCGTCTTCATGACGCTCATCGGAATCGCCCTGGTTTCCGCCACGCGCCGCTCGCGCGCCGGCGCCGCGCCGCTGCTGCTGACGGCGGCGCTCCTCTCCCCGTTCGCGACGCCGGCCGAAGCCTGGGAGGTCCGGTCCGGCAGCGACCAGGATTGTCGGGTCACCCGGGAACAGGTGGTGAACGACGACCTGGTCCTGCTCTGTGATCAGGCGCGGATCGAGGGCGCGGTCGAGGGCGATGTGTTTTTCCTCGGCCGGACGGTCACGGTCAGCGGGCGGGTCGAGGGCGACCTGATCGGCGCCGCGAACGAGCTGGTCGTGGACGGCAGCGTCGGCCTGGCGGTTCGGAGCCTCGCGCAGATCGTGCGGATCGGAGGCACCGTCGGGAGGAGCCTCACCGCCGCGGGCGAGAGGATCTCCGTCCTTCCGGGGGGACGGGTCGAAGGCGGGGTCACCGCGGCCGGTTCGCTGATCTCGGTCCAGGGGCCCGTCGGCCGGTCGGTGGTGGCAGCCGGCGAGACTCTCGAGGTGGACGCGCCCGTCGGCGGGGATCTGCGGATTCGCGGGAAGACGCTCCGGATGGGCTCGGAGGCGTCCGTCGCCGGAACGGCGAGCTTCCACGGCGCCTCGGAACCCGAACGCGAGCCGGGCGCGGCGGAGGTGTCCTGGAGCCAGCCGGAACCCGAAGAGGCGGATCCGTGGGGCGCCGCGCGGGGGGTCGTCCTGCGCTTCGGGATGGGGTTCCTGCTCGGGCTCGCGCTCGTCCTGCTCGCCGCCGGCCCGATCGGCGCGATCGCCGCGATCGGCGGTCGGCCGGTGGGGCCGCTCGTCCTCGGGCTCCTGCTCTTCGTCGGCGTGCCCTTCGCGGCGGTCCTGCTCGCGATCACCTTCGTCGGCCTGCCGCTCGCGCTGGCCACGGCGGCGCTCTACGGCTTCCTGCTCTACGCCGCCCGCGTCGCGGCCGCGATGGTCATCGGGCAGGCGATCCTCGGGCTCGCCTCGACGACCTGGCAGCGGGTCGGGCGGCTCGCGCTCGGGCTCGCGATCCTCGCGTTCGCGGTCGAGATCCCGGTGGCCGGGGTCGCGGTCAGCCTGCTGACGATGTTCCTCGGGCTCGGGACCTTCGGGGTCTGGGTCTGGCGCTCGCGTCCGGGGGCGGCGGCCTGACGCGAAGCCGGCGACGCCCGGCGCGCCGCCGGGTCGGCCGGATGCGAGTCGGAGCGCCTCGTCGGCAGCGCGTCCCCACGGCGAGAGCGCTCCCGTCCGGGACCTTCGTTCGGCCGAGGAGGCAGCTCTTCCGGCGCCGATGTTTCGGAGCGTTTCGTCTCTTTCGCTGGGAGGGTGGACCCTCCCCGCGCTCCTCCCCGCGGCGCTTCGCGCCGCATCGGCCCACGAGGGACGTCTCCACAGCCGGTTCAGACCGCGTGGAGACCGGCGAGTCCCCGGAGCGCGAGCGAACCGGACCCCGAACGGGCTACGATCCTGCCGATGCCCCCCGAGGCCGTCGTGTTCGACACCCATCGTTTCGTCAAGAACCTGACCGCAAACGGGTTCACCGAACAGCAGGCCGAAGCGCTCGCCCGGGAGACGGTCGAGGTCCTGAACGGCAACCTGGCGACCAGGGCCGACCTCGCGCTGCTCAAGTCGGAGCTGCTCAAGTGGATCCTCGGCGCCATGCTCGCTCAGACCGGCCTGATCGCCGCGCTGATCCTCGCGCTGGTGGGGCTGCGGTAGGGCGCACCCCGGAAACCCGTGAGCGGCCGCTGACCCGGTGGCCCGAGTGGCTGCCGCGCTCGTCGTCGGACCGGCGATCCTCCGGCGCGGCTCGACGACCGGGTGGCGGAGTCGCACCGGCCTGCTGACGATGTTCTTCGGGCTCGGGACCTTCGGGGGCCGGGTCGCGAAGGGGGCGGCCCGGTGCGAGGGCGCAGCGCCTCGTCAACAGCGTGTCCGTTCGACGAACGCGCTCCCGTTCGGGACCTCCGTCCCTGCCCGGAACGAAGCCCGTTCCGACGCCGCACGCCGCTTTCGACGCCGCCGCTGGCTGCGGTGCGCCCGGCCAACGGTTCGCTCCGGGCCGCAGGGCGCGATCTCTCCCACCCATCGCCCGGTTTCGGCGAGACCCCGGGGCGCGAGCGAACCGGGCCCGAACGGGCTACGATCGCCCCGATGCCCGTCGAGGCCGTCGTCTTCGACACCCACCGTTTCGTCCGGAACCTGACCGCGAACGGCTTCACCGAACAGCAGGCCGAAGTGCTCGCCCGGGAGACGGTCGAGGTCCTGAACGGCAACCTGGCGACCAGGGCCGACCTCGCGCTGCTCAAGTCGGAGCTCAAGACAGAGCTGCTCAAGTGGATCCTCGGCGCCATGTTCGCCCAGACCGGGCTGATCGCCGCGCTGATCCTCGCGCTGGCGGGGCTGCGGTAGGGCGCACCCCGGAAGATTCGGCAGTCGCTGATCCGGGGTCGCTGGCGCGATCTTCGGGGGCCGTGTCCACGAGCCGGCGACCTGCCCCCCGGCCCGGTTCGTCGGGCGGGCCCGTAGAATTCCGCGGCGTCGCCGATGCCGCTCGACGCCGTCGCTCTGGTCGGGCCCGTCGGTGAGCAGGGAGATCCCCGGTGAGCTGGCTCCGCGACTTCATGGGCGGGCGGAGCCCTTCCGAAGCGCCCCCGCCGCCGCCGTCGCCGCGGGAAATCCACACGGCGACGGCGGTGCTCCTCCTCGAGGTGTCCCGGGCGGACCACGAGGTGGACGAGCGGGAGCGGCGGGCGATCCTCGCGGGCCTCGCCTCTGCCTTTTCGCTGACCGAGGAGGAGACCGCCGAGGTGGTCGCGATCGCGGGGAAGCGGTCGGCGGAAGCCGTGTCGCTCTACGAGTTCACCCGGCTCGTGGACCGAAGCTTCAGCCGCGCCGAGAAGGAGCGCGTCGTCGAGGCGCTCTTCCGGGTGGCGTTCGCGGACGAGACCCTCGCCGGCGAGGAGGAGCACCTGATCCGCAAGGTGGCGACGCTCCTCCATGTGGAGCATCCGGCCTACATCGCGGCGAAGCTGCGGGCGAGATCCTGACCGGCTCCGGCGGCCGGCCACCGTTCGACGCGACGGAGCCCCGGACGCCGTGCGGCTGCGCGACACCGGGCCGTCGCCAGGCCGGTTCGCGCGATCAGGAGGGGTTCCCACCGGCTCTCACCCGACTCGGTCCGGCCTCCTCGCCCCTCCCCGCCATCCTGGCGAACCCGGCCGGGCCGGTCCGGTTTTCCCCGGTGAGTTCCCGACCTCCCCCGGAGGCCATTCGGGATGGAACGCCGCGATCTCCGGGCGACCACCTGACGCGACGGTCGTCCGGCGCCCGCCCTCCGCGGGGGTGGTAGGGTCATCGGAAGGGCGGTTACGCCATGGGAAACGAAGCCACCGACTCCCGGCCGAAACGGGCGCGACGACGTCCGTCCGAGCCGTTCACGCGCTCGGAGCGGATGCTCCTGACGATGGTGGTGGCGCTCTTCGCCGGGCTCTTCGTTCTGATCGGAGCCGGAGCGACCGGATTCGTCGCCGTGCATCGCGACCTCGTCGCCATGCAACGCCAGATCGGCGGCCTGCGGTCGGATCTCGAAGGCCAGATCGGCGACCTGAGGTCGGATCTCGAAGGTCAGATCGGCGACCTGAGGACGGATCTCGGGGGAAGGATCAGCGCGGTCGAAGAACGCATGGCGCGGCTCGAAGCGATCATGGAGGCCGAGTTCGGAGTCCGGTCGCGCCCCGCCGACGGACCCGGTGGCGCCGGAGACCGGGCCGGGGCGGAATCGGGCCGGCGGGACCCCTGACCCGGAGCGATCGGGGATTCGCGCCGCCAGCCCCGGGCGCCGCCCGGTGTTCACGAGGGGCGGGAGCCCCCGGTCGGACCTGGGCGATGCTCCGGACAGACCAGCAGGCCAGTGTCCCACAGCATCGCCGTCTGGCGCGGCTCCCCGCCACGGGCCTTTGTTACAGTCGGACACTCTGGAGGAGGGACACCATGGGCTACCCCGGACCACGCCGGCTCGCGCTCGTCGCGGCGCTACTGCTCGCGCCACCCGTCGTCGCACAGCCGCTCGCCGAGGCCACTCCCGACGAGATCACCCACGGGAAGCGGGTGTTCGATGTCCATTGTTCCCGCTGCCACGGGCTCGACGGCGTCGGCGGCGAGGGCCCGAACCTGATGCGCGAGAACCTGCGGCGCGCGACGACGGACGAAGCCCTGATCGAGATCGTGGACGACGGCATCCCGGGCACCGACATGCCGGGCCACGGGTCGTTGAACACCCGGGAGATCCGACGGGTCGCGGCCTATGTCTGGTCGCTCGGGGTGGCGCCGCGGGAGGACCTGCCGGGCGACCCGGCGGCCGGGCGCGAGCTCTACGAGGCGACACTCTGCTCCGCCTGCCACATCGTGAACGGCGAGGGCATCGCTTTCGGCCCCGATCTCTCGCGCGTCGGGCTGTTGCGCGGCAGCGCCTTCCTCCGCGAGTCCATCGAGGACCCGGCGAAGGTGGTCTCTCCCCGCTACCGCTCGGTGCTCGTCGAGGACCGCGCCGGCGCCCGGATCATGGGCGTCCGGATGAACGAGGACACCTTCACCATCCAGCTGCTCGACCAGGCGGGGCGCCTCCGGTCCTTCCGCAAGGCCGAGCTGCGGGAGTTCCAGCTGCTTCCGGAGGAGAGCATGATGATGACCTACACGGACTTCGAGGAGCAGGAACTCGATGATCTGGTCGCGTTCCTCGCCACCCTCCGCGGCCCCCGGGGAGACGAATCCCGATGACCCACCGCCGATTGCCGGGCGCTGCCGCCCTCGTCGCGCTGCTCGCCGCACCGGCGGCGGCGCAGGTGTCCTATTCGCGCCTCGTCGGGGCCGCCGACGAGCCGGACAGCTGGCTCACCTACTCGGGCAACTACCGCTCGGAGCGCTTCACCCGGCTCGACCGGATTACGCGGGAGAACGTGTCCCGACTCCGGCCGGTGTGGATCCATCAGACCGGAACCGCCGGCCGGGTCGAGGTGACCCCGCTGGTGGCGGACGGCGTGATGTACATCGCCGAGCCGCCGAGCACGATCGCGGCGCTCGACGCCCGCACCGGGCGGCGACTCTGGCGGCACGATCCGGCGGTTCCGGACGAGACGCTGAACATCGGTTTCCCGCGGACGAACCGCGGGGTCGCGCTTCTGGGCGAGTCGGTGTTCTTCGGCACCCTCGACGCCTTCGTCGTCGCGCTCGACCGCACCGCCGGCGATGTTCGCTGGCGGGTTCCGCTCGGCGACAACCGCATTGGAACCGCGATCACCGCGGCGCCGCTCGCGGTGGACGGCAAGGTGATCGTGGGCATGAGCGGTGGCGAGGCGGGCGTGCGCGGATTCCTCGACGCCTACGACGCGGCCACCGGAGAGCGGGTCTGGCGCTGGTGGGCCGTCCCGGCACCCGGCGAGACGGGCGGAGACACCTGGGAAGGCGACGCCTGGAAGACCGGAGGAGGAGCGACCTGGCTCACCGGCTCCTTCGACCCGGAACTCGGGCTCCTCTACTGGGGGATCGGCAACCCGGCCCCCGACTGGAACGGCGATGTCCGCCCCGGCGACAACCTCTACACCTGCTCGCTGGTGGCCCTCGATGTGAATACCGGGGAGCTGCGCTGGCACTTCCAGTTTACCCCGCACGACACCCACGACTGGGACGCGAACCAGATCCCGGTGCTGGTGGATGCGGAGTGGGAGGGAACGATGCGCAAGCTGGTGATCCTCGCCAACCGCAACGGGTTCTTCTATGTGCTCGACCGGGAGACCGGCCAGTTCCTGCGGGCGACCCAGTATGCGACGCAGACCTGGGCGGAACGGATCGACGAGAACGGACGCCCGGTGCTCGTTCCGGGCATGGACCCGAGCGAGGAGGGCACGCTGGTGTGGCCGAGCCTCGCCGGAGCCACGAACTGGTACAGCCCGGCCTACGACCCCGACCGGAAGACGCTCTTCGTGCCGACCCGCGAGATGGCGTCCATCTACTTCAAGAGCGATGTCGAATACGAGCCGGGGACGCCGTTTCTCGGTGGCGGAGAGCGCCGGCTGGACGGCGAGGCGGCCTACGGAGCGATCCGGGCGCTCGACCCGCTGACCGGGGAGCTCGAATGGGAGTTCCGGCAGCTCTCTCCGGCGGTGTCCGGGGTGCTCGCGACCACCACCGGAGTGGTGATGAGTGGCACGATGGAGGGGAACTTCTTCGCGCTCGACGCCGACTCGGGAGAGCCGCTGTGGGACTACTTCGTGGGCGGCGGCGTGCGGGCCGCGCCGATGAGCTACGCGCTCGACGGTGAGCAGTTCATCGCCCTCGCCGCCGGGCAGTCCATCTTCGTGTTCGGGCTGCCCTCCGGCGCCGGGAGCGCCCCGTGAGACGCGGCGGCGCGCTCGTTCTCGCCGGGCTCTGCTGGGGCTGCGGTGGTCCTCCGGAGCCGTCGCTCTCCGGGCTGCTGCTGGTGACGAACGAGGAGTCGGGAACCCTCAGCTTCGTTTCCACCGAGACCCACCAAACGGTCGCCGAGATCGCGGTGGGGCGGCGGCCGCGCGGGGTGCGCATCGCCCCCGGCGGAGATTTCGCCTTCGTCGCGCTCTCCGGTTCTCCCCGCTGCCCGCCGTGGATGGACGAAGAGGAATGCGGCGAGGCCGACAAGACCGAGGACGGGATCGCCGAAGTGGATCTCCGCGCCCGGCGGCTCACCCGGGTGCTCCCCGGCGGGTCCGATCCGGAGACCTTCGACATCACCCCGGACGGGGCGCGGCTGGTGGTCTCCAACGAGGACGCCGACCAGGCGAGTCTGGTGGAAGTGGCCTCCGGCGAGATCTTTCGCACCGTGCCGGTGGGGCGCGAGCCGGAAGGGGTGCGGATCAGCCCCGACGGCGCGCTCGCCTATGTGACCGGCGAGACGGATCACGATGTGACGGTGCTCGACACCCGGAGCGGGGAGGAACTGGCCCGGATCGGAGTCGGGCATCGCCCCCGCGACGCGGTGTTCACTCCGGACGGCGCCTTCGCCTATGTCTCGTCGGAGATCGACGGGACGGTGTCGGAGATCGTGGTCGGCGAGCACCGGGTGAGCCGCACCTTCGCGTTGCCGGAGGGCTCGCTGAGCATGGGGGTGGCGCTCTCTCCGGCCGCCGACCGTCTCTATGTGGCGAACGGACGGGCGAGAACGGTCTCGGTGGTGGAGCTGGAATCGGGGGAGGTGACGGCGACCGTCGAGGTGGGGGAGCGCCCGTGGGGCATCGCCGTGTCTCTGGACGGACGGTTCCTCTACACCGCCAACGGGCCGTCGAACGATGTGAGCGTCCTCGACACCGCGAGCCTCGAGGTGGTGGCCCGCATCCCGGTCGGCGAGCGCCCCTGGGGTCTCGCGCTGGCGCCGTAGCAGCCTGTGGATAGAGCGCCCCGCATGGGAATCCGTCCTCGAAGAGATGGGGAACCCCACCGTCCGGGC